>CAYXMK010000193.1:3425-5144 GCA_964465905.1 uncultured Ignavibacteriaceae bacterium | reverse complement strand
GTCAGAACTCGATCGTGGCAAAGGTATTGTGGCGACCGTTCTGGTGCAGAAGGGAACGCTCCGGATCGGTGATTCCTTTGTCTGCGGCGTGTGGAGCGGACGTGTGCGGGCGATGTTCGATGAACGAGGACGACGCGTCGAAGCGGCGGGACCCTCCCGACCCGTTCAGGTGATCGGCTTCGACGGCATCCCGCAGGCGGGCGACCTCTTCGTGGTGATGGAAGATGAGCATCGGACGCGGGAAATCAGCCTGCGCCGACAACAGGTGAAGCGGGAACAGGATTTTCGCCAGCGACGGATGGTGACGCTGGATGAGATCTCCCAGCGGATCAAGGAAGGACAGGTGCGGGATCTGCGCGTGATCGTCAAGGGGGACGTCGATGGGTCGGTCGAAGCGCTCAGCGACTCGCTGATGAAGCTCTCCACCGCCGAGGTGCAGGTCAGCGTCATCCATAAGGGTGTGGGAAGCATCTCGGAGTCTGATGTGCTTCTCGCAACGGCGTCCCAGGCCGTTATCATCGGGTTCCACGTGAGGCCGAACCTCAATGCCCGACGCCTCGCGGAGCAGGAAAGCATCGACATCCGGCTCTATAACATCATCTACGACGCGATCAACGAAGTGAAGAGCGCTCTCGAAGGCATGCTGGCGCCAACGATCTCGGAAGAAGTGCTTGCAACCGTGGACGTACGGGATGTCTTCAAGATTTCAAGAATCGGAACCATCGCCGGTTGCTATGTGCGGGACGGGAAGATTGCCCGCAACAACAAGGTTCGCCTTGTCAGAGACGGCGTGGTCGTCTTCACGGGATCGATCAGCTCGCTGAAGCGCTTCAAGGACGACGTGCGGGACGTTGACCAGGGGTTTGAATGCGGCATTGCGCTTGACGGGTTCAACGACATCAAGGTCGGGGACACGATTGAGGCCTTCCGCATGGTCGAGACGAAACGCAAACTGGCGTGACGTGCCGATGAGTGTTCGACAGGAAAAGGTCGGTTCCCTGATCCGGCATGAGATCAGTCTCATGCTCCAGCGTCTGTTCACGGTGGAGGAGGCAGGATTCGTCACCGTAACGGATGTGGTCATGAGTCCGGACCTGAAGGTTGCGAGAGTCTACGTGAGCATTTTCGGAAGGGGGGATCAGAAGGAGGAAACGCTCGCGGTCCTCGAGGAGCACAAGGGTCAGATCCGATCAGAGCTGGGAGCGAGAGTGCGGCTGAAGTTCACTCCGGCGATCTCGTTCCTTCTCGATGAAACGCTGGATCATGCTCTGAGGATCGAGCGTCTGATTGCCGAGATCCACCGGGATGAGGACGGGCAGAAGAGGGATGGATGAATGGCGCGGCGGACGGAGAAGGAGACACGCAGCCGGGGCGCAACAGACGGAAGAGTCCTGCTCGTGGACAAGCCGAAGGAATGGACCTCCTTTGATGTGGTGAAGAGAGTCCGGCGCCTCCTTCGTCTGCGAAAGGTGGGTCACGCCGGGACGCTGGATCCACAAGCCACCGGCCTGCTCATCGTGTGCACGGGATCAGAGACACGGAATGTCGAGCAATTCATCGCTCTGGAGAAGGAATACACGGGCACCCTCGAGCTGGGAATCCGTACCGACAGTTTCGATTCGGAAGGCAAAGTGCTGGCCTCACACCCGTGGGAAGGATTGAGCGAACAGGTGCTCCGCGAGACCGCGGCTGGCCTCGAGGGGCGGCAGCGGCGGCGGG
>CAYXMK010000193.1:0-3415 GCA_964465905.1 uncultured Ignavibacteriaceae bacterium | reverse complement strand
CCCATGTTCTCCGCCGTGAAGCATGCGGGCAAACCTCTGTACCGCTATGCGCGCAGGGGACACACGGTGGAGCGCACGCCGCGCGAAATCGAGGTCATGGAGTTCACCTTGACGGCCTTTCGGCTTCCGCTCGTCGACTTCCGCGTCCGCTGCTCCAAAGGGACGTACATCCGCTCGCTCGTGGATGAATTCGGCCAGCGGCTCGGATGCGGAGCAACGCTTCGCGAGCTCCGCAGAACAAAAATCGGTTCCTACAGTGTCAACGATGCTCTGAGCATCGATGATCTCGAGCGGATGGCGTTGCCCCCCCATCCCGCGGGAGGGATGGACCGGTGATCGTTGCACGATCTGTCGGCGACGTGACACTCAACAAGAACAGCGTTCTCAGCGTCGGCACCTTCGACGGAATGCACCGGGGGCATTGCTCCGTTCTGAGGGAAGTGCAAGAGCGGGCGGAGGCGAGGGGAGGCCGGAGTGTGATGGTCACGTTTGACCCGCACCCGCGCCAGGTTCTTCAGAACGGCAAAGACGCTCCCGCCATTCTCTCGACGCTCGAGGAACGGCTCTCAATTGCCGAATCGCTGGGAATCGATGTGGCGCTCGTTCTTGCGTTTACGCCGGAGTTCTCCAGGATTTCATTCCGGGAATTCTATCAGACGTTCATCGTCGGGGGAATCGGGGTGAGCGAGGTGGTCGAGGGGTATGACCACCATTTCGGCAGAGACCGGAAGGGAAGCGTCGAAGTACTGCACCAGCTGGGTCGGGAGTTCGGATTCTCGGTGGTCGCCCTCAATCCCGTGTCCGTCGACGGGGAGGTCGTGAGCAGTTCCGGGATCCGAACCCATCTCCAGGAGGGTCGTGTTGCACGCGCCGCCGTACTGCTGGGTCGCCCGTACCTGCTCTCGGGGCGGGTCGTGCGGGGGAACGGCAGGGGACGCCGGCTGGGCTACCCGACGGCAAATCTCCAACTGCCCGATCCCGCGAAGGCGGTTCCGCGCAACGGCATCTATTTCGTCGACGTGACCGTCCAAAGGGAGAAAGCCTTCGGCGTTGCAAGCGTGGGGGTCCGGCCGACCTTCGAAACCGATGGCCGGAGGGTTGTGGAGGTGTATTATCTCGATTTCGACCGGGACATCTATGACGAAACCGTTTCTGTCGGATTCCGCGAACGTTTGCGGGACGCGCTGAAATTCGAGACGCCCGAGGATTTGATTCACCAGATGCACAAGGACAAACAGCAGGCGCTCCAACTGAGAGCGGCGGCGGAGAAGGATCGCGGGGGAGAGCGCCCCGGAATATCAGAGTAGTACGACAGAACGTGTGAACATTTCAGGAAGGAACGGCAATGCCTATCTCGCGCGAAGAGAAGCTCGAACTGATCAGGAAATTCGGCAAGACACCTACCGATACGGGCTCTGCGGAAGTCCAGATCGCGATCCTGACGGCCCACATCAATGCCCTGAGTCCGCATTTCGACCAGCACCGGCGGGACCATCATGGGCGGCTGGGTCTGCTGAAGCTCGTGGGCAAGCGGCGACGTCTGCTGGACTACCTGATGCGAAAAGACATTGAGCGATACCGAACTGTCATCGAGCAGCTCGATATCCGAAAATAACCAAGACCGGCAGGCCCTGAGGTCTCCGGAGACAGCTCACCGAGAGCAGAATGAGAGACGTGTATGATCGTTACGAATGAAGTCCAGATCGGCGGAAAGACGTTCGCGTTTGAAACGGGCCGCTATGCAAAACAGGCCGACGGAGCCGTCATGGTCCGATTCGCCGACACCATGGTGCTTGCTGCTGTCGTCAGCGCACACGATGAGAAGGAGCAGCGCGATTTTCTGCCGCTGCAGGTTGAATTTCGGGAAAAAACGGCCGCGGCGGGGAAGATCCCGGGAGGGTTCTTCAAGCGCGAAGGCCGACCCACGGAGAAGGAAATCCTCTCCGGGCGCCTCATCGACCGGCCCATCCGTCCGCTGTTTCCCAAGAACTACTTCAACGAAACCCAGGTGGTCGTGACCGTCTATTCCTCCGACATGGAGCACGACGGCGACACGCTGGGAGCGTGTGCCGCGTCTGCAGCGCTGATGGTATCCGATATCCCGTTTGACGGACCCATCGGCGAAGTGCGGGTGGGAAGGATCGACGGCAAGTTCATCATCAATCCCTCCTATTCTGAGTTGGAGCGGAGTGACATGGATGTGACCGTGGCGGGCACCATGGATTCCATCGTCATGGTTGAGGGAGAAGCCCTCGAAGTCTCCGAAGCCGATATGCTGGAAGCATTGCAGGTTGCACACCAGGCCATTCAGGAACTCTGCAAAGCGCAGATGGAACTCGTAAGAGTCATCCAGCCGGTCAAGCGTGAGATCTTGCCGCAACCGTACGCCGAGGGTCTGGTCGATGCCGTTACTCGCCTTGCCGCTGCTCGCCTGCAGGAACTGAGTCGTACGGTGCTGTCGAAAGATGAGCGGTCGAAGGCCACTGCGGAAGTCTACGAGGAGGTTCAGACCGCCTTGGCAGAGCAGTACCCCGATCAGGCCCTCTTCATCGGAGAAATCCTGCATGATCTTGAGCGGAACGCCATGAGGACGACGATCCTGGAGCGAGGTACCCGGCTCGATGGCAGAGGTCTGAAAGATATCCGTCCCATCACGTGTGAGGTCGGCATCCTTCCCCGGACGCATGGCTCAGCCCTGTTCACACGAGGGGAGACGCAGAGTCTGACGACGGCGACCCTCGGAACGAAGATGGACGAGCAAATCCTTGATGGCCTTCTGCCGGAGACAACGAAGCGGTTCATGCTTCACTACAATTTCCCTCATTTCAGCGTTGGCGAAGTCGGGAGAATGGGAGGGACCAGCCGCCGGGAAATCGGACATGGCAACCTCGCGGAACGCGCGCTCGTCAACATGATCCCGGCCGAAAAGGAGTTTCCGTACACCATCCGGGTCGTTTCGGATATCCTCGAGTCCAATGGATCTTCGTCGATGGCGACGGTCTGCGCCGGCACGCTGGCCTTGCTTGATGCCGGTGTTCCGCTGCGGAAGTCAGTGGCCGGCATTGCCATGGGACTTGTGAAAGAAGGTGACCGGGTGGCGGTCCTCAGTGATATCCTCGGCAACGAGGATCATCTGGGAGATATGGATTTCAAGGTCGCCGGGACGAGGGAAGGAATCACAGCGTTCCAAATGGATATCAAGATCAAGGGAATCGCCCTCGACGTGCTCCGGACGGCTCTTCTGCAGGCCCGGGACGGACGTCTCTACATCCTGGACGTCATGGCGAATACCTTGCGCGACCCGCGTCCCGAGCTCTCCCAGTACGCTCCCCGGCTGCAGACCATCATGATCCCCGTGGACATGATTGGCGCTCTCATCGGACCCGGGGGCAAGAATATCCGTCAACTTGTCCGG
>CAYXMK010000192.1:0-5186 GCA_964465905.1 uncultured Ignavibacteriaceae bacterium | reverse complement strand
GGACCCGCCCGATTCGAGGCGAACTACATAGAACCCGCTGGTGAGGTGCGCGGCACCGAATTTCACTTCGTGGTAACCGGCTCCCATGGCACGGTCGACGAGCGTCGCCACTTCCTCCCCTAGGATGTTGTAGACGACAACGTGTGCATGCCCCGGTTCCGGAAGGCCGAAGCGGATCGTCGTGGACGGGTTGCACGGATTCGGATAGTTCTGGTCCAGGCACAAGTCTGCGGGGACAGGGCCGATCTTGACCGTCACCATTGAAGAATACTCCTCTGTACCATCAAGGTCGATCTGCTTCAGGCGATAGCAGTACGTGCCCGATGCCGGGGGAGTATCCGTGAACGTGTAGACAGTGGGGGATTGTGTTGTGCCGTTTCCCGGGACGAAGCCGATGGTTGACCACGCACCGCCGTTTCCGTGCCGATCTGCCACAGCCCGTTCCACCTCGAAGCCGTAGTTGTTCACCTCGGTAGCCGTCCTCCACTCCAGACGCACTGAATTCATCTCAGGTACAGCCACGAAGAGCGAAAGCTCGACCGGCAAGGCCCCTTCGGTCGTCGCACCGATGGTGATCAAACATCCATCCAGAGTCAACACATCAACGTCAGCGAACGTCACCTGGTCACCGTTGATAGTTGTTGTACTAGCATGTTCGGTCCAGCCTGCGCCGCCGTCTGTAGAACGGAGAAGATAGTACGTGCCGGACGGTGTGATCGAAAACCCCCCTTCGCTGAAATCGAATGAAACATCCACGTCGCCACCCGTTGTCCCTCCTTCTCCTGCCGGAACATCAGTCACATCGATGAACCAGGTTCTTGCCCACCTGTAGTGAGCATTCGTCGAAGATACCGTCACAACGCTATTTGCCGCCACGCTGTAGCCACCAAGCATATAATCTCCGTCATCCTGCAGGAAACTCTGTTCGGTCTGCTGGTCTGTAAGAACGAGCCCGTCAGACCGGCCCGCCGTAATCCCGTACGCACCCATTCCGATTCCCGACATGTTCCGGTCATAGTTCCCGTTCGCCGGTTGATCCCCGGCATACAAGTCGCAACAAGATGGGATAGTAATGTCATGCCGAGCACTGAGATAGTTGACCCACAGATTCCATTCCGTTGTCCCCAAAGACTCATTGGTCGTCAGAATTTCGGCGATGTTCCCATGGAGGAAGACGTCCGGGTCGGGCGCTGTGTTCCTGCCGACGTTGACAGGAGACGGAGGACTTGAGCAGGTCGGATACGCATCCACGGGAGCTGAAGATGCTCCATCGATTGAGCCAGCAAGGTACGTGCCACCGAAATGTTCCCATCCGAAGAAATGCGGATCAGTAGCCGGGGACAGAGCGCTGGTTGAGAACGCGTGGACGAAGTCGCCCCAGTTGTGCGCGTGAATACTCGCCGATCCAGCATCGTCGCTCACGAAAATCCCGGCGTGTCCGCCAGTAATGAGAGCGTCATTGTGGTTGATCGGACTTGCGTTGGTGCCGATCGAATTCAGCTCGAACACCACCCAGATGCTGCCGTTGTTACTACTGATCAAGTCAAGGATGTTCCCCGGAATCGTCGCGTAGTCATCAGTGCCATCGAACTGGAGAGCGGCATTACCGTTGTGCCAATTCGATACGACAGTAGGTGCCGCATCCCCCGATCCGAACTCCAGGTCGGGGCCACCCGAGACAAGATTCGGCACCCCACTGGTCACCGCCTGTGCCGAAAGATCCCAGTGTCCCGTCAGCCCGGACGTTCCCGAGTAGTCGGAGGCCGGGGGAGGGGTTCTCGGCTGGGCAGTGAGTACCGCCGGATACAGAGAAAGCGTAAGAAGCAGCGCGACCACCATGCCGTGGGTCTTCATGGCACTTCTCCCTGAAGTGTTTCGATAGGTCGTAGATGGCGTCGATGTTGCCGGCTGAGAAACGAGGGCAACAACAGAAGAGTGACAACTCGCTTCCTTTTATCATCGATTTCCCGCCTGGGTTCGGGATCTATCGATGGAGCGAAGCCGGATCCGGATGCGCGCGCTTCGGGAGTCTGGAGGAGAAAGGAGAGCGGTGTGTGCCGGTTCTGCGCGTCGGGGAAGGATGCTCTGGCCTTAAGTATAGCATTTCCAGCAATACTATGCAAGAGAGAATGCCCTTTCACGCTTTTGTCAAATCTGGGAACGGGGCCGCTCCCGCAAGCGCAACGCCGTCAGGGACGGCATCATCATAAGTCATACCGTGACGCTGCCGATGCCGAACGACAAGCGCCGTGGAGCACTTGAAGGACTGGGTTGGCGAAGAGACTCACCGCGCGCCCGGAATCGAAATGCCCGGTGGAGAGTCCTCCGAAACACCAAGAGGGGAACAAGTCTGGTCGGCATTCGGCCTCGAAATCGGAATGCACCGCCGATGGGGCATACTTGCAGTTATCATCACTTCAGAGTAGAATTGACAGTGTCTCCCTCGATTTCAGGTTTTGCTGAAGTCCCGCCTGACGAATTCTGACAAGAGACTCACCAAAGGAGCCCGGTATGGAAGACGTGATTCTCCTTGCTCGTATCAAGTTCTTCATGACCGTTGCGTTCCACTTCGTTTTCCCCACCATTTCCATCGGACTTGCCTGGTTGCTGGTCGTCATCGAGGGCAAGGCATGGAGACAGAAGAGCGCCACGTTCGAAGAGATGGGTCGCTTCTTCGGCAAGCTGTTCGGTCTCACCTTTGCCGTGGGTGTCGCCACGGGACTTGTCATGGTGTTCCAGTTCGGCACAAACTGGAGCCAGTACAGCCGGTTCGTCGGCGACGTCTTCGGGGCACCTCTGGCTGCGGAAGCGGTGTTCGCCTTCTTCATGGAATCGACCTTCCTGGGATTGTATCTCTTCGGCCGCGGACGGGTCTCCAAGGGAGTCCACTTTTTCTCGATCCTCATGGTAGCGGTGGGAGCGACGATTTCCGCCTTCTGGATCATCGTCGCGAACAGCTGGCAGCAGACGCCGGCAGGCTTTGTCATCCAGAATGGACGGGCCGAGATGGTGGATTTCTGGGCTGCGGTGTTCAATCCCTCCACGCTTCCCCGTTTCTTCCATACGGTCATCGGGACGCTCATTGCCGGCTCCTTCTTCGTTGCCGGCATTGCCGCCTACTATCTCCTCAAGGACAAGACAAACGACTTCGCGCGGGCAGCGATGAAGATCTCGGTCGTGTTCGGCGTCATCACGTCCGTTCTCCAGGTCTTCCCGTCCGGTCACACGCACGGCCAGCAGGTCGCCGCCACCCAGCCGGAGAAGTTCGCCGCGATCATGGGCATCTACACGACGCAGACCGCCGCTCCGATCGTGCTCTTCGCCGTGCCGACCGACCGTCCGCCCCAGCTGAAAGCACCAATCGAGATCCCCGGCGTACTGAGCTGGCTTGCCTTCGGCGATGTGAACGCTCCGATCAAGGGACTCGACGAGTTCCCGCCGGATGAGGTACCCCCCCTCTTCCTGACGTTCGTTTCGTACCACAACATGGTCATCCTGGGCCTGTGGTTCATTCTCATCATGGGCATCGCCGCCTTCTTCCTCTGGAGGAACACTCTCTGGGAGAAACGCCTGGTGCTGAAAGCGCTCCTCTGGTCGATTCCCCTGCCGGTGCTGGCGTGTCAACTGGGATGGATGGCCGCGGAAGTGGGCCGTCAGCCGTGGACCGTCTACCATCTCCTGAGAACAGAGCACTCAGTGTCCGTCACCGTGTCGGCAGAGATGGTGCTCTTCGCCATTGTTCTCTTCTTCTTCATCTACGCGGCCATGGGCATTTCCTACATCTACCTGGTCGTGAGAAAAGTGAAGCAGGGCCCCGGTCCGGTATCCGCTTGAAAGGGAGCACGCCATGGATCTTGAAACTCTCCAAACCATCTGGTTCACACTGGTCGGCGTTCTCTTCGCCGGCTACGCCATTCTTGACGGCTTCGATCTGGGCGTGGGCATTCTTCATTTCTTCGCCCGAACGGAGGAAGAGCGGCGGATCAACATCAATTCTGTGGGACCGTTCTGGGACGGTAATGAGGTCTGGCTCATTGCGGGAGGTGGAGCGCTGTTTGCGGCCTTTTCGCCCGTCTACGCGGCCGTCTGGAGCGGATTCTACCTCGCCCTGATTCTCCTTCTCGTGGCTCTCACGGCACGAGCCATCGCCTTCGACTACCGAGCCAAGGTGGAATCGGAACGCTGGAAGAAGTTCTTCGATTTCTGCTTTGCCGGCGGCAGTCTCGTCATCGCTCTCCTGCTCGGCGTCGCCTTCGGCAACATCTTGCACGGTGTCCCGATCGATGAGCGGGGAGAGTTCACCGGAACGTTCTTCACGCTCCTGAATCCCTATGCCCTGATGGTCGGCATCCTGACCGTGGTGCTCTTCACGCTGCACGGCGCACTCTGGATGGCCGTGAAAGCGGAGGGAGACCACCAGCGCCGGATGATCGGAACAGCACAGGCGTACTGGATCGCCTTCGCTTCACTCTACATCGTGAGTTCCTTCATCTCGTTCTTCGCAGTGCCGCATCTCTTCACCGGCATGACAGGGAAGGCGCTCTGGTGGGTCTTCCTGATCCTCCTGATGGGCGCAATGGTATTGATACCGATCTTCCTCGGCAGGAAACGGCCGTTCCTCGCATTCCTCAGTTCGTCCGTCATGATGGCGGGGATGATCGGAACCGCCGCTGTCGGACTTTTCCCCGTTCTTGTGCCCTCAACGCTCGACCCCGCATACAGTCTGTCGGCCTTCAGGCACTCATCAAGCGCCTACACCCTCGAAGTGATGTTCTGGATCGCACTGTGCGGCATGCCATTGGCCCTCCTCTACAAGGCCATCATCTACCGCACGTTCCGGGGGAAGACCGTTCTCACCAAGGAAAGCTACTGACGTTCGATCTGATCGTACAGATATGAAAGCCCGGGACGATCCGGGCTTTCGTGCGTACAGCGGTTTCCTTGTTGCTCGAAGCTACTCCGTGTGCACCGGTGTTGCGTAGAGATACCGCTTGATCTTCTGCGTGGGCGTCTTCTCAAACGGCTCCCGCTGCTCGACGATCCGGGCGATCCGGGAGAAACTCGAGAGCTGGGCATTGACTTCCTTCCGCAGATTCTCCAGAAGCTCTTCAATCCAGGCGCGCATTTGTGTTTCTCCGAGATTCTCTGCCGCGAACTGCTCATCGAGCTTCTCGTAGTCGAGGTGC
>CAYXMK010000191.1:0-5247 GCA_964465905.1 uncultured Ignavibacteriaceae bacterium | reverse complement strand
ACGCCTCTGATCTTTGATATCGGTGTCTACTTCGTGGTGGTCGGCATGGTCCTCCTGATTGTCTTCTCTCTGGCGGAGGAGTGAGATGGAATTCCTTCTTGCGCTTGTTGTGGGGGTGTTGTATGCGGGAGGCGTCTATATGATGCTGCGCCGTAGCATTGTGAAGCTCATCTTCGGCCTGGTGCTGTTGGGGCATGCGGCGAACCTCCTGATCTTCTCCATGGGACGTCTCACGAGGGGTGCGCCGCCGATCATCCCGGACGGTGCAGAGGTCCCGGTCGGGATGTACGCCGATCCCGTTCCACAGGCGCTGATCCTGACGGCCATTGTGATCGGCTTCGGTGTTCAGGCCTTCGCCCTGATTCTGATCCGACGTTCAGCGGAGACGGTCGGGACGGACGATCTCGACAGCATGAAATCAACGGACTCCCTCTCGGTCTAGGGAACCATGAACATTCTTCTCCTGCTTCCCATCGTGCTTCCGTTCGCGACAGCGATCGCCTGCCTGTTCTCCTGGCGGTCCGTCCGATGGCAGCGCGCGCTTTCTGTGGCGGGTGCCGCGGCTTCATTCGCCGCGAGCATCGGTCTGCTCGCAGCGGTCTGGGAGGGGGGGATGCAGGTGACATTCATTGGAAGCTGGCGGGCGCCGTTCGGGATCACTCTGGTGGCAGACCTGCTCAGCGCGGGCATGGTATTCGTGACGGGATTGACGGGATTTGCCGTGGCGATCTATTCCCTTGCGAACATGGATGCCGAGCGGGAGCGGTTCGGTTACTATCCGCTCCTGCACGTTCTGCTCATGGGAGTTGCCGGCGCCTTCCTCACCGGCGATATGTTCAATCTGTACGTCTGGTTTGAGGTAATGCTGATGGCGTCCTTCGTGCTGATGGCGCTCGGGGGGCGGAAGGGTCAGCTCGAAGGTTCGATCAAGTACGTCACCCTGAACCTGATCTCGTCGGCTATCTTCCTGGCGGCAGTCGGGATACTCTACGGGATCACGGGCACACTGAACATGGCGGACGTGGCTGTTCATTTCCGGGACCTGGAGAGGGCCGGTCTCGCCTCGATTGTGGCGATGCTGTTTTTCGTTGCGTTCGGCATCAAAGCCGCTCTCTTTCCCCTCTTTTTCTGGCTTCCGGCTTCGTACCACACGCCCCCGGTGGCAGTCTCCGCTGTCTTTGCAGGACTGCTGACGAAGGTCGGCGTGTACGCGCTGATCCGGGTCTTCTCGCTGATCTTCGTCCACGACATCGGGTTTACGCATACCGTCATTCTCGTGGTAGCAGGCCTCACGATGATCACCGGTGTTCTCGGAGCGGCGGCACAGGGGGAATTCCGAAGAATCCTGTCGTTCCATATCGTGAGTCAGATCGGCTACATGATCATGGGACTGGGGCTCTTCACGCCGCTGGCTATCGCCGGTTCCGTCTTCTATGTCATCCACCACATCATCGTCAAGACGAATCTGTTCCTGATCAGCGGTGTGGTTCACCGTCTGCAGGGCTCGTTCGAGCTGAAGCGGTTGGGGGGATGGTACTCCGCCTCACCGTTGCTGGCGATCCTCTTCCTGATCCCGGCCCTTTCACTGGCCGGCATTCCGCCCCTCTCGGGATTCTGGGCCAAACTGGCGGTCGTGAAGGCGGGGCTCGACGCGGAGGCGTTTCTCATGGTGGCCGTCGCTCTGGTGGTAAGTCTGCTGACCGTCTTCTCCATGACGAAGATCTGGGGCGAGGTGTTCTGGAAGGGGGCTCCGGACGGGGCATCGCCTGCGGGACTCGGGGGACTGACCCGAGTCGAGCGCCTCGGGTATCTGTTCCCCATTCTCCTCCTTGCGGCGTTTACGGTCGCGATCGGTCTGTTCGGAGAGCCGCTCTTCGCCTTTTCCTTCAGGGCGGCTGAACAACTGCTGAACCCCTCGGGCTACATCGAGGCCGTTCTGGGGGTGCGTCCATGAGCTACCTGTTGCTCAACGTCTTTCTTGCGCTGGCCTGGATTTCCCTGACCGCGCAGTTCACTCCGGTGAATTTCCTGGAGGGCTTCGTGGTGGCCTATGGTGTCCTCTGGCTGACGCACCGCGCCTTCGGCGGATCCCCTACCTACTTCCTCCAGGTTCCGCGCGTGCTGGGGTTCCTTGCGTATTTCGTGAAGGAGCTGATGGTAGCGAACCTGAGAGTGGCATATGACGTGCTGACGCCGAGGCATCGCATGAGGCCGGCCATCGTCGCAGTGCCTCTGGAGGCAGCGTCGGATCTCGAGATCACCTTGCTGGCCAACATCCTGACGCTCACACCGGGGACGCTCAGTCTGGATGTGAGCGACGACCGACGCGTGCTGTTCGTCCACTGCATGTATGTCCGCGATGTGGAGCAGGCAAAACGAGACATCAAAGAGGGATTCGAGCGGCGTTTGCTGGAGATTCTGCGATGAACCCGTTCGATGTCAGTGTCGGCGCCGTGCTGGCGCTTCTGAGTGTCGGGCTCGTGCTGGTGTTCGTGCGGCTTGCGAAGGGGCCGAGTCTTGCTGACCGCGTCGTGGCGTTCGAGCTCCTGGCAAGTCTCGGGATCGGATTGATTGCGGTGTATGCCATCGCGTCCCGCCAACCGTCGTTTCTCGATGTGGCGATCATTCTGGCCCTGGTGTCGTTCGTGGGGACCATCGGCTTTGCGTTCTACCTGCGGAGGAGGATCTACCGGTGATGGAAGTCCTCACGCTCGTGCTGTTGGTCGCCGGCGCGCTCTTCATGGTCGTTGCCGCCGTCGGCATCCTCCGGATGCCCGACATCTTTCTCCGCATGTCTGCGACCACCAAGGCCGCGACGCTCGGCGTCGGCCTCATTCTCGTTGCCGCCGTCCTGTTCTTCGACGATCTGGCCATTACCAGTCGCGCCATTGCGACAATCGTCTTCCTTTTCCTGACGGCACCCGTGGCGGCCCACATCCTCGGCCGTGCTGCCTACTTCGACCGTGTGCCGTTGTGGAGCGGGACGATTGCGGACGAGCTGCGTGAGGCGGTCGATTCATCTTCGTCCGCGTCGCGGGGGAAGGGGCCGACCTCGCCTCCTCGCGGACCTGCGAGGCGTTCGAAGCGGCGCCCCACGCGAAGGCGTTAGGGGGGCTCACAGACTCGCTCTTCGTACTCTCAGCCGGCTGACGGCGGCTGCAAGCGGTACGCTGTCGATCGAGCCCGGGGAGGGCTCTGGACAGAAGCACTTTGTTGCTTCTCCCTCGTTTGTTTGGTACTTTGCATTCACGTGTCTTTGACGGCTACGATGAACTTGACGATCCTGGATCTCTGGTACAGCGCACCGCTGCTGACGGTAGCGGGAGCGGCACTCCTCATGCTAACAGCGTCGGCCATCCGAAGACCAGGTGCGACGCTCTCGTTCGCCATCGGCGTGATTGGGCTTGCAGCCGCCGCCGTGCTGACGATGCTCCAGTACGGAACAGCCCGGCCGGTGTACGGCGACATGTTCTTCCACGGAGAGTACGGAAGCTTCTTCACGCTCCTCTTCCTGGGAGCAGGGATGCTCACGATGATTCTGGCCCGGGACTACCTGCGGCGCGAGGGGAATGAACGGAGCGAATTTTATGTCCTTGTGGTCTTCGCGATCGCCGGCATGATGATCATGGCCTCCGCCATCGATCTGATCGCCATCTTCCTCGGACTGGGACTCATGTCGATTTGCCTCTACGTCCTCGCCGGCTTCTTCCGGACGGAGGAGCATGCGGGCGAAGCGGCTCTGAAGTACTTCCTCCTCGGCGCTTTTGCGTCGGGGTTCCTCCTCTACGGCATTGCGCTGGTCTACGGAACGACGGGAAGCACGAGCCTGCCGGTCATCGCGCAATCCTTCGCCTCTCATGCGGACAATCTCCTCTTCTTGCTGGGAGCCGTGATGCTGGCGGTCGCCTTGTTCTTCAAGGTGGCGGCAGTCCCCTTCCACATGTGGGCACCCGATGTGTACGAAGGAGCTCCGACACCGGTGACCGGCTTCATGTCCACTGCCGCGAAGGCGGCCGGCTTTGCGGCCTTCGTTTCGGTGTTTCTGCGAAGCTTCGACTTCGCCGGCGCCAAGCTCGGCGATGTGATCGCCGTCGTGGCGGCTGTTTCCATGGTGGTCGGGAATGTGACGGCCATTGCCCAGACCAACGTGAAACGCATGCTGGCGTACTCGAGCATCGCCCACGCTGGCTACATGCTGGCCGGTCTGGCCGCCGGCAACGTCAAGGGGGAATCAGGAATCCTGTTCTACCTCGCTGCGTACACGGTGATGAACATCGGAGCGTTCGGCATCGTCTCTTTTGTGGAAGGTCGGTACGGAACAAAGCTCACGTTTGATGACTATGCAGGGCTGAGTGTTCGGAGGCCGTACCTGGCCGCGCTCATGTCCGTGTTCATGTTTTCGCTCGCAGGCATTCCACCGTTTGCAGGATTCGTCGGCAAATACTACGTGTTTCTCGCTGCCGTCGAAGCAGATCTCGTCTGGCTGGCTGTCATCGGCGTCCTCACGAGTCTCGTTTCGGTCTACTACTACCTCCGTCTCGTTGTGGTGATGTACTTCCGCGAAGGCCAGGCGGATGTCGAAGCGGAGCCGTCGCTGCCGGCGATGGTCTCCGTCACCGTCGCGGCATTCTTCGTACTGCAGATCGGTGTACTGCCATCCTTGATCGTCAACTTTGCTCAGCGGTTGCTGTGATCCTGCTGGAGGAATCGAAACTTCTATGCAGCCCGTCGTCACATCTGCAGAAATGAAGTCGCTGGATCGGGCTGCTATCCGTACCTACGGCATCCCCGGAACCGTGCTCATGGAGCATGCGGGAACGTCGATTGCGCATCTCATGGTGGACCGTTTCGGACCGCTGCGCGGGAAGCGTGTGCTGATCTTCTGCGGGAAGGGGAACAACGGCGGTGACGGTTTTGTCATCGCCCGGCATCTCCTGAACGAAGGTGCGAACGTCGACGTTGTGACCTTTGGCTCTGCCCGGCAATTCCCGGACGATGCCCGAACGAATTTCGGTGTGCTCATGGCCTGTGCCCGCCGCGGGATGCCCCGCCTGTCGCTCCGCCGCTTCGGTCCTCGCCTGCTTTCCCGTCTCCCGACGCCCGATCTCATCGTTGATGCGCTGCTCGGAACCGGATTCACGGGCTCTGTCAAGGAACCGTATGCCGCGGTGATTGCCTGGATGAACCGCCGCAAGGTGCCCGTCGTGGCTGTGGATGTCCCGTCCGGTGTGGATGCATCAACGGGAC
>CAYXMK010000190.1:0-5259 GCA_964465905.1 uncultured Ignavibacteriaceae bacterium | reverse complement strand
CAGAAATCAACGTGGAGGACGACGGGACGGTGACCGTTGCCGCCGTGGGCAAGGAATCTGCAGAAAAGGCCATTGCGGCGATCACTCGACTTGCGGAAGTGCCCGAGGTGGGAAAGACCTACCGGGGAACGGTGAAACGAATCATGGATTTCGGGGCGTTCGTCGAAATCCTCCCCGGCAAGGAAGGGCTTGTCCATGTTTCTCAGCTCGACGTCAAACGCGTGGAAAACGTCTCCGACATGCTGAGAGTGGGGGATGAGATTGAGGTGAAGCTGATGAAGATCGACGAAGAGGGACGGCTGAATCTGAGCAGGAAAGCCCTCCTTCCCGGCGGCGAGAATGCTGCGGCGGAAATGGAGCGGAGCAAGCCCCGCCGGCCCCGACCCGATCACGGTAGGGGTCGCCCCGATCGAGGACGACGCCCCTCCTGAGCCTCCTCGCTTGCGTGTCCCCGCCAGTGGTTCCTCACTGAGCGGGGACTGAAGTTTCTGCGTTGTTCTCCGATATACGGGCAGAGACCGCGCGAATCTTGTCATTCAAGGACTATTTGCTATATTATTCCCGGCAAGAGACGCTCCGAACACAGGAACCCTTCATAGCTCGAATGCGAGGCTGAACCGTGGCAAGCGTACGGCTTGATAACGTCAAGAAGGTATTCGAGGGAGGTGTTGTCGCAGTCCACGAGATCAATCTCTCGGTTGCCGACAAGGAGTTTGTCGTGCTCGTGGGCCCGTCGGGCTGCGGCAAAACAACCACGCTCCGCATGATCGCCGGATTGGAGGAAGTCAGTCAGGGCGAGATTTACATCGGTGACCGGTTGGTCAATGATGTCCCGCCGAAAGACCGCGACATCGCTATGGTGTTTCAGAACTACGCTCTCTACCCTCACATGAGTGTGTTCGACAACATGGCGTTCGGCCTCAAGTTGCGGCATTTCCCGAAGAAAGAAATCCACGATCGGGTGCGAGAAGCAGCGGCCATTCTCGGCATCGAAGAGCTGCTCGATCGAAAGCCCAAGGCGCTCTCCGGCGGCCAGCGGCAGCGCGTGGCGGTTGGTCGGGCGATCGTGCGGAAACCACAGGTGTTCCTCTTTGACGAGCCCCTGAGCAATCTCGATGCGAAATTCCGGGTTCAAATGAGGACGGAGATCTCGAAGCTGCACCAGCGGCTTGCGACAACGATGATCTACGTCACGCACGACCAGACCGAAGCGATGACGATGGGAGACCGGATTGTCGTGATGAAGGACGGCATCGTTCAGCAAATTGACACGCCGCTGGAACTCTACAATCACCCGGTCAACAGGTTTGTCGCGGGATTCATCGGGAGTCCGGCGATGAACTTCATCCCGGGGACAATCCGTCAGAATCGCGGGCTGGTCTTTTGGGACGAGCAGAAGCATTGGGCACTGCCGCTTCCGCCCGGAATCTCACGCACGATGCGGGCCTACGCAGGAAAACCGGTGGTGCTGGGTCTCCGTCCGGAGCATATCGCTCTGAACCGCACCGGCCGCGGGCGGACGGTGGGATGTCGGGTGAAGGCAAGCGTGGAAGTCGTCGAACCGATGGGAAACGAAGTGTATTTGTATTTCAATCCACCAAAAGGGGGGCCGCAGTACGTCGCGCGGCTCGTGGTGGATCAGGAACCGCCGGTCGGGAAACTCGTAGAACTCTCCTTCGACATGACGCGGGCTCACTTCTTCGATCCAGCGACCGGGAGCACGATCAACGGTTGAGACCTCGAAGTCGTGAGACATGGTGCCCGCGTCGAGCCGTGATGAACACCCCGCGGTCTTCTCTCTCTGTGGCTCTTCCGCACTACGTCAGACTGATGATCTGATGCCGAAAGCGGTCGATCACCAGTTCACCCCTCAGCCACCGCAAAAACTCCATGCCGTACCGATTGAGGAAGTGAACGACATTCAGTTCCCGCTCCTGGAAATTCGATCGCGGAAACACATGAGCGGCAGCTTTTTCGATCTGGCGAAGCGCTGCCTCATTCCGGCGGACCTGGGCCGCCATGGCCTTTTGTTCGAGCGATTGAATCTGGTGCTCGACCTTCCGGGCGGCCGTGTCCGTGGCATCCCGAAGCGTCGGATCGATCGTCCGGAGTGCCTCTCCGAGGGTTTGCAGGGTTTCCGCCAGAGTGGCGCGCGTACCTCCAAAAACCTCATCCAGTCGGAGAGCTGACAGCTTGGCCGCTACCCCCCTCTTGATGAGCTCCACGTCCTGGAAGAAATCCGGTAGCCCCAGGCCGTAACGCTCGAATACAGCCTTCACCTTGTCTTCTATGAGGGTTGCGCTGGCGCGTGGATACACCAGGGGAACGGGAAGCCCGAAATGCTCGAAGACTGGCTTGATCTGGGCGAAGTACGCCACCTCCGCCGGTCCGGCCACGTAGGTGACGGTGGGGAGGAGAGTGTCCTGGCAGATGGGACGGAGGACGACGTTCGGACTGAAATACTGGGGATCGCTCTCGAGCAGTTGAAACAGATCCTGAGCGGAAAAGTGCTGCCGCGTCCCCTTCAGCGCGAATCCGGCTCCTCGGGGTTCCAGAAGGTAACGCCCCTCCTGATGCAACAGAAAGAGATTGACGGGCTTCGGTTTCACCTGCGCGTGGTACCGCTTCTCGAGCTCGGCGCTCTGATCGATGACAAGCTGACAGATGCGGGGGGTTTGTTCCAGCTCCCGACGGAAGATGGGGACAAGGAGTTGTTTCAGATCGCGGTCGTTGGGATCGAGAAAGATCATGCCGGAATCTTCCAGCAGATCGTTCATCATGTGGACAAATGAACGGTTGAGGGTCATACCGGGCTGGTACGCTGTGCGCAGAAGCTCCAGCACGCGGGGCGTGTATTCCGTAGGGGTCAGGGTCGCCTCCACCTCGGTCAGGAACGCCCCAATTTCCTCATCCAGCTGTCGTATGCCGACAGGTCCCTTCACCGTCGTGTCTTCCGATTCGCCCCCGATACGCACACGCTGGAAATCGTTGGTGCGGTTGATCAAACCGATGACGCGGACTTCTTCATAGTCATGGTCTTCCCCCGCAAGCCAGAAGACCGGCACGAAGCTGTACTCCGGAAACCGTGCAGCCAAATCGTCGACGAGCTTCAGCACCGTCATGGCTTTGTACAACGTGTAGAGGGGGCCTGTGAGGACTCCGACTTGCTGACCCGTCACCACCGCGACCGTGTTGTCGTTGTGGAGGAGATCGATGTTGGCAAGAGTCTTGACGCCGCAATGAAAATCCCTGTTTTGAAGCGTGAGGACGCGCGCCACCTGCGAGCGAGGTAGAGTGCGGGAGGCGACCGTTTCCAGGTGCGTGCGCCACACCTCGTCGTCCCGGATATTACCCGCGAAGTATCTGCGTACACCCTCCTCAAACGTCACATACTCAAGGAAGAGGGAGGTGAATCCGTTGTCAACGGAGGGGAGATCGCGGAAGTCGATCCAGTTCATGTCGTTGGCTGCTCGAAACTCGATAGAGTGGACGCAATATAGCACTTCGTGCCTGAAGCTGCAACAGAGATGAGGAGTTGAATGCTCCGCAGCGGAATCGTACCTTCAACACTGGAGAACACTCTTCACGGGGGGTCCCCAAGTACATGAAGTCCGTGCGCCATGGCTGAGAAGGTTCAAGCACGAAGTGCGGCTGCCGACTACTTCCGACTCACAAAACCTGAGCTGACCGGCCTGTCTGTCCTCACCTCGCTGTGCGGGTTCTACCTTGCCGTTCCGACGTTCGCATGGATCCCGTTCGCAACCACCGGAATTGCAACGTTCATGATCGGCGGAGGGCTGGGAGCCCTGAATCAGGTCGCGGAACACGTGTACGACGGAGCGATGAAGAGAACGGAGCGGCGCCCCATACCGGCGCGCCGCATTCCGGAAAGCACAGCCCTCGTTCTCGGACTTGCCCTGGTCGGAGGCGGACTCGTACTGCTCCATGCAGCAACCCATGCCCTGGCAGCACTCCTCGGAGCCGTGACGGTTGTCTTCTATCTTCTTGCCTATACCCCCCTGAAGCGATCAACCTGGATTGCGACCCTCGTGGGGAGCGTCCCGGGCGCACTCCCTCCCCTGATCGGCTGGGCGGCGGGTGCGGGAGAGGTGAGTGCGGGCGGCTGGATTCTGTTTGGGATCCTCTTTCTTTGGCAGATTCCCCATTTCCTCTCACTCGCATGGATGTACAAGACCGACTACGCGCGGGCGGGCTTTAGGACACTCCCGGTCAGCGACGCTTCCGGGCGAAAAACCGGCCTTGTGATCGTCCTCCATACCGCCGCACTGACCCTCGTCAGTCTTGGTCTCTGGACTGCGGATGTCGCCGGTGCCATCTACGCCGCCGGTGCTCTGGTTCTGGGACTCGCGTTCTTCGGGACTGGAGTGCAGTTCCTCTCGTTCGCTCGAACCCCAAGGGAGGGGCGCTCTGTGAATGTCCTTGCGCGCAAGGTGTTCTTCGCATCCCTCTTCTATCTCCCGCTGTTGATGCTCCTCATGATCCTCGACAAGCTGCCCATGCATTGAAACGAAGAGTGAGACTGAACCGCTGTTGAAGCGGGACTCCGGACTTTCTGAAACGCGATTGTGCGGGACTTGAAGTGTGCTAGGACAGACGCTCGCGCCCGTTTTGGGGGACGCGATGCCCGCCTGCGCGTAGATGAGGTCGCGGAAGGGGTCCTAGGAGAGCCGGAAGAGAATACTTTGCAGGAGAGTAACGAATGACGCCCTGGCACTTCCGGCAGTTGCGGTGACATCGGCGTGGCTGAGCTTCTCGGGCGTAATGCCGGTCGCCAGATTGGAAATAAGCGAGAGTGCTCCTACTTTCATCCCCTGCTGACGGGCGGTGATGAGTTCCGGGACTGTTGACATGCCGACCGCATCAGCTCCCACCCGCCGGAGCATTTCGATCTCAGCCGCCGTTTCATACGAGGGACCCTGAAGCCAGCAGTACGTGCCGGAGTGCAGTGTGACTCGTTCTTTCCGGGCCTGTTCCAGAATCAGCGCGTGAATTGCGGGATCCATCAGAAACCGCGCAGCGTTCTGGATCCCCCCGCGGTATTCCACGTGCGCCTGGGTCGTGTCTCCGATCTGATCCACTGCAGGCACACCCAGCAGACTCAAACTCAGGCAGTCGCGTATCGCCATCAGATCGCCGGGCCGGTAGTTCCGGTTGATGCCCCCCGCGGCATTCGTGGCAAGCAGGATCCGGGCTCCGAGAAGTCTCGCAAGCAAAATCGGACACACCACGATGTCCACG
>CAYXMK010000189.1:0-5277 GCA_964465905.1 uncultured Ignavibacteriaceae bacterium | reverse complement strand
GGACGGGGGGAGCCTGTCGGTACAGGGCACGCCCGGGAGCGAAGTGACGATTACCTGCCTGCTGAAAGCAGCCGACGGGAAGTAGCGTACCGGAAGACTCGGAAGAACGCCCACGGGGGTGTACGGCATGAGCGACGACCACGGAACAACGACCTACAGTATCCTCTATCGCTTCGAGCTTCAGGGGGGAGCGACGCGGGATTTCGAGATTCTGCTCGACGAGCAGACGCTGGAGCTCGTGCTTCCGGAGGAGCCGGCGAAGCCGGAATGGACGCGCCTGCACTACCAGCAGTGCGAGCACTGTCCCCTCGGCAACAGTACGGAGTACTGCCCCGTGGCCGTGAACCTCGGGAGTCTCGTCTCCCAGTTCGAGAACGCCGTGTCGTACGATAAGGCCAAGGTGACCGTGATCACGAAGGAACGGGTGTTCCAGAAGGAAACGACGGTGCAGAAGGGACTCAGCGCCCTCATCGGCATCTACATGGTTACGAGCAACTGCCCGATCATGGACAAGCTGAGGCCGATGGTCCGGTTCCATCTCCCCTTTGCCACCATTACGGAAACAGCCTACCGCGCCATTACGATGTACCTGATGGCCCAGTTCTTCCGGGTGCGGCGGGGAGAGGAACCCGACTGGGAACTGCGGAAGCTGGCCGATATCTACAAAGCGGTCTCGCTCGTCAACAAGGGAATTGCCCAGCGCGTATCGGTTGCATCCTCCAGGGATGCCGGCGTGAATGCCGTGGTGATTCTGAACTCGCTCGGCGACTCCGTTCCGTACGCCATCGAGAATGGACTCTCCGAGCTGGAAATGCTCTTCCGCCCGTACCTGGAGGGACTCGAAGGCAGCGCGCGACCGTGACAACGGGACCGGGATGCGGTTTCTTGACTTGACTTGCTCCAATGTGTATCTTATTGATTGGCAGAGAATGACTGAAGGCCGGCGCAGCAAGCCGGCGCCGTTCCGGCATACAGCAGCGTGAGTGATGGCACAGCCGCAGGGATTAGAATTCCGTGTTCAGCTTCGGGACGCCACCGGGAGGACCGTCCAACGGTTCACCTTTGCCCCTTCCCCGTGGGCGGCGCGGAAGCGCGCGCGGATGATGGCCAGGGCAAGCAAGGCCACCGTCATCTCCGTCGACCGCCGCAAGAGCTATGTCTATCGCGTGATGCGCGGCGAGAAGTCCATCACGGGAATCCAGAGCGCATACTCCCGCAAAGAGGTGATCTCGGCCCTGGAGCGGCTCGGCTTCAAGGTGAAATCCGTCCGTCAGACGTTCGATTTCCGCTTCAGGGCCTCGACGGCCGAAATCGTCACGTTCATCGGCACGAGCGCCAAACTGCTCGAGCAGAAGGTCCCCTATACCGAGGTCCTGCGGATCATGGCGAACAACGTCCGCGACGGGTTTCTGAAGGGGGCCCTGCGGGACATTATCCAGGATCTGAAGAACGGCGTCGATTCCCGGGAGGCCTTCGCCCGGCAGGGTAAAGTGCTGGGGGAGCACACGGCCCTCATGCTCGGCATTGCTTCGAAGAGTGCCAACATGACGGCAATCTTCCGGAGCGTTGCCCAGCTGGTGGAACGGCAGGCCGACTTCAAGAAAGGACTGACCAGCTCCCTGATCCTGCCGGCGGTGACCTCGCTCACGCTGGTCGGCGCCATCGCGTTCTACGTGGTCTACCTTCTGCCCGAAATGGCAGAGATGCTGGCGCCGATCGCGCCGGAGATGCCGCCGCTGACGACAGCTACCCTGCAGGCGAGCGCGTTTCTGAAAGAGTACATGGTGCTGATCCTGATTCTCTCGGCACTCCTCCTGGGCTCGTTCTACGCCTACATTCTTTCCAAGAGTGGGCGCGTCGTGTTTCACCGTTTCGTCACGAAGATCCCGTACGTCGGGCGCATTCTCCGCAACACGAGTGTGGAGATCTTCTGTCGGGTGCTCGGCATTGTCTACACCACGTCGGGCGAAAACATCGATGCCATCCGTATCGCCGGTGAAGCGAGCGGCAACCGCTTTCTCGAACAGCAGGTGAAAGCGGTCTCCATCCCGCTGATGCTGAAGTATGGCACGGAATTCGCCAGTGCGCTCGATCAGATCAACTTCTTCCCCGAAATGGTCATCTCCCGCTTCCGAACGGCGGGGGAGACCGGGGACGTGAAATCAACAGCCGTCCAGCTGGCCGACTACTACCAGATGGAGAACCAGTACGCGATGAAGAACCTCGTGAGCGTGATCGAGGTGGCCATTTCCCTCATCATCATGATCGCTCTCGTGTTCCTCACATACCTCTCCTCGGAAACGGCGGCCATCCGGATCGATCCGTTCTCCGGTTGACCCAACGTCTGGACTGAACAGGGACACCGTTTATGCAGGTGCGCAAGACCAAGAAGGAACTCGGTGCGATTCTCGTCGAGAAGGGGATCATCTCCCCCGAGCTGCTTCTCAATGCCCTCGATGTCGTCAGCAAGGACACGGCGAAGAACCGCCGGAAGCTCCATCAGGTGCTGGTGGATGAGTTTAAGGCCGACCGGGATCTGGTCTACAAGGAGGTCGCGGATTACTATGCCTTCCGGACGCTGGACCTGAGCAAGACATCGATCGAGGAATCCCAGATCGAGTTCATCCGTCGGGAACTGAACGGTCTGCCCGAATCCGTCCGGGAACTTGCCGTCGAGAACAAGGTCCTGCCCTACATGATCGATCCCAACATCCCGGATCGTCTCATCATCATCACCCCCGACCCGACCCGGGCCGACGTGTACTTCATCGCGCGGGCGTTCCCGTACCGGAAATTCGAAATCTCCTACGTCCCGGCCACGCAATGGGATGACTTGTGGCGCAGAGTCAATATTGCCCGCTCCACCTACCGCGACAAGGAATCGACGCTG
Organism: uncultured Ignavibacteriaceae bacterium; assembly: GCA_964465905.1. GTDB lineage: Bacteria > Bacteroidota > Ignavibacteria > UBA10030 > UBA10030 > CAYXMK01. The sequence goes on along the minus strand of CAYXMK010000189.1, from coordinate 2,387 downwards.
CGGGATGTCACCTCCTTCCAGGATCTGGAGGAAGACGCCGAGCTCTTCGAACAGGATCTGGAGGAGGAAATCCACCGGAGCGGTCTCGTGGACCTCGTCGAGAACATCCTTATGGATGCCGTGCGCGTGGGGGCCAGCGATATCCACGTGATCCCACGGGGAGAAAAGAGAACCGATTTCTATTTCCGCATCGACGGACGGTTGACCCTCTGGTATTCCCACAACGAGACCCGCGCCGAGGCCGTGGCGGCCGTGGTGAAGGACCACGCCGTCAACGTGGACCGCTTCGAGCGCAACGCGGCGCAGGACGGGTTTGCCCAGTTCAACGTGGACCGCAAGACGATCCGCTTCCGCGTGTCGGTGATTCCCATCGTGGGGAAGGAACTCCGCAACAAGTTCGAGTCGATCGTCATCCGCGTCCTGCACGAGCCGAATCTGAGTCTGGACCTGGAATCCCTGGGATTCACCGGCATGGCGGGCGAGCGGTTCCGCAAAGCCATCAGCAAGCCGTACGGGATCATCATCGTCACCGGACCGACGGGAAGCGGCAAGAGCACGACCCTCGTCGCCGCGCTCAAGGCGGTGATGGATCCGTCGCTGAACGTGATCACGGTCGAGGATCCGGTGGAGTACTACATCGAAGGGGCGCGGCAGGTGAAGCTGAACGAGAAGCTGGATTTCGAAGGAGCCCTGCGCGCCATCCTGCGGCACGACCCGGACATCGTCATGGTGGGCGAGATGCGCGACAGCATGACGGCCAACATCGCCGTGAAGCTCGCGAACACGGGTCACCTGACTCTCTCGACGCTCCATACCAACGACGCACCGAGTGCCGTGGCGCGTCTCTACAAGATGGGGATCGAGCCGTTCCTGATCGCCTACTCGATCAATGTCGTGGTCGCGCAGCGCCTGCTGCGGAAACTCTGCGATAAGTGCAAGAGCCCGATCCAGGAACCGGATCGGCAGCTGCTCTATCGCGTCGGCATGACGGACGCCGACATCGACGGCGCCACGCTCTATCATCCCATCGGGTGCCGGGACTGCATCGGCGGCTACAAGGGACGTGTGGCGATCCATGAGGTGCTGTACTTCACGAAGGAGATCCGCCGGCTGATTCTGAACGCCGAAACGAGCGTGGACGAAGAATCCATCCGGCAGAAGGCGCTGGAGCAGGGGATGCAAACCCTGCGGCAATCGGCCGTCGAGCTTCTGAAGAAAGGTATCGTCTCGATCGACGAGGTGGCCAGCACCACCGTTGACGAAGAGTAGGTCCCGGACGTCGTTCCGGCAACCGGGATTGTTGAACAGCAGTGCCGGGGGGGCGGCGCTGGAGATCGGCGCCGAATTGCCTCCTTCAGGGGAGACCTCCCAGATCGTTACAGACGCGTGCCATGAACCTCGGCCAGACCATGATCAGCGCCCTCGCGCTCCTGCTCCTGACGGTGCTGGTGCTGAACGCCAACCGGCTCATCGTGCGGAGCGGGGATGACATGATGAAGGCCGAGGCGCTGGATGCCGCGGTGACGCTGGCCCAGTCATTGCTGGAGGAAATTCAAACGAAGCGGTTCGACGTGGGGGCAACCGACTATCCGAAGGACAGTGTGTCGAGTTTCACGGCGCCTGGGTCTTTGGGTCCTCTGTGGTCGGAACGAAGCCAGATCAACCCGTGGCCGGATCAGGAGCCGTTCAAGTCCATCGGTCGTGGAGAGCCGCCGTCGGGAAACAAGGGGTACAATGATGTCGATGATTACCACGGCTACGAGCGGACCGCGAGCATGAGCGGAATTGCGGGCTTCCGACTCTACGTGCAGGTCTACTACGTCACTCATACGAACCCGGACGTGAACGCTGGAACGCGCACCTACTACAAGCGGGCGGACGTCACCGTGACGCACCCAACGTACATCCCGTCGGACCGCCCCGTCCGACTCAGCAGTATCATTGCCTACTGAATGTTCGCAGAAAGTTAGCGGTTCCGGTTGCGCGGCAAAGGGGATTCTGAATGATTTTTTCCGGATGAGTGCGTATGATGTATGGGCCCAGGCCTGTGACCCGTGGGTCGGGTGTGACGGGCATCATTTGGGGTCAGCGACAAAAAACCTACCATAGAGTGGGAGAAGGCAGGTCGGGATGACGGTCTTTCTGGACATCGTCGGTTCGCTGATGATCAGGGCCACGATGGTCGTTATCGTTCTTTCCGTCAACGTCACCCTGAACAACGCCATGTATGAGAAGTCGGCGCGGGTCGTTCTCAAGCAGAACCTGACCACGCTGACCGACATCATGCGTTCGGATATCAAGAACCTGGGATACAACGCAAGCAAACCGGCCATCACCAACGCTACGTATCCTGCGTTCTATTTCAAAGGAGACCTCGACGACAACGG
>CAYXMK010000188.1:0-5445 GCA_964465905.1 uncultured Ignavibacteriaceae bacterium | reverse complement strand
GCATACTCTTCGGACAGTTTGTCGGCCGGCAGTTTTCCCTTTTTGCGGATAGGGACAAAACCGGCCCCAAGTCGGTACGCAAGAACGGCTCCGAGAATGAAGCCGCGCGACTCGATACCGGCGACCTTCGTGATCCCCCTCCCCTCGTACCGGCGCACAAGGGCATCCGCGGCAAGGCCGAAGGATCGCGGATCCTTCAGAAGCGTCGTGATATCCCGGAACAGGATGCCCTTCTTCGGAAAGTCCGGAACGTTCCGAATAGCCCGAGCCAGCAGGGATTCCAGCTCCCGGTCCTCTACCATTTGAGTGCCTCGTTTCTGGCTCCTGCGTCGATGCCTCGCTTCGAATCGTCCGTCATCCGGCTGAGGGCATTCAGGTTGGCGGCATACTCGAGGGCATCGGCAGTGGACATGCCGTGCGTGCGGCTGAGAAGCTCCTTGATGAGACTCATCGACGAGCTGCTTGCGTTGTGCGCCAACTCCTGAGCAAGCTCACGCGCCGTCTGCTCGACCGACGTCTCGGGAACGACCAGATTAACGAGTCCGATGCTGCGCGCTTCTTCCGCGGTCAGCGGTTCCCCGCGAAGCACCAGTGCGCGGGCTCTTCCCTCGCCGACCCTTCGGATGAGAAACAGCAGCACGAGTCCGGGAATCACGCCCATACGCACCTCGGGGAACCCGAAGCGCGCGGTCTCCTTCGATGCCACCACGAGATCTGACACCGTCACGAGTCCGCACCCCGGACCGAGCGCATTTCCGCGCACGGCCGCGATCACAGGCTTGCGGTGGGCATAGATCAGAGAGAGGAGGCGCATGAAGCTCTGGGAGTCTTCCTGGTGCTGGGCATAGTCGTAGGAGGCGATCTTCTTGAGGTAGCCGGGGCTGAGCCCCGAGCAGAACGAGTCCCCCTCCCCTGTCAGCAGGATGACCTTGGCGGTGGCATGCTTCTGAATGGCTGCCAGCGCAGTGGAGAGCTCCGCGATCATGGAGTTGTCCAGAGCGTTGGAGGATTCAGGCATTGCCAGGGTGACGGTCGCGATGCGCTGGTCGACCGCCACCTTGATACGGGTGAAGTCAGTTGTCGTCATGGACAGCGTCGGCAACCTACCAAAAACCCCCCCAAAAAGCAAGGAAGGTGTGCCGCGGCGTTGATCGGCCCTTCACCCGATGCCCGACGAATGCAGCGACCGCGTGGTGAAACGCTCAAGCGTCGTAGTACAGGAGAAACTCGTACGGATGTGGCCTCAGCTGCATCTGCTTCACCTCTTTTGCCATTTTGTACTCGATCCACGTCTCGATGAGATCGGAGGTGAAGACATCTCCCCTCAGAAGGAATTCGTGGTCATCCGCCAGTGCATTGAGAGCAGCCTCCAGCGATCCCGGTGTGGAGGGAACATCCTTGAGCTGTTCGGGTGACATGTCATAGATGTCCTTATCGAGCGGCTGGCCAGGATGGATCTTGTGGATGATCCCGTCCAACCCCGCCTTCAGCAGGGCGGCTAAACCGAGGTAGGGATTGCAGGTGGGATCGGGGCAGCGGAACTCTACGCGTTTCGCCTTCGGGCTTGAGGAGTACATCGGAATCCGCACCGCTGCTGACCGATTCCGCTGTGAGTAGGCGAGGTTGACCGGTGCTTCAAAGCCCGGCACGAGGCGCTTGTAGGAGTTCGTCGTCGGGTTCGTGATGGCGCAGAGTGCCGGGGCATGTTTGAGGAGTCCGCCGATGTAGTAGAGCGCCATTTCGCTCAGTCCTGCGTAGCCGCTTCCGGCGAAGAGAGGTTTTCCATCTTTCCAGAGACTCTGGTGCACGTGCATACCCGATCCGTTGTCTCCGAAGATCGGCTTGGGCATGAAGGTTACCGTCTTGCCCCGCTGTTTGGCAACATTCTTTGTCACGTACTTGTAGACCAGGTAATTGTCGGCCATCTTGCGGAGGGTGTCCCGGCGCATATCGATTTCCGCCTGGCCCGCCGTCGCGACCTCGTGGTGATGCACCTCTACGGCAATTCCGACGGACTCCAGAGCCAGCACCATCGCGGTGCGGATATCCTGCAGCGTATCGATGGGTGACGTGGGGAAGTATCCCTCCTTGTAGCGCGGTTTATGTCCCAGATTCTGCGCTCCATTGGCCCCGCTGTTCCAGAATCCCTCCTCCGAATCGATATAGTAGTAGCCGAAGTGATACGACTGATCGTAGCGGATGTGATCGAGGATGAAGAATTCGGGTTCAGGGCCGAAGAATGCCGTGTCGGCGATTCCCGTGGCCTTCAAGTAGGCCTCTGCCTTCTTTGCGACGTGGCGTGGGTCACGGCTGTAGCTTTCCCTCGTGACCGGATCGGCAATATCACAGGTCAGACTGAGCGTCCCGTCGGCAGTGAAAGGGTCGATGAAGGCCGACTCGGGATCAGGGAAGAGTAACATATCGCTCTCATGGATCTTCTGAAATCCCCTGATGCTCGAGCCATCGAATCCTACTCCCTCTTCAAACACGTCTTCACTGAACTCAGTGGCGGTAAGGGAGAAATGCTGCCACTGACCCAGCAGATCACAGAACTTCAGGTCGATGACTTTGACGTTCCGATCTTTGATATTCCGCATCACGTTCGCGATGCTGCTCGCAACTTCCGATGAGAGTGCCATGGAGCTCCTGGAGGAATGAATGATGGTTTATTTTTGAGAACCTATCTTGATGCGCGTTGTTTCTTTTGCCGACGAAAGGACAACACTCGTGCTGGTTTTCACCACACCATACCAGGACTGTACCTTTGCAAGGATCTTTTCAAGACTGGCTGTGTTGTCCGTCCGGATCTTCAGGAGGTGCGTTCCTTCGCCGGTGATGGCATGGCATTCGAGGATTTCGTCTGTCTCCCGGGCATGCTCGACAAACGCGGCGAAGTGCTTTGAAGAATCCACGGTGACCACGACAAAGGCCGTGATATCTTTGCCGAATTTCTTGGGATCCAGCACGGCGTGGTAGCCGGTGATGTAGCCGAGCGTTTCGAGCTTCCGCAATCGGTCACTGGCCGCCGGAAGGGAAAGGTTCACCTTCGCGGCAAGCTCCGTCCGCCGTGTTCTGCCGGCTTTCTGGAGAATGTCCAGCATCCTCTGGTCGATATCATCGAGCTCTTGCATTTTGAGGCCGAATTAACGGCATACCTTACTTTCTAAGGTATTGTTGTCGATTCCCTTCATAATATAAGGCACCATCCCCGTTTTGTCAAGTCCTCGACAAAAAAAAATCCCGGTGGTGGTGCCACCGGGAGGCCGCTCTGAGAGCCGACGGTGTTACGACTGACCGTCGAGCCGCGAATAGCGGACGATCCCTTCACTGACCGTCATCTGCACCTCATAGGCGTTGTCGAGAAGCACCAGATCGGCGTCCTTTCCCACCGCCAGGATGCCCTTCCGCCGCGAAAGGCCCAGGACCTTGGCGCCATTCAGGGAGGCCATCCGGACGGCGTGCGTCAGTGGAACCTCCGCCAGCTCCACCATGTTCTTCACAGCCACTTCCATGGTCAGGGTACTGCCGGCCAAGGTCCCGTCCTCGAGGTAGGCCTTTTTCTCCTTCACAAAGATCTTCTGATCCATAAACGTATATTCGCCGTCCGGCATCCCGCTCGCCCTGATCGCGTCGGTGATCAGGATGATGCCCCCGTCTCCCTTCACTCTGTAGATCAGTTTCATAACGGCGGGATGGACGTGGATACCGTCAGCGATCAGCTCGACTTTCAGTTCGTCATGGAGAAGCGCTGCAGTGATCACTCCCGGTGTGCGATGGTGGAACGGTTCCATCGCATTGAACATATGCGTCACGTGCGCGACGCCGTTGTCAATACCGGTGAGGACCTCCTGGTACGTCGCGCGGGAATGTCCGACGGACAGCACCACATTGTCCTTCGCGGCTGCGCGCATCACCTCTTCCATGCCGGGCAATTCCGGCGCCAGCGTCATCAGTTTGACACTGCCGCGGCTCGCCTCATAGAGGCGGTGCCAGCCCTCGACATTTGCCTTCCAGAGGTACTCCACCTTCATCGCACCGTGCAACTCCGGATTGATGAAGGGTCCCTCCAGGTGAATTCCCCACACGTTCGTCCCGGTCGACTGACGCATGAATCCCGAAATGCGCCGAACATCGGCGACCATCTCCGGCTCCGATTTGCTGTAGAGCGATGCCAGCATGCCGGTAGTTCCGTGACGGTAGAAATGGTTTGAGATCTCTTCGACGGCTTCCATGCTCATGTCAGCGAAACCATATCCCCCCCCGCCGTGCACCAGGAGGTCGATGAATCCGGGTACGAGTTTCATCCCCTCGCACTCGACAACCCGAGCACGCTTCGGAATCTCCACATCCTCCGTCTCTCCCACAGCGGAGATGAGCGTGCCTTCCACGACGAGCGTTCCACGTTCGATCACACGGAACGGGGTCACGATGTCTGCGTTGCGAAATGCCAGGACCACGGTAGGTTATCTCCTTTGATCGGTGGCACCCGCCCGCAAGCTGCGGACGGCATGCCGTACATCGGATGCGCCAAAGATGGACGTCCCGGCCACCAGAACGTTGGCGCCGGCCTCCACCACACGTCTCGCCGTTGTCACCTCGATCCCGCCGTCGACCTCGAGATGAATCGACCTTCCTGTGCGGGCCGTCAGCTCGCGGACTTCCCGGAGACGTCCCAAGGACGAATCCAGGAAACTCTGTCCTCCAAATCCTGGATTCACCGACATGATCAGGATCAGGTCCACAAGATCCACAACGTCCCGGATCATCGCGACAGGAGTAGCCGGATTGAGTGCAACCCCTGCTGTGGCCCCAAGTTCCCGTATGCGATGCAGCGTGCGGTTCAGGTGAACGCATGCCTCCTGATGCACCGTGATGATGTCCGCTCCCGCATTGCGGAAATCCTCCAGGTACCGATCAGGCTCCGTGATCATGAGATGCACATCCAGAGGCACGGTGGTACATCGGCGGAGTGATCGGATCAGCGGAGGACCGAACGAGATGTTCGGCACAAAGTGACCGTCCATGATGTCCAGGTGCACCCAGTCCGCTCCCGCTTCCACGGCTTCATGCACCTGGCGCTCCAGACAGCGAAAATCCGCCGCCAGAATGGAGGGGGCAATAATCAGAGGTTCGGACACGTCAGTCCTCGACGGAGATCGTCGTATCCCGTTTCTGGGCGACGAACAGTTCAATGGCTTGCCCCCGGGGGGCGAATCCACCCGCCCGGGGATACTGGTCGATGACGGTGTTCGGAAGGAGTTCCAGATTTACCTGGTAGCTGATATTCCCCACAACGAAACCGGCATTCAGGACCAGTCGTTCGGCTTCCGACAGCGTCTTCCGCGTGACGTTCGGGACGGGAAGCCGATCGGCGCTTGGGCCCTGGCTCACCACAAGGTCAACGGACGTCCGGGCTACGACGGCCTTCCCTTCCGGCACGGCCTG
>CAYXMK010000187.1:0-5452 GCA_964465905.1 uncultured Ignavibacteriaceae bacterium | reverse complement strand
GGCCAGCGACTTGCACTGTTCCATGTCGACCAGAACGTTGGTCGGATTGCAGGGAGTCTCGATGAAGATCATCGCCAGGCGGTCGGTGGCGTTCGCTGCGCGGAGCTCCTGTTCAACCTCGTCAATGGTGCAGAGTGCGTCGAATCCCATCACCTTGATGCCGTACTCCGGGAGGATGTGACGGATGAAGTGATCGGTTCCGCCGTACACCGGCTCGCTGTACAAAAGGACATCCCCGGGTCTCAGGAAGGTGAACATACAGGTGCTGATGGCTGCCATCCCGCTTTCGAAAACCGCGGCATCCTCCGCTTCATCCCACAGCGTGAGCCGGTCCTCAAGAATCTCCATGTCAGGGTTGTTCAGCCGGCTGTAGATCAATCCGAGCTGCTGACCGTCCTCCTGCTGCTGCTGCCCGTAGGCGGTGGCAAAGAAGGCCTTCCCTTTTTCCGCGCTTTCGAAGACGAAGGTCGATGTCTGGAAGACAGGGCATTTCAGGGCCCCTTCCGACCACTCGGGCCGGTAACCGTACGTCATCATGAGACTCTCGGGTTTCACCTTGTGGCTTCCGATGAGTCGCGCATGTTCGTGGGACTTGGGGTCTTTTCTCATCGTCGTATCCTCTCGGGCTGGGTTGTGGTTGCCGTCGGGTGGCGCCGCTGCGCCGCCTTCCACAGGAATCTTGAGGTTTCTTCCGGCTCGCCCTGCAGCGGCGGGAAGCGAGCGCCGCTATGTGCCCGTCGGCACCGGTGATTGGTTGACGATATCGGCGACAATTTTCCACTGGCCATCGGCGTTCTTGCGCCAGACCGTCACGTACTTGGCGCTCTGCATCGTACTGGTGCCGTTGGGATAGGTGACGTGGATGAGGGCAGAACCCCACGTGTAGCCGAGCTCGCCGGATGCAGCAACGTCCGCCCTCAACGGCGTGCGCGTGACGGAGATGCCCTGCGTGCGTTGAGCGCTCTCCAGCACGGCCTCCTTGCCGGCAAGAGGCGCCTCGTTCATCGGAAGCTGGATGCCGTCCTCTGCAAAGTATTCCTCCAGAGCAAAGGCGGCTCCACGCACGGCAAGCACTCTCGCATACTCCATGTCCGTCTTCATGAGAATCACGTCGGGCGTGTCGGCAGTAGGTTCTTCCCTGGAACACCCGGCGGCAAGGAGGACGGCAAGGGGAATCCACAGCAGGTGGAGAGAGAGAGATCTCATGGCGACGCTCCTTACACGTGACTGATGACGGCGCTTCAGGCGGGATTGAGCGCCCGGGGATCTGCGGAAGACGGGAAATTCTCTGATGCAATACTAAGGAGAATTGCTGAGGCAGTCAAGGCGTACCGGAGACAGGTTCTTCGATGCCGTCGCAACGAGATTCACGCATCCTTCATCCAGAGTCCCCCGGTCTCCTCCATCCAATCTGCAATCTCTTCCACGACCCTTCCCGCATTTCCGTCGGAGATGTCGAACTGCCGCCATGGAAGGAGAGAGGTGCGAACCTCGCGAAGGAATTCCTCCTGTTCGAGGAAGAAGGGACGCAGGTCGTCGTACTGAGAAGGTTTGCCGGAGACCTTCACGCGTTCTGCGCGTGCTGCGGCAAAGGAAGCCGGCGCACGCGTGAGGACCGCAATGTGAAACCCCAACGGACGGAGGCGCTCTTCGATCCACCGGGCATCGAAATCCCGGCCGAACGCCAGCCGCTGGTGCACGCGGGTCGAGAGATGAAACCGGTCGATAATCCACGAGTAGTAGCGCAGCAATTCGAACAGCCGCACCCAGGTTGCGTACGTTTCGCGGGCCTTGTTCTCCTCGTGTTGTTCGAAGTTGATCAGTCCGCGTCCCCAGGGGAAATTCGTGAAGGCGCACCATTCCGCGGAAACGACCGGCGAGTGATAGCGGTACCTCCGGGGTCCGACGATACGGGGGTGCTCATTGAGGGCAAATGCCACCTCTGTCTTGTGGGTCAGCCGGGTCCCTTCCAGGATGATCTTCGGACAGAGCTTCTGTCCCATCGTCTATCCCTCTTTCTGTGACGGCTGCGGGAAGCGCACAGCGAGGATCTGGCGGACCGCCTCCTCGGGATCGATGGAGGGGGCTTGCCAGACGGCCAGCGGGTTGACGGCATAGTTCTGCGCAACGGCCTCGGTGAGGCCGCGCCGCACGACCCACACCATGGGATTGCGGTATCCCCGCATCAGCGAGCGCAGTGCCGGCGACCAGCCCTTTCCCTCCAGTTCAAGCGGGCCAACCTCATCCACCACCACAATATCGGATTCCGCCACTGCGGCCGGATCGAGGGACCGGAGGCCCAGCGCAAGGCCCTCGGCGGAAAAGATAAACGATCCTGCCGTGACAGTCCCTTCGATTCCCGATCTTCGACAGAGAGGGATCCGGGCCCCGGATCGGAGATCGAGGACATCAAATCCCTCGCGGTCTCCGTTCAGCCGCAGACCCGGTGCAAGGATGCCGGCAACCGAAAGACCTTCCTGCCGGAGGCGGTCGACGATTCCGCGTGCCAGGGATGTTTTTCCGGATGCTCTCTCTCCTGAGAGGAAGAACACGGGCGGTGGAGCGGCTGCGCGTTCCAGACGCGCATGGAGCCACTGATCCGCTTTCTGCAGCAGCCGGGGAATCGCCTCCAGAGGGCGGCGGAACACTCCTCGCTCCTGCGAAACCACGGCGAGAAACTTGGGAAGCGCCTCGAATGCGACATCAAGTGCCAGGGGGAACTGTCTCATGCCCCTGCGGGCAAACCAGGCGAGGATGACAGGATTTCTCAACTCGACGCTCAGTGCAGAAAAGCCGAGAATGATCAGAATCGCCCGGAGGGTCATCGACAGTCCGGCCTGCAGGCCGCTCCAGCTCCAGAAGACGCCGCCCGGCTGCAGGCCGCTGAGGAGGAAACCGGAGAGGAGCAAGACGGCAACCAGCCAGATCCAGATCCGCGGACGGCGAAGACGCCGGAGCGAACGATGGTAGCGGGCGAGAACCAGAGGAGCGTACGCCGCGACATACAGAGCTCCGTACCCGATCGGCAGTCCGGCCAGTAAAAGAAGACCGGCGGCCATCGCGCCGGCATGGATCGGCAGGAGAGGGAGGGAAAAACGCTGGCGGACGTCGAGATTCAGACCGGACGCAACGCCGGCTTCAGCGGTGTCGGCCCTGTACGGAAGCGGAGGAAGCGTGCGGGCGAGCTGACCGAGCTTCATGGCGATGGCCGCAACCGCGAGCCCGAACAGGAAATTGATGCCCAGGAGCGCGAGGATCAGATCAAAAGCTCCGAAGCCGGTGACCCCGAGAGATCGCGAGGCGAGTTGATAGAGGCGCTCATAGAGCGTGACCAGGTTGAAGCCGAAGGTGAAGGTCAGCGTGATGATTTTCTGGACAAAACTCCAGGAGACGGCGAGTGCTCCTCCGATGAGGTAGGCGGGTGCGCGGGGGCCGAACGCCCTCACGGCGCCTTCGAGGATCATCCCCTCCATGACGATGGCGACCATCGGGCCGAGGATGAGAGCGCTGGGGGAGAGCGATTTCATGACGGCGCAGATCAGCCCCGTGCGCCACAGGAGTCCCTGACGCGGCCACAGGCGGTGACCGCCGATGAGGATCGCGGCGCCGATGGCCGAAAGAAGCGTGCCGGCAAGGGGAATCCGGAGATTGTGCAGGGCACTGCCGATGACGATCTCGTGCGCTGCCCAGAGACTCCCGAGCACCGCGGCGCGAAGCCAGATGTCGGAAATCCGCTGCGGGGATTCCGTCAGATGTCCGGAAGGGCGTTCTGGCGTCACGGGGCACTCACTCCATGGGTTTCATGCCCATGGACGACCATTCTTCCTTCGAAGGGCCGTAGACGCCGGGGACAGCAAGACCCGCCTGCCGCATCAGTACGGTCATCTGGGCGCGATGGTGGGCTTGGTGGCGGATGAGCGACAGAAGCACCAGCCTCTTCGGCCAGCGCTCGCCGTACATGTCGATTTCAACGGAAAGATCGGCGTCCTTCCAGTGCTTCTGTACCTCGCGTGCGACAGAGGAACTTCCCCGCTCATAGGCAGCGACAAGTTCTGATGCCGTCGCAGGCTGTGGGGCGTGTTCGTCCGGTCCTTCCACTTGCAGGCCTGTGCGGTTCATCATTTCGTTCAGCGTTCCGACCAGATGCCAGGCAAGTCTGCCCAGACTCCTTCCCTGCGGCGTCACTCGCTGGTTCAGCGATTCGTCGGTCAGGGCCTTGAAGATCTTGAGCGTGGATGCGCTCTCCTCCCTCCAGTCGTCGAGGAAATCCTGTATCGAACGGTACATGGCACTCTCCGTCGTTGAGGTCTCCTCCGCTCACGGTGGAAGAGTCCTGATGGTTGACCCGTGACGATTCAGCAAGATGGTACGGAAAAGGAGACGCAGGAACAAGGCGGCGCACTACGGCGCGGGTACCAACCCCGATATCCTCAGCAGGAGCAACACAAGTCCTGTCAAGAAAAGAGTCGAGAAGATCGTCTTGTTGTGACGCGCCAGCCACTCGGGCAAGTAGATATCGAAGTTGTCGCGACGATCCACCGTGTACTGCTGAGCAATGGTCGTGAGCGGACACGACCAGCGGTTCAGGATCAGGATGGCTCCCTCGAAGCAAACGAGCGCCACGGCAGTCCAGACGGCAGGACTTACAAATCCGCGGATGCCTGCATAGAGTACGAACACCACGCAGCTGCCGAAGAAGAACCAGATCAGCGTGTGGAGGAGCTTGACGGCGATGAGTTTCTGCCGTTCTGTGGGCATCGTGGTTGTGACCAGTTCAGGGGAGAGCGGGAAAAACCCGGACGGCCCGAAAGGCAAGGCTTCCCATGCCCGATCGCCTCGTGACCCGCCGGACCATACCGTGGCAAACATACTGGTATGCCGACTCGGAATCAACCTCGGCCTCATCCGCCAGCAGACGATGGAGGATTCGGCCTGCCGCTATGATGGATCGACAATCTTTCCGAGAAAGAGAATTGTTCCCGTTGTGCGCTCGCGGATGGCAAAGAGGAACGGCCGGTTGAGCATGACCACCGGCGGACTGCCGATGCTTGTCGTGAACATGCCAACGGCCGTCACTGCGGCCGCTTCCGTCCCTTCTTCATCCACCTGAACGAAAGTCTTGTGCTTGACGAATCCGATGCACAGGGGGACATCGCGGCTGATCTTCGTGAAATCCGCAAGGCGCATGTCGAAGGCGATGGACATTCCCATGGCTTTCAGCTGAGTGTTGAGCGAGTCCTCCCACTCGAGCTTGAACCTCGGCATGTAGAGTTCAACCGAATCCTTCGTCAGGGAAGCGACGAACTGGTTCCATCGGTCCTGAGTGAGGCCGGCCGCAAAAGCGTCGATCCCCACGCCGGAGGGAGGAAGGAGAACCGTCATGCTGAACGAGCCGTCTCCGTAGGGGAGGTCAACGACCTGCGTTTCCGCGATTTGCGCGTAGGCAAGAAAC
>CAYXMK010000186.1:0-5463 GCA_964465905.1 uncultured Ignavibacteriaceae bacterium | reverse complement strand
ATGCGGAGGCTTCTGTCGGTGGCCTTCTGCTATACGACGGTGTTCAACGCAGCGGAGTTGTTCGCGCGTGCGCGGACGGAGCGGGAGCAGAACGCTGTTGCCGATGCGCTGGGATGCATGAAAGTGCTCGGTCTGAATGCCCGCAGCGCTCCGGCTCTGGGGGCGATCCTCCGGCGGAAGCGGGATCGAGGATCAGGCGACCTGACGCTTCTGATTGGCGCGCTCTGCCGCGAGAGCCGTCTACCGCTGGTGACGTACCGTTCGGCCAACTTCCGGAAGATCCAGGGACTCAGAGTACTTCCGGCGCAGCGGCTGGAGTGCGTCAGGGGGGCGGAGGGGCTGACGTCGATCCTCGCCGGTCGGCAACGCTGACTGAGGAAACTGGGAGAGCCGGACGGTTGTTTTCAATGATGCCGCACGAGCGGTATCAGTCTCTCGGGCAGAGAATTCATGGTGGGGAAGCGGGGTCAGGGAATTGCACCTATTGGTGAGGTCAAACTCGGATGGTGAAGATCAGCAAACAGTACACGAACAGGGAGAGCCAGTCGCTCGACAAGTACCTGCAGGAAATCGGCAAGGTGGAGCTCCTCACACCTGATGAGGAGATCGACCTCGCTCGCCGTATCAAGAAGGGGGATCAGAAGGCGCTGGAGAAGCTGACGAAGGCGAACCTGCGATTTGTTGTGAGCGTTGCGAAACAGTATCAGAACCAGGGCCTGTCGTTGGGCGATCTGATCAACGAAGGCAATCTGGGCTTGATCAAGGCGGCGAAGCGGTTCGACGAGACGCGGGGATTCAAGTTCATCTCGTACGCTGTCTGGTGGATCCGTCAGTCGATCCTCCAGGCGCTGGCGGAACAGTCCCGCATTGTCCGCCTGCCGCTCAACCGCGTCGGCGCCCTCAACAAGATCGGCAAGGCCTTCAGTACGCTCGAGCAGGAATTTGAACGCGAACCGAGCGCCAGCGAGCTGGCCGAAGAGCTCGATATGTCGCTCTATGAGGTCTCCGACACCCTGAAGATCTCCGGCCGCCACCTTTCGATGGACGCGCCGTTCGCTCAGGGGGAAGACAACCGCCTGCTGGATGTCATCCAGGACCAGCGTCAGCCGTCTCCTGATCACCTCCTGATGGATGAGTCGCTGAAGGTTGAGGTGCGTCGGGCACTTGCGACGCTCAGCGAACGCGAAGCCCAGGTCATCAAGCTGTATTTCGGACTCGACCAGGAACACTCTCTCACGCTTGAAGAAATCGGCGAGAAGTTCAACCTGACGCGTGAGCGGGTTCGTCAGATCAAAGAGAAGGCGATCCGCCGCCTGCGGCATGCGTCGCGCAGCAAAGCGCTGCGGGCGTACCTCGGATGAACCGACGTTGACCATCGATCCGAAGCCTCGGCGCGCGTCCGGGGCTTTTTCATGAGAGCGCTCATGCCGGTGCCACTCAGGATAGGGTTGGTCCTCTTCTGTCTGGGGCTTGTGATCCTCTCGCCAGGATGCGGAGCGTCGTCTCCCCGCTTCGCGGCGCCCGAAAGGCCGAGGAACAAGGAGCCGAAGGTTCATGAACGACCGCGGTTTGCTTCCCAAGAAGCCGAGGAAGAACGCCGTGAAGACGATAAGACCGTCGACCCTTCGGACGTCGAGCGCGTTCTGGGCGGGACCCGTTCCTTCAAGAATGAGCGGAATGATGCCATTGCGCCGCTGGACCGCAGCAGACTGATGAAGGAAATCTCCCGGTACATGGGGGTGCCGTACCGCCTCGGGGGATCCGATCAGAAAGGAATGGACTGCTCGGGCTACACGATGGTCGTCTACCAGAACGGTCTCGGCACGTCGCTTCCGCGCTCGAGCGCGGCGCAGGCAGCCGTCGGTGTGCCCGTGCGCTACGAAGATCTCAAGTTCGGCGATCTCGTGTTCTTCAACACCACAGGAACGCCGGCGTCCCATGTGGGGATCTACCTGGGAGACGATCTCTTCGCCCACGCCAGCGTGTCGCTGGGGGTTACGATCTCCTCGCTGGAGAGTTCGTATTTCAAGAAGCGGTATGAAGGGGCGCGTCGTGTCATCGGCAATTGATTTCCGTTTGCAGCGTGTGTATATTTTTAGGTGAGGAGGTACTGCCGCACTCTTGGCTGGTTGACCTGAGAAAACGCTATGTCTGTTCTGCCGATCTACCTTTACGGTTCTCCCGTTCTCCGGGCCAAAGCGAAGCCCGTCGCTGATCTGGATGATTCCATGGTCAAACTCATCTACGACATGTTCGAGACCATGCGTAAGGCGAATGGCGTCGGACTTGCCGCCAACCAGGTGGGCGATCTGCGGCGCGTCCTGGTTGTGGATCTCAGCGGTGTGGACGAGGAGGGGGATGAGCCGTCTGCTCCTGTCGAAGCGGACAGGACGGGTGAACGGGAAAAGACCTTCGTCGTGATCAATCCGGAAGTCCTGGAAACGAGCGGTTCGTGGTCCATGGAAGAAGGATGTCTGAGTATCCCCGACGTCCGTTCCGAGGTCGAGCGACCCGAACGCATCCGGCTCAGGTACCGGGACGGGAATTTCCGGCTTCGGGAAATGGAGGCCGAAGGGCTGCTTGCCCGAGTGATCCTCCATGAGATCGACCACCTCGACGGCGTGCTCTTCATCGATCGCATCTCCGCGCCGTCCCGTGCCCTGTTGAAGGGGAAGCTCCGGTCGATCAAGAAGGGGGATGTGGAGGCGGAGTATCCGATTGTTCTCAGCACTGAGGTCTGATCGTGTCCCTGAAGATCGTCTTCATGGGAACCCCCGCGTTCGCTGTGCCGAGTCTCGAAATCCTCCTCAAGCATTCCTTCCCCGTTGTTGCCGTTGTTACCGCTCCGGACAAGCCGCAGGGCCGGGGCCGCCACCTCCATCCCAGCCCCGTGAAGGAAGCTGCTCTCCGCCACAAGCTCCCTCTCCTTCAACCGGTCGATCTGAAGGATTTCTCGTTCCGCGCTCACCTCTCTGCGCTTCGTCCGGATCTGATCATCGTGGTGGCGTTCCGGATCCTTCCGCCTGAAGTCTATTGCATTCCCCGGCTGGCTTCGTTCAACCTTCACGCGTCGCTCCTGCCCAAGTACCGCGGAGCCGCGCCGATTGAGCGCGCGCTCATGAACGGCGAATCCGTCACAGGCGTCACGACTTTCCTCCTCCGGGAGCAGGTCGATACGGGGGCCATCCTCCTCCAGCAGCCGGTTGCCATCGGTCCCGACGAAACGGCCGGGGAACTCAGGGATCGCCTCGCAGAGGCGGGGGCCAACCTTGTCCTGGAGACTGTCCGGCTGCTTGCGGATGGACGCGTTCATGCCGTGCCTCAAGTCGATGCAGAAGCTTCGCCGGCGCCGAAGATCCGCAAAGAGGAATGCTGGATTGACTGGACCCGACCGGGACGTGAGATCCACAACTTCGTGCGCGGTCTTTCGCCGGAGCCCGCGGCCATGACAACGTGCCGGGGGAAGCTCCTGAAAGTCTTCAGGACGAGGATCGTGTCGTCAGGCGAGGTGGAATCCGGTTGGGAATCGCTCCTTCCGGGAGTGATCGCTCTGAGTGACAAAGACCGGCTGATGGTGCGGACGGGAGACGGGATCCTTGCCGTTGAAGAGATCCAGCAGGAGGGCCGAAAGCGCATGAAAACGGGCGAATTCCTGCGCGGTTTCAAAGTGGAACGAGGGGCATTTCTTTCCCGAAGTTAGGATTTGTTGACAAAGGCCCAAAATTCCATTACTTTGTGGCCGCACCACTTGACCAGATGAGGTATTGACCCCTGCCTTTTGGTACCACGTTCTGACTCCTTTCGTCGCTCCAGAACCGGTTTCCATCACCGTAGATGCTCGTGGCGTTGCGGCGCCTCTCCCGTTCTCTGGCGCTGAATCCGAGTTGGCCGTCCGACGCGGCCAGTGCAAAAGGCACTGTGGCGATTCACCATCTATTCAAGAGAGAACAGCATGACAGTCCTTGTCACCGGCGGGGCCGGATTCATCGGCAGTAACTTCGTGCTCTTCCTGATGGAGCGGCACCCGGATTGGACCATTGTCAATCTGGACAAGCTGACCTATGCCGGCAATCTGGAGAACCTCGAGTCGGTCAAAGGGAATCCCCGTCATGTCTTTGTGAAGGGGGACATCTGCGATCGTCCGTTGGTTGAGCAGCTCCTCAAGGAACACGGCGTGGACGCTCTGGTCAACTTTGCGGCCGAAAGCCATGTGGATCGCAGCATCCTCGGAGCGGCGGAGTTCGTGCAAACGAACATTGTCGGCACCAACATGCTGTTGGAAGCGGCCCGGGATGTCGGCGTGAAGAGGTACGTCCAGGTCTCGACCGACGAGGTGTACGGATCGCTGGGTCCGGAGGGAGCGTTCACCGAGGAGACGCCGCTGCACCCGAACAGCCCCTATGCCGCCAGCAAAGCCGGAGCGGATCTTCTGGCGAAAGCGTATCAGCATACCTTCGGTCTTCCCGTCCTTATTACGCGGTGTTCGAACAACTACGGTCCGTACCAGTTTCCCGAAAAACTCATTCCCCTCATGATCGCCAACGCCCTCCAGGATAAGCCGCTTCCGGTGTACGGCGACGGTCTCAATGTCCGGGACTGGCTCCACGTTCGCGATCACTGCTCTGCGATCGAAGCGGTGCTTCTCAACGGGAAGGTGGGGGAAGTCTACAACATCGGCGGGAACAGTGAACAACGGAACATCGATTTGGTCAAGATGCTGCTGAGACAGCTGGGGAAACCGGAATCGCTGATAACGTTCGTCAAAGACCGTCCGGGTCACGATCGGCGCTACGCCATTGATTCCTCGAGGATCCGGCGGGAGCTGGGATGGAAGCCCTCCTACACCTTTGAGCGCGGACTCGCGGAGACGGTTCAGTGGTATCTGGATCATCGGCCCTGGTGGCAGAGGATCATTTCGGGGGAATATCGCGACTATTACAGGACGATGTACGAAGGACGGTAGATGGGAGTGCCTGTGAAGACGATTGTCAGCGTTGTAGGTGCGCGGCCGAATTTCATGAAAGTCGCGCCCCTCCACCGGGCCTTTCAGGCCTGCGGCGACGGGATTCGACACCTGATCGTCCACACCGGCCAGCACTACGACGAGGCCATGTCGAAAGTGTTCTTTGAAGATCTGGAACTCCCCAAGCCGGATTTCTACCTCGGTGTCGGTTCGGGCACGCACGCTCGGCAGACGGCGAGAGTGATGGTGGAATTCGAGAAGGTTGTGGAGAGCGTGCAGCCCAACCTCGTCGTTGTCGTCGGAGATGTGAACTCGACGGTGGCATGCAGTCTGGTGAGCGTCAAGCTCGGGATCCCGGTTGCCCATGTGGAAGCCGGACTCCGGAGTTTCGACCGGACCATGCCGGAGGAGATCAACCGACTGCTGACGGATGCGATCGCGGAATACCTGTTTGTGACGGAGCCGAGCGGCGTGGAGAATCTCCGTCGGGAAGGGGTGGA
>CAYXMK010000185.1:0-5550 GCA_964465905.1 uncultured Ignavibacteriaceae bacterium | reverse complement strand
AATTGAAGATGGAGGATTGAGGATCGAAGATTGTTGACAAATCAGCAATCTTCGATTTTCCATTTTCAATCTTCAATCAGTCTCGCCGACACAGAGCGCCTCGGTCCCGCCGAAGAGAACCTGTGACCCGACGTGCCCCGTTGGCGTGACGATCCCAGCAGGAGGCCGGTCAGCGGGCCGGGACAGGCAGAGTGTGACTTTGGCCGACGGACTGATTACCATTTGGACAGGTCCATACCGCTCCCCGGATCGTGGGGAGAGATGTGTGTGCATGGCCTCCGGAGAGCGGCGTTGCGTTCGAAGGAGGCCGTGCGTTTCTTTGTGGAGGAACAATGGGAAAGACCTGGCAACAGAAGATGGAGGATAAACCCAACTTCCCCAAAATCCTGAAGCTGGAGAAATCCTTGCCCTGCTTCAACGCTGCCCACAGCATGGGGGCCAACATCGGTGATCGCATCATCCTCGTCAATCCCTCCGAGATCCTCCCGATCATGGCTGGCGTGCGGAAAGGAAGACTTACTACCATCACGGAGATCTGCAAATCAATCGCCCGGAAGCATAGGGTCAAGGCCTGCTGCTCCCTCGTGACCGGCATCCTCATCATGACCATCGCCAATGCCGTCGAGGAAATGAAACGGGAAGGGAAGAAGAACTCGACTCCGTGGTGGCGAACGCTCAAAGCCGACGGCTCGCTGAACGAAAAGTACCCCGGCGGAGCACCGGCACAGAAAGCCCTGCTGGAGAAAGAAGGTTTTGCCATTCTGCAGAAAGGAAAGAGATACGTGGTCGATCAGTACGAACGCTACGTCTCGACGTCAGGAGGTCTCTCATGTCTGCCCAAGGAGCGGACACGAGCATCGGTTGCCTGAAATCCGATCCGAAACCGTAGGACGGGAAGACGTTCGAGCGGAGCAAGCAGCGATTCATCGAGGTGCGGCATATCCAACGTTAGGAGGATCCCGTGATGCGCGGAAACATATGCCCCACGTGCGGCAAAGAAGTCATGCCCTACCGCCGGTTCTTCCGCTTGGCGGAGCCGTACAAGATTCTACCCTGCGGGAGTTGCGGCGCGCAGCTCCGCCGCAGCTGGAAGACGTATCTGCTGCTCGCAGTTATGTTGCTGCTTCTCGTTGCCATCGCCATGCCTTTGCTCATTGTACTGCTGGAAGCTCGGATGTCCTTCTGGGTGATTCTGGCGGTGACCGTTGTGCTGATGGCGTTGTGGACAGTCTTGACGAACTATCTGGGCTGGCGCCTCGTCGGGTGGGTGGCGGTGGAGGAGAAGAAGGAACCATAGCCGTTCAGCGTTGCCTGCGTGCACTGACCTGCCGCAGGACGAGTTGAAACGTGGGGGGACCGTACATAGCGCAGGGGAGGAGGGAAGAGCGATGGACGTCCGGTTTGCTAAAGACGCGAAAGCGGCCCGCACAAGCATGTCTGTCCTCAGGGAACTCCTGCAGGATTATCATCCCCGCAACTTCACGGTGCGGCTCTGGGACGGCACGACGTGGGACGCCGAGGCCGGCCAACCCAATCGATTCACGCTGGTGATCCGCCATCCGGGTGCTGTGCGCACGATGTTTCTTCCGGGAAGCGAACTTGGACTCGGGCAGGCCTACGTCTATGACGATTTCGACATCGAAGGGAATATGGAGAGCGTCTTCCCGATGGCACAGTACCTCTTCGGGTTGAGACTTCCTCTCGTTGCGAAACTCCGAATTGCTGCAAAGCTCGTCACACTGCCGACGCGCCGGGCTGAGGCGATCGGCCGGAAGCCGGCAAAGCTCAGCGGGAGGGTGCACTCCGTTGAACGGGACCGCCGAGCCGTCACCTATCACTACAATACCTCGAATGACTTCTTCGCCCTGTTCCTCGACAAGCGCATGGTCTATTCGAGCGCCTACTTCGCCTCCGCCAACGAAAGTCTCGACAAGGCCCAGGAACGGAAGCTCGACTACATCTGCCGGAAGCTCCGGTTGAAGAGGGGGGAACGGTTTCTCGATATAGGTTGCGGATGGGGGGGATTGATCATCCACGCCGCGAAGAAGTTCGGAGTGTCTGCGCTGGGGATCACGCTCAGCGAGCCGCAGGCAGAGCTGGCGAATGAGCGGATTCGGAAGGAAGGACTGCAGAAGCGCTGCCGCGCTGAAATCGCGGACTATCGTCAGATTGCCGAGACCGAATCGTTCGATAAGATTGCCAGTGTCGGCATGGTGGAGCACGTCGGTGAAGAGATGCTCCCGGAGTACTTCGGGCAGGCGTGGCGGCTGCTGCGCCCTGGCGGCGTGTTCCTGAACCACGGCATTGCCTACCGGCCGTCCCGCGCGCGCGGGGCCTCGTTCTCGGACGCGTTCGTGTTTCCGGACGGGGAACCCGTTCCCATCCATGCGAGCACGAAGGCCGCGGAACTTGTCGGATTCGAAGTCCGCGACGTCGAGAGCCTCCGGGAGCACTATGCCATGACGCTCCGTCACTGGGTGCGGCGCCTGGAAGCGCACCACGACGAGGCCGTCCGCGCAACGGACGAAGCGACGTACCGCGTCTGGCGACTGTTCATGTCCGCTTCCGCCTACCGATTCGACTCCGGACGCTACAACGTGTATCAATCCCTCCTCGTGAAACCCGACCGGGGGAAGAGCGGAATGCCCCTCACGCGCGGGGACTGGTATCGGAGGAGGTGAGCTATCCCCGAGAAGCATCGCGAGAGGACGGGCATGTCTGCCTGCCATTCATCCGGCCGTTCCTCTTCCGATGGCCTCAGCCAGACGTCGTTGCACGGTAGATCCTTCGGGATTTCTCTTTCTAGTTGGATTTTGCCCCTTCCGCAAAATACCTACTTCTGGGGATTGTCTTTCCCACGAGGCCGACGTACATTTTTGCGAGATCAGGGGGGAGCCCCGCCCAACGGCTGAATCGAACCTCCCGATCATCAGTCCCGCTGTCATCAATTCAATCAACAACCGAAAGGATCGGGCAATGAACAGAAAACTCAAGGGACTCGGCATCTTCGCCGTGTGCGCCATCGCAGGGCTTGCGCTCATGGCGCTCATCGATGCAAAGGCCGGTCATCCGCAGTTCACCGGCTATGAAAACCACGCCGTCTCTCTCGAGCAGGCGGTCAAGTTCGTTCAGAATTTTCGGACCAGCCCCACTGCTCCCGGCACCCAGGGAGGCTTCTTCGGGAAGGAGACGTTCGAGAAGATCCTTGCGCAACCCGGATGTGTCGGCATCAGGTACTACTACGCAAAGCAGGATGATGGAAGTCCGGCGTTGGTGCTCGTCGGTGTGGATGCGAAAGGGGACGACATGGAGCAGGGTCTCCTCGCCGAGATGGCGCTTCCATGTCCTCCGTACTGCGGATCACCGAGTCGACTGAACAAGTAGCGAGCCGACGTTGCCCACTCCGACCCTTGGATACGTGGCCGCGTGGTCCTATGTCATCCCCGTTGCGGCAGGGATCACGCGGCTCAGAGTGTTGAGCACTGCGCTGAAGGTGTTCCTGATTCTCTGCGTGCTTTCGGCTCTGCAGGTAGGCGCTCAGTACGTCCTCGGCGCAAGGGGAATCAGTAACTACTTCCTCCTCAACTACTTCGTCGCTCTCGAGTTCATCCTGATCATTCTGGTCTATTCTCTGTCGACGAGCAGTCGGGGGGTCAGAGCTGTCCTCTCGGCATGCGCGATCCTCTTCCTTGTGTACTGGATCGTGGATTTGATCTTCTGGAACGATCCGACGCGGATCAGCAGTGTAGCAGCGGTGGCGGCAAACATCCTGCTGATCGTCGCCTCTGTGGCAATCCTGCAGTCCGCAACGAGAGATACGACCACCCGGCTCGCGGACCGCCCGATCTTCTGGGTTGCGACGGGCGTCGCAGTCTACGCGGCGGGGAGTCTCCTGGTGCTCGGCTTCAGCAATGAACTCCTTAAACTCGGCGTCGAGTACTTCGATGTCGGATGGCATATCAACTGGTCGCTGATCATTCTCAGCAACCTGCTCTTCGCAAAGGGACTCCTGTGCAGGATCCGGTGACACAGACACTCTGGCTCCTGGCTGCAGGGACGGGAGTGCTCATGATCTTCGCGGTCGCGTATGTCGTCGTGCTTGTCACGAGCCACCGGCGGATTCTCGAGACCGAGCGTGCGAAGCTCCGGGAGACCCGGAGGAGCGAACAGCGCTACAAGGAGCTGTTCGACCACTCCCTTGCGGGCATGTTGAAGTTCTCGGTCGATACGTGGCGGGTGCTGGATGCCAACGAGGCACTGAAGCGAATAACGGGCTGTGACACGCTGGACCAGCTCAGCGATTGCCTGTTTGCGCCCTCCCGCGGCTGCCTCGTTGGCACTTTAGAAGCGCTTCTCGAACACGGCAGTGTTACCGATTATGAAGTGCGCACGCGTCGGCCCGATGGGGCCGAGCTGTGGCTTCTCTTTTCTGCGAACCTGATCGAGGGAGAACGCACGGCCCACGGGGTCATCGTTGACATTACTCAGCGGAAGGCCGTGGAGGGGAAGAACGAGGAACAGGCGGCACTCCTCAATGAGACGCAGGATGCCATCATGGTGATCGACGCGGAGGGCCGGCTGACGTTCTGGAACAGGGGAGCGGAACTGACGTACGGCTGGAGTCGGGATGAAGCGGTCGGTCGTGCCCTCTGCGAGCTGTTCTATGAGTCGTCGCAGGACCACGAATACCAGCTGGCAATGGAAGATGTGGCGCTCTACGGGGAGTGGAGCGGAGAGCAGCGGCACCGGCGGAAGGTGGGAAAGGAGATCCTCGTGCGGGGGCACTGGAAGTCGATCGAGCGTCCCCTTTCCGGAGAGCGCAACATCCTCATCGTTACGACGGATATTACGGAGCGGAGGCGGCTTGAGGCCGAGAACATCCGGGCACAGCGGATGGAGAGCATTGCCTTGCTGACCGGGGGAATCGCTCACGACCTGCACAACATCCTTGCTCCGATTGCGCTGTCGGTCGGACTCCTGCGCGAGAAGCTCACAGACGAGAAGAGTCTGTCGATTCTCGGGGCGGTGGAGGAGAGCGCGAGGAGCGGACTGGAGCTTGTCCGGAACATCCTGACGTACGGGCACGGGATCGCCGGCGACCGCACCGAACTGGACGTCACTCCTCTCCTCGACCAAGTGGTCGAGATGGTCCGGCAGAGTCTTCCCCCCTCCATCGAACTGCGATGGCAGACCGACGGTCAGCGCTTTTCGGTGGAGGGAGACGCCAATCAGCTGAAGCAGGTCTTCCTGAATATCGCCGTGAACGCCCGCGATGCCATGCCGGAGGGCGGAACGCTGGAGATCGCGGCGAAGTCCGTGACGCTGACGGACGAAGATGTCGACCTGCATCCCGATGCCGCTCCGGGTCCGCACGTCGTTGTCACGATTGCCGATACGGGGAAGGGCATCCCGGAGAATCACAAAGACAGGATCTTCGAGCCGTTCTTCACGAGCAAGGCGGAGACGGGAGGAACCGGACTCGGTCTCTCCATTGCACAGGGGATCGTGAAGAGCCACAACGGATTCATCGCGGTCAACAGCGAGCCGGGG
>CAYXMK010000184.1:0-5557 GCA_964465905.1 uncultured Ignavibacteriaceae bacterium | reverse complement strand
TGAGATCGGAACGAAGGATCAGGTGCCGGGGTTCATCAAGGCGGTGAAGGAGGGGAAGGGGAAACTGATGGGATTCGGTCACCGGGTCTACAAGAACTACGATCCCCGGGCGAAGATCATCAAGAGGCTGGCTGACGAGGTGTTCGCCGTGACAGGGCGCAACCCGAAGCTCGATATTGCCCTTGAGCTCGAGAAGATTGCTCTGGAAGACGAGTACTTCGTGAAGAGGAAGCTCTATCCGAACGTGGACTTCTATTCGGGTTTGATCTATCAGGCGATGAAGATTCCGGTCGACATGTTCCCGGTGATGTTCGCCATCGGCCGGATGTCGGGTTGGCTGGCGCAGTGGGAGGAGATGCTGTCGGACACCGAGCAGAAGATCGCCCGGCCGCGGCAGATCTATCTCGGCCACGGCCGCCGTGACCTTCGCTGATGCAGAGTGCCGGAGGCTCGTACCGGGCCTCCGGCCGGCTCTTCTTCCGCCGGCCCTTCTGGATTCTCCGGAAGGGGAGGGTGGCCCGATGTTGCACCGCCCTGTCGGGATTGCGGTGCGGCCTTCCTGCCCTGCCGGCATCCACATCGAGGTTCAGCTATGACCCATCCGATCGTTACGTACACCGTTGCCCCGTCTCTTCCCAAGGAGCTTGCCCGCCTCAAGGATCTGGCCTACAACCTGTTCTGGGTTTGGGATCCCGAGATCCTGGCAACGTTCATGCGGCTGGATCAGGATCTCTGGGAGCAAACCAACCACAATCCGGTCCGGATGATCGGGACGATTAAGCAGGAGCGGCTGAACGCGCTTGCGCGCGACGAGGCGTTCCTGGCGCAACTAGAGCGTGCGTGGGAGCGTTTTGCCGAGTACACAGAGCCCGGACGGGGATGGTGCCGCAAGACCTATCCCGAAATGGCCGAACAGACGGTGGCGTACTTCTCCGCCGAGTTCGGTCTTACGGAATGTCTTCCGAACTACTCGGGCGGTCTGGGGATCCTCTCGGGCGATCACTTGAAGTCGGCGAGTGATCTGGGCGTGCCGCTCGTGGGCATCGGGCTTTTGTACCAGCAGGGGTACTTCCGTCAGTACCTGAACGCGGACGGGTGGCAGCAGGAACGGTATCCCGAGAACGACTTCTACACACTTCCCCTGATGCCGGAGCAGGATGAAAAAGGAGGAGTGAAGACAATTACCGTGGAGTTTCCCGGTCGATCCGTTGTCGCGCAGATCTGGAAAGTGCAGGTGGGAAGGATCAGTCTCTACCTCCTCGATACGAATGTGCCGCAGAATGCAGTCGAGGACCGGACTGTCACGGATCAGCTGTATGGGGGCGACCGCGAGAAACGCATCAAGCAGGAGATCCTGCTCGGGATTGGCGGCTTTCGGGCGTTGAAAATCCTCGGCATCCGTCCTTCGGTGTTTCATCTAAACGAAGGGCATTCGGCATTCCTCACGCTCGAGCGCTGTCGGGATCTGATGCAGGAGTTCGGCGTATCCTTTGCCCAGGCGCGGGAAGCGGCTGTGGCGGGGACGGTGGTCACGACACACACGCCTGTTCCGGCCGGCAACGATTACTTCGCCCCCGCGTTGATGGAGAAGTACTTCGCGGCGTACGCCAAGGACCTGGGCCTTTCCACAGAAGAATTCCTCGGTTTGGGTCGACTGGATCCGGCGGACGCGCAGGAGCACTTCTGCATGACCGTGCTGGCGCTCAGAATGTCCGCGTGGAGCAACGGGGTCAGCAAGCTGCACTCTGTTGTCTCGCGGAACATGTGGCACCGCGTCTGGCCGGGCGTTCCTCCGGAGGACGTGCCTATCCGGGCCATCACCAACGGCATTCACGCTCCCTCGTGGGTGAGCCGCGACATGGTCGGACTGTTCGACCGGTACGTCGGTCCGCGCTGGAGGGAAGAACCTGGCGATGTGACGATTTGGGCGCGGGTGAACCAGATCCCCGATGAAGAGCTCTGGAGGACGCACGAGCGGCGGCGGGAACGTCTTGTGGCGTTTGCGCGCGGACGGCTGAGGGATCAGCTGAGCGCGCGCGGCGCGCCCCCCTCGGCTGTGGCCGAGGCAAGCGAAATCCTGGATCCGGAGGCGCTCACGATCGGTTTCAGCCGACGGTTCGCGACCTACAAACGTGCGACGCTCCTCCTGCGCAATCCCGAGCGGCTCCGACGTTTCCTGACGGACCGGACGCGTCCTCTCCAGATCATTTTCGCGGGCAAGGCGCATCCGCAGGATAATCCGGGGAAGGAACTCATCCGCAAGATCATCCACTTCGAGAGAGATCCGGAGGTCCGCCGTCGGATGGTCTTCATCGAAGACTACGACATGGTGGTGGCGCGCTACCTGGTGCAGGGAGTTGATGTCTGGCTGAACACTCCGCGCCGGCCGCTGGAGGCAAGCGGGACGTCCGGTATGAAAGCGGCGTTCAACGGAGCGGTGAACCTCAGCGTGCTCGACGGCTGGTGGGATGAGGCCTACACGGCGGAGACAGGGTGGGCGATCGGAAAAGGGGAGACGTACGACAACGAGGAGTATCAGGATGACGTAGAGTCGAATGCGCTATATGACCTGCTGGAAAAGGAGATCATTCCGTTGTTCTACACGCGCGGTTCGGATGGTCTTCCGCGCGGATGGATTGCCAAGATGAAGGGTTCCATGCGGGGACTCTGTCCGGCGTTCAACACCAACCGGATGGTGCGTGAGTACACAGAACGCTCGTACCTGCCGGCGATGCACCGTTTCACAAAGTTCACCGAAGGAAAGATGAAGCTCTCAAAGGAGCTTGCTGCCTGGAGGGAGCAGATCCGGGCGGCGTGGCCCGACCTCAAGATTGTCGATGTGACGTCTGACGGCACGCGGGAACTGAAGGTCGGAGCCGCGCTGCGCGTGACGGCGTGGCTGAAGCTCGGACGGCTCGGGCCGAAGGACCTTGCGGTGGACCTGTACCAGGGAGTGCTGAATGCCCGCGGTGAAATCACGGACCCGCGGATCGCTTCCATGCATGCGACCGGCAAGAAGAAGGGGGAAGCCCACGAGTTCGAGGGTACTGTCCCGCTTCAGACGAGCGGGCGCCAGGGATTTGCCATCCGGATCCTCCCGCGGCACGCCGAGCTTGATGATCTGAACCAGCAGGGATTGATTCTCTGGGCGGAAGGGAAAGGATAGCGCTCCGGCGGTGTGCGAACGTTCTTGGGGATTCTCAATTCTGACAGCGCGGTCTGACCCGACCTTCCTATCAGTGCCAAAACGGGGGGTGCGATCCCACAATGGGGAGAGTATTTGGTCGAATTCGAATGGGAAATGCTTGTTGGGGCGGTACGGAAATTGTCGAAACGGGTCAGATGTGTCTGTTCTCCTTCATCATTGTCGAGACGCCATGAGAAACGCCATCGTATTTGCCGCTGCTCTCCTTCTTCTGTCCGTGCAGGTCGCTGAGGCGCAACGACTGCAGGGCCGGTTCGTGACGTCGGCGTATGTCTGGGGTCGGAATGACACTGTGGGTGTGACGTCGAGTCATCTCTTCGGGTATCAATCAGCCCACCTGACGCTCGCGCAAGAAAATCTATCGCTGCAGACTCACTTTCAGGCCTTCAACGACTTTGCGGGTCCTGTGAAGAACCATTTCAAATTTCGTCTCTACAACCTCTCCTTCCACTGGCGGAACATCGGCGGGATGGGGGACGTGAGTCTGGGACGACAATACGTCTTCGCGGGCGTTGGCACCGGAGGATTGGATGGTGCGAAGGTTCTGCTCCGCTTTCTCGACTCGCGTGTGCAGGTGGTGGGGTACGGCGGACTCCTCATTGCCCCGCGTCATGAAGTCGCCCTCATCGACGACGGCGCTGACAACCGGATGTTCGGTGGTCAGGTGCGGGTCGAGCCACACGAGATGGTCCGCGTGTCGCTGAGCTACCTGAACAGAACCCAGAAGGCCGAGGCGTATGTTGCGCGCCGCCTTGACAGTCTCTTCAACGAATACTCGGTGGAGATCAGGCCCTCTGCGGATGCGGAAGAGTACCTGGGGGGGGACATCGACGTGACCTATGGAACGCGCGTGAGCGTCTACGGACGCTACGAGCATGATCTCCAGTTCGATGAGATGTCGCGGGGTGAAGTGTTCGCCCGCGTGTCGGTCCTGGAGAATCTCGCGCTTACCGGCGAGTACCTGCGGCGTCAGCCACGGCTCCGCTTCAACTCCATCTTCTCCGCGTTCGTCTACAACACGCTCGAAGAAGTCGAAGGGGGAGTCGAGTATGGGTTCCTCCCGGGCTGGAACGCCGTCCTGCGGTTCGGCTCGGTTTCCTACGGCGATGCATCGACCCAACGCGTGACCATCGGCGCCCAGGGACAGTATGTCGGCGTTCAACTCGTCCACACTACGGGAGACGACCGGCAGATCAGCGGCTTCTCCCTGAACGCCGGCTACCCCTTCATGGATCGGAAGCTGACGCCGACGATCACCCTGAGCTATGCACAGTACAAGTTGAGCGCCGAGGAAGCGGACCTGACCGGCGCGCTGGCGGCCGGCCTGGGGGCGGTGTACAGGCCGTCTCCTTCTCTCTCGATCGACAGTCAGATCCAGGTGATGTCGAACAAGATCTACGCCAGCGACGTGCGCTGGCTCCTGCGTGTGAACTATCTCTTGAACGAACGCCTCAACATCTTTTGAGCGGACCCATGAAGAACGTCGTCCTGAAGAGTATTCCGCTTCACCGGCTCGGTCTGCTGCTGGCCGCCGTGCTCGCGCCGTCCCTGGTGGGGCTGGCGCAGAACGGGGGGGGAGGTCAGGCCGGAGTGGTGAAGTTCTCCCATCGCCTCCACGTGAAGGATGCCGGTGCGGGGTGCCTCGACTGCCACGAGGGGGCGTCCGCGAGCACGTCGGCCCGTGACAATCTGCTTGCGAAGAAAGCCAATTGCGAGTCGTGTCACGCGGAACAGCTCGAATCGAGCTGCACCACCTGTCACCTGAGCGACGATGCCTCCTCGTACCGTGCCTTTGCCAATCCCGACCGGGCGCTGCTGTTTGCCCACGAATACCATGTTGTCCAGCAGAAGATGGAATGCGTCACCTGTCACATCGGGATCGAGGAAGCCGAGGACGCTGTGGCGGAGCACCTGCCGCCGATGGAGTCGTGCTATGCCTGCCACAACGATGTCGCCGCGTCGAACCAGTGTGAACGATGTCACCTGGATCTGGCGGCTCTCCGGCCGGCCGATCACAACAAGACCGACTTCACGGCCGAGCACAGATGGCTTGTCCGTTCGGCTCAACGGGACTGTGCGATGTGCCACAGCGACGCAAGCTGTGAAGAGTGCCATGCCAGCGTTGCACTCCTGCGCACGGATGAGGCACGGCGCGATCTGATCTCTCCGCGCTCTCCGCGGCTCTCCGCCGTGGACCGGGGGCAGGCGCTGGGTCTCCAGAAAGTGCACGATCTAAACTTCCGGTACACCCACGGTGTGGCTGCGGGAAGCAAGATATCCAACTGCAGTTCGTGCCACGCGACGCAGGAGTTCTGTGTCACCTGCCATGCGGCGGGGGGAAACGTCACGCAG
>CAYXMK010000183.1:0-5582 GCA_964465905.1 uncultured Ignavibacteriaceae bacterium | reverse complement strand
TTCAGGTCAGCTCGGCTGTGCCCGAATGGGACGGGCAGAAGGTCACATCATCCCAGGAAGAGGATGCCTGCGTGGATGAGAACGGCCGTGTGAGCTGGGTGCTCAGGCGCCAAACATCGTTTCATCTGGTCAAGTGAAGCATAACTGTCAGGTTGTCATGACCAAGACAAACTGACCGGTTGAATTTTGTCAAATTTCGATGATTTTCTGGTTTCTGCGTGTGTCGGGCGTCTGAGGTGTTGCGAGTTTGCAAATCAATGATTATCTTCTGGAACCTGACAGGCTGATCTACCGTTAGAGGTCCTGT
Source organism: uncultured Ignavibacteriaceae bacterium (assembly GCA_964465905.1). Classification (GTDB taxonomy): domain Bacteria; phylum Bacteroidota; class Ignavibacteria; order UBA10030; family UBA10030; genus CAYXMK01. The sequence goes on along the minus strand of CAYXMK010000183.1, from coordinate 5,275 downwards.
CAGACTTGCCGTGTCCGCCCGGCTTCGAATGCCCCTGAAGGCAGACTGCACAGCCCGAAGGGGGTGCCGGTCGAGGGGACGGCTATGAGTCCCTAACAATCCAGAAGGTGATTCTTGAGTTTGAGAGCGATTCCGGCTATTTATCTGGCAGTTCTTGTGTCCGTCTCCGGTTGCATCCAACCGAATTCCTTTCTTTCCGTATCTTCTTCAACAGCAGGGGCTTCCGGTCAGTCTTCAGAGCTTTCCCTGAGCCAAGGTCAGGAACTGGACGGCCACACAAAGAGATCCATCCGGAAGTTTGGCTCAATCATCCAGAAATACTCTCTCAAGTATGAACTTGATTGGCGGCTGGTACTGGCCGTCATGAGGCAAGAATCGCAGTTTCAGCCCGACGCAAGAAGCCAGCGGGGTGCGTACGGTCTCATGCAGATCATGCCCGTCACCGAGCAGGAGATCTCAGAACAGCTCGGCATTCCGCAGGCGAAGAGCCCCTACTACAACATCAAGGCGGGGGTCTATCACCTTAAGCGGCTCTATCGCTTCTTTGACGGGATACGCGAGCCGCACAGGACGAAACTGACGCTAGCTGCTTACAATGCCGGTTTGAGCAGGATTCTCGATGCCCGGGACTTGGCGGAGTATCTCGGACACGATCCCGATACCTGGGAGGGGGTCCGTGAGGCGCTTCCGTTCCTGACGAAGCGCTACCAGACGCTGCACAGTAGGGTCTGGGGGGATGAGGGGCCGAGAAGCGGCTATTTTCGAAATTTCGGCGAGACGGTGAACTACGTTGACAAGATCATGCGAAGTTATCAGGAATACCGTCTGGCCCTTCGGTAGAACCACCCGCCGGGCCTTCTTCCTTACCGCCGTTTCCGTCATTCTTCTGGTCCCTTCCCGGGCTCAGGAGCCCGCTTCACTTGACCTCCGGCTCTTCCGCTCCATCAACGCAACACAGTCCCCCGGCCGCAACGGCGTCTTCGAATACGTCGACTACGCGACCCTGCCTCTCTTCGCCGTCGTTCCCGTCGGGTTTCTCCTGGACGGCACGCTTGCGGACGACCGGTCTGCCTGCACCACTGGACTTCTGCTCACCGCCTCGGAAGCGGGTTCGCTGCTCACGACTCTGTTGCTGAAGGAAATCGTGGGTCGTCCGCGGCCGTTCGAAACTTTGGCGGACGTCCGCGTGAAGCACCGCTGGTCGGCCGGAGGTTTCTCGTTCCCCTCAGGGCATACGGCAGGGGCGTTCTCGATTGCCACGATCCTCTCTCTTCGCTATCCCCGGCCATCCGTCCTTGTTCCCGTCCTGACATGGGCTTTGATGGTCGGATACTCGCGTATCTACCTGGGGGTCCACTACCCGTCGGATGTCGCAGGGGGCGCCCTGGTGGGAACCGTTGTCGCGCTTGCGATGTGGCAACTGCGGTCCGATGCCGATCACATGGCCGGTCGCATCGTCGGACGTTCGAGGCTGGCGCCTCCGGTCATCAACGGTGTCGTCGCCCGCGCGGAGTTCATCCGTATCAGCATCCCGTTTCGTTGATGTTCCTGATCTTTTTTGGTAGATTCACAACATGGAGTTTCGGCCTCGACAAGTCCGCCCCTCCGAACTGTACGGCGATTTCTGGCTGAACGGTGAGCCGTTGTCCCTTCGGGCGGAGCAGGGAAATGTCGTGCTCATCGACTTCTGGGATTTCACGGATCCGGCCTCCCTGCGCAGTGTGCGCTATAGTCAGGAGTGGCATGAGCGCTACGGCTTGCTGAACCTGCGGGTGGTCGGTGTGCACACGCCGCAGTTCAGCTTCGGCAAGAACCCGGAGCGTGTGGGCGACGCTCTCAAACGGATTGGGATCCGCTTCCCCGTGGTGATGGACAATGAAGGAATGATCTGGCGTTCCTACGACAACCAGGTGCGACCTACCCGTTACCTGGTGGACAAGGATGGATTCCTGAGACTGAGGCAGGAAGGGACGGGAGGGCCGGACCGCTTCGAGCGCTCGATTCAGGCGCTCCTGCGCGAGGCGGGCATCGGGGGAGCCCTTCCGCAGCCGATCGAGCCTGCCCACGTTCTGGACCTGCCGTCGGTCGTGAGTTTTCCTGCAACAGCCGACGTCAAGCTGGGCTACCTCCACGGAACTCCCGGCAATCCCGAAGCCTACGCGCCGGAGTCAACCGTCCAGTATGAAGATCCGGGTTCTCACCTCCCCGGCCGGTTCTACGCGCATGGCAAGTGGATTCAGGAGCGGGAATTCTTCCGGTTCGACGGCGCTGCCGGCGAGATCGGTTCCATCACGGTGCGGTTTGAGGCGGCGGAGGTCTATGCCGTGCTCGAAGCGCCGCAGGGCCGTCTGCAGTCGGTCGAGGTGACCCTCGACGGAGTCCCCGTGAGCGATGAGCGTCTTGGCGACGACGTACGCAGAGCCAGAAATGGTTCGGCCATCGTAACGGTCGGTGTACCGCGCCTCTATCATCTCGTGCGGGATCGGGAATTCGCTGAACACCTGCTCCGGCTGTCGACGTCAGGCCTTGGTCTTCGAGTGTACGCCCTCTCCTTTGTGTCCACAGCTGTTCCGGAATTCCTTTCGCGTGCCTGACAACCCGTCCATGCTCCCGCTTTTCCTCTGACACTCCATGAACGGAACCTTCCTCGACGCGCTGCGGGAACGTGTCCTTGTCTTCGACGGGGCTACCGGTACCCATCTGCAAGGTCAGGGATTGACCAGCGACGATTTCGGCGGCGAGGCCCTCGCGGGCTGCAATGAAATCCTTGTCGTCAGCAAACCATCGGCCGTCGAGAATGTGCATGCCGACTACCTCGAAGCAGGATGCGACGTCGTGGAGACGAACACGTTCGGTGCATCGTCGATCGTGCTGGCCGAATACGGGCTCGAGGAGCGGGCCTATGAACTGAATCTGAAGGCAGCCCGCATCGCCCGCCGCCTCGCGGAAGAGTTTTCGACGAACAGCCGCCGCCGTTTCGTCGCGGGCTCTCTCGGACCCACCACCAAACTCCCCTCTCTGGGGCACATCCGCTTCCGGGAGATGGCAAGCGCATACGAAGAACAGGCGCGGGGACTCCTGGACGGCGGCGTGGACCTCCTCTGCATCGAGACATGCCAGGATGCCCTCCAGATGAAGGCGGCGGTCTACGGCGTCCAGCGATCCTTCGAAGCACTGCGCAGGAAGGTCCCCGTCATCGTTTCGGTTACCGTCGAACTGACGGGGACGATGCTGCTGGGAACGGAAATCGCCGCGGCGCTCACGACGGTGGAGCCTCTCGACATCGATGCGTTCGGTCTGAACTGCGCCACCGGTCCGCTGGAAATGTCGGAGCACATTCGCGTGCTCTCCGCCGCCAGCCCGCTCCCGATCTTCGTGATGCCCAACGCCGGAATCCCGGAAAACATCGGCGGTGTTGCCCACTACCACCTGACGCCCGAGGAGTTCGTTCGCTCGCTCACACACTTCATCAGGGATCTTGGCGTTCGGATTGTGGGGGGATGCTGCGGCACCACCAAGGAGCATATTCGTCAGCTTGCCGCAGCAGTTGGCTCGCTGACGCCGGCGCCGCGGAAGCCCGAGGTGATCCCCTCCGTCTCCAGTCTCTACCAGTCAGTTCCCCTGCGCGTGAACCCCGCTCCGGTGCTGGTCGGTGAACGGACGAACGCCAACGGCAGCAAGCTCTTCCGCGACCTCCTGTCCCGTAACGACTGGGAGGGCATTGTGGCAATGGGGCGGGAGCAGGTCAGGGAACAGGCGCATCTGCAGGACGTCTGCGTGGCCTACGTCGGTCGCTCCGAAGAAGCGGATATGTCCGAAGTGATCGAACGATTCAACACGCAGGTCACGACGCCCCTTCTGCTCGACTCCACGGAGCCGCAGGTGATCGAGGCAGCCCTGCAGAGAATCGGCGGAAAGCCGATCGTCAATTCCATCAATCTGGAGGATGGCGGAGAGCGCCTGCATGCCATCCTGGGACTCTGCAAGCGGTACGGCGCCGCCGTCATCGCACTGACGATCGACGAACAGGGGATGGCCAAAACCGCGGATCGAAAGCTCGAAGTCGCACGCCGACTCTATGACCTGGCGGTGCGCGACCATGGTCTGAAGCCGCACGATATCATCTTCGATGCCCTGACCTTTACCCTCGGATCTGGCGACGAGGAGTTCCGCACCGCGGGGAGGGAAACCCTGGAGGCCATCCGCCGTATCAAGGCGGAATTCCCGGAAACGCACACGCTCCTCGGCGTCAGCAATATCTCGTTCGGCCTCGCCCCGCATGCCCGTCAGGCCCTGAACAGCGTGTTCCTGCACTACGCCGTCGAAGCCGGCCTGGATCTGGCCATCGTCCATGCCTCGAAGATCGAACCCCTGTTCAAAATTGATGAACGCGTCAGGGAGATCTGCCGGCGATTGATCTTCGATGAACGGATCTTTGAGGGTGAAGGGGAAGCCCGGAGGATTGTGAGCGATCCGCTGAACGAGCTCCTGTCCGTCGGGGCAGCGGCGGATGCCCGCACAGGGCAAACGGGGGGAATCGCGGGCGCGACGGCAGAAGAGCGGCTCAGGAACCGTATCATCGAAGGGGCCCGAAGCGGCCTCCAGGACGACCTGAATGATGCGCTGCAGCGACACGCGCCGCTGGAGATCATCAACACGATCCTCCTCGACGGAATGAGAGTCGTCGGCGAGCTGTTCGGGTCAGGACAGATGCAGCTTCCTTTCGTATTGCAGTCGGCTGAAGTCATGAAGGCGGCTGTCTCCGCCCTCGAGCCGCTCATGGAGAAGACTGAGGGAATGCAGAAGGGTACCCTCGTCATTGCCACCGTCAAGGGAGATGTGCACGACATCGGCAAGAATCTGGTAGATATTGTTCTCACCAACAACGGCTATAAGGTGGTCAACCTGGGTATCAAGTGCCCCGTTGAGACGATGCTCCACGCGGCTGAGGAACATCGCGCCGATGCGATCGGCATGAGCGGACTTCTGGTCAAATCCACGGTGGTGATGAAAGAGAACCTGGAGGTCATGGAAGAGCGGGGACTCAGAATTCCGGTCATCCTCGGCGGAGCGGCCCTGACGCGACGGTACGTCGAGGAAGACCTGCGGCGCGTGTACAGCGGCGAGGTCCATTATGCCAACGACGCCTTTGACGGTATGCGGCTCATGGAACACGTCGTGCGCAGGGAACCTCTGGGCGGAGGAGGAGCGCCTGCAGTACCGACGGTTGATCCTGCTGATCAGCTCACCGGAACGGAAGCGAAAATGGCCCTGG
>CAYXMK010000182.1:0-5590 GCA_964465905.1 uncultured Ignavibacteriaceae bacterium | reverse complement strand
CTTCCTCACGAATTCGAGTTAGTAGCAAATCTATCGTCATCGGCCTGGTTTCGAGTGTCCCTGGCCTGAATCTCCTCAATTGTTGCTGCTGTGCCGGAGTGATTCTGGGCGGCTTCCTGACTGCCTACCTCTACCGGCAGGAGTTTACCGCCGAGATGGCGGCGATGGAATCCTCCGATGCCATGATTCTGGGCATCCTTGCCGGCGTCATCGCCGCCTTCGTTGCTACGGCGGTGGACACCGTGATCCTCCTCAGCGTGGGAAATGTCGGGGCGAATCTGATGCTCGGAATCGTGGAGAGACTGCTGGTCAACCTGGAAGAGTCCGGTACTCTTCCCCCTGAAGCCATCGATCAGATCCGGCGGCAGATTGACGAGTCTCTGCAGGAGCCGCTCACCCCCTTCGGCGTGATGGCAAATCTCTTCTTCACGCTCATTCTCTATCCACTCTTCTCGATGCTGGGCGCGATGATCGGCTACTCCGTTTCCCGACCCAAAGGGCCCGTCATCGGAGGTCCCACTGTCTGAGAGCTTTGTGGTTGCTGGCAGGTATCGGAGGCGGCAGGGAAGCGGGGGGAAGGAATGCGGCGGGGGGGAGAGAGCGCCCCTCAGGCGCGCAGCTTGATGCGGAAGGTGGTGCCGGCTCCCGGGCGCGATTCGCGCAGCATGAGGCGACCGTTGTGATAGGATTCGACGATCCGCTGCGAGAGACTCAGCCCGAGGCCCCATCCGCGCGACTTCGTAGAGAAGCCGGGGCGGAAGATCTCTTTCCGGAACGAAGGGTTGATGCCGTGTCCGGTGTCGGTCACGTCGATGAAGATCGCGTTCCCGGAGCGCGAGAGCGCGATGGTAATCGTTCCTGCGCCGTCTTCGATCGCATCGAGGGCGTTCTTGATCAGATTCTCGATCACCCACTCGAAGAGCTCACGGTTCACCCTCGCTCTGACCTCCTGGGGGGCGTGAAAATGAAGATCCACTTTCTTCCCCGTCTGGGGGATGCGCCGCTGGAAGTACTCGATCACCTTACGGACGACAGCCGCCAGATCTTCTTCCCTGAGATCCGGCTGTGAGCCGATCTTCGAGAAACGGTCCGCGATCTTCTGGAGGCGGAGAAGGTCGTTCTCCATATCGCGCAGAGTATCGGACACTTCGGGATCGCCGCGGTTCTGCGTCTTGAGGAGTTCAATCCATCCCATCATACTTGAAATCGGCGTGCCGAGCTGGTGCGCCGTCTCCCGTGCCATTCCCACCCAGATGTTGCTCTGCTCGCTTCGCTTGACGTAGCTGAAGCTGACGTAGCCGATGAGGATGAAGAGGGCCACGACGGAGATTTCCACGAACGGAAGCCAGCGCAACCGCCGGATCAGCGGAGATTCTCCGTAGTGAATGACCGTCAGGAGCACCGTGTCCTGGTACGTCACCCGGATGGGTGGATTCTGACTGTCCATCAGGGGAATGAGGTGGGTCAACGCGCGTTGCTGGTCCTCCTCGGAGAGTGTAGAGTCGAGGTCGATGTTCCGAAATGCGCTTGGTAGAGGGGAGATGAGACGACCGTCGGCATCGGTGAGGATCATCGGAAAATCGATAGCGCGGATGATCTGGTCGAAGACGAAACTGTACTCGCCGTTTGTCTCGCGGGCGGAGGCCAGGTACTCGAGAGACCGGGCATAGAGATCCGCCACCTGTTTCTCCCGCGCCTGGAGGTCCTGAACGAGCGTGTGCGTGTACCAGAGCGTTGCCGCAATGATCGTGAAGGCCAGTGTCAGCAGAATGATCTTGAGACGGCTGGAGCGGGGGAGTGTGGCAATGGGTTTCATGATGTGAAAGAGGAGCGCATCATGAGTGTCTGGTCCCTGCGGGCGCCGACGGAGACCATCCGCACCGGCGTCTCCAGGTACCGTCCGATGGCCCTGATGTACGCCTGGGCTCGCGGCGGCAGATCGGCGGGGCGACGAATCCCGGAGGTTGCCGTCTTCCATCCCTTCATCGATCTGTACCGGGGGACGACCCGTTCGAGCGTCTTGACATCTGTCGGGAAGTGCCGGAGGAGAGTGCCGTTCACTTCGTACCCTTCACAGAGCAGAATCTCCTCGAACCCGTCGAGCACATCGAGCTTCGTGAGCGCCAGAGATTGGATGCCGTTGACGCGGACCGAATACCGGAGACTCACGAGATCCAGCCATCCGCAGCGGCGCGGGCGCCCAGTGGTGGCGCCGAACTCGCCGCCCACCGAGCGCAGCAGCTCGCCTGTGCTGTCGTCCAGCTCGGTGGGGAAGGGCCCGTTCCCGACTCGTGTCGAGTAGACCTTCGCAACGCCGAGAATCGAGGAAATGGACGTCGGCGGGATTCCCAGTCCCGTGCACGCTCCTCCGCTGGTCGGATTGGAGGACGTGACGAACGGGTACGTCCCGTGATCCACATCCAGCAGGGCCCCCTGCGCCCCCTCGGCCAGCACGTTCTTTCCCTGCTTCAGAGCCCGGTGCAAATACGCCGAAGTGTCGGTGATGAACGGGTCGATCTGCTTGTCGAACTCCCGGTACTGCTCGATGATGGCGTTCACGTCCAGCTGTTCCGCCTGATAGACGCGCGAGAACAGGATGTTCTTTTCTTCGATGTTCTGCTTCAATTTGGCGCAGAGAATCTCCCGGTCCAGCAGGTCCACCACACGAATTCCGGACCTGGCATACTTGTCGATGTAGGCCGGTCCGATCCCTCGGCCGGTCGTGCCGATCTTCTGCTCCCCCTGCTCGCGGGTTGCATCGAGCAGCTTGTGGTACGGCATGATCAGGTGGGCGTTGTGGCTGATGAGGAGTCGACCCTTGATGTCGACGCCGGCCTTCCGGAGCTGATCGATCTCGTTCATCAATGCCACAGGATCGATGACGACGCCGTTGCCGATGACGCACGTCACGTGACGGTGGAAGATGCCGGAGGGGATCAGATGCAGGACGAATTCCTGCGGCGTCTCACCTGTTCCGGCGCGGGGAGGGAGCACGACGGTGTGGCCGGCGTTCGCGCCCCCCTGGTAGCGGGCCACGATCTGCACCCGCTTGCTGAGGAGATCGACGATCTTCCCCTTCCCTTCATCACCCCACTGGGCGCCGACGATAACCTGGACAGGCATGGATGAGCTTCAGACTCTTGATCGGTGTGTGAACGGCAGAACGCGACTGATGGTACCGATTTTTTGAGGGAAACACAAGGAAGAGCCGGTCACAGGGACGTAAGAGTGGCTTTGCCTTTCACTGCTTTGGCGAGTATATTGTCCGTTGCGAATTCAGGCCGCAAGGACTTCGCAGCGCACCGTACCACACCTGTCAACGCTCGATCATGGACAAGTTCATCATCACTGGCGGTCATCCGCTTGCCGGTACCGTGGACGTCAGCGGAGCAAAGAATGCGTCGCTTGCGCTCATGCCGGCGTGTCTCCTCGCACCGGGCACCTACCGCCTCCACAACACTCCTCGCCTCCGGGATGTCCTCACCATGAGTCGACTTCTGGAGACGATGGGGCTCCGGATCACGCGCCGTGACCACACACTGGAGATGGACACTTCCTCCGTCTCCCGCTTCGAGGCGCCGTATGAGCATGTGAAGAAAATGCGGGCCTCGATCTATGTCCTCGGTCCGCTTGTCGCGCGCTTCGGCCAGGCCAGGGTCTCGCTTCCCGGCGGTTGTGCTTGGGGCCCGCGGCCCGTCAATCTCCACATTGAGGGATTGCGGAAGCTGGGGGCTGTGATTGATCTGGAGGGGGGGTACATCGTCGCACGGGCTCAACGGCTCAACGGGACCCGGATCGCCTTCGATGTGTCGAGCGTGGGAGCGACAGGGAACGTCCTGATGGCAGCCGTGCTGGCCCGCGGCACGACGGTCATTGAGAACGCGGCGATGGAACCCGAGATCGTTGCCCTGGGGGAGTTTCTCGCTGCCATGGGAGCCAAAATCCAGGGACTCGGCACTCACCGCATCGAGGTTGAAGGGGTGGATGCACTCCATCCGGCCGATATCGAGACGATTCCCGACCGCATCGAGGCAGGAACGTTCCTGGTGGCCGCGGCTCTCTGCGGCAGAAAAGGCGCCGCTGTGCGGGTCCAGCGGTGCAATCCTGAGCACCTCGGCTCCCTTCTCGCAAAACTGCAAGACGCCGGAGCGCGTATCACCACGGGACGCGATTTTGTCGACTTGACCCCGCCCGATGAAATCCTGCCCGTCAGCGCCACGACGGCTATCTACCCCGGCTTTCCGACCGACATGCAGGCGCAATGGATCGCCCTCATGTCGCTGGCGCGCGGGACGAGCGTCGTGACCGACACGATCTACTATGACCGGTTCATGCATGTTCCGGAGCTGATCCGCCTCGGCGCAAATGTGACCGTGAAAGAGAATGCCGCCACCGTTGTCGGCGTTCGACGGCTGACCGGAGCGAAGGTGATGTCCACAGACCTGCGGGCAAGTGCGTCGCTCATTCTTGCCGGACTCGCGGCGGAGGGGACAACAGAAGTGCTCCGCGTCTATCACCTCGATCGCGGCTATGAGCGGATCGAGGAAAAACTCCGGGCCCTGGGAGCGCACATCGAACGGGCGAGCGGCGAGGAGTTCTGATGTCGTTTCAACGGAGACACGACGGCTGACCTCCTGTTGCACGGATTTCGCTCCGCGTCGGTGCACCTTGCCACGACCGCACTGTGCGCACGCCCACCACCCGGCATCGACGAATGCATGGCATGAGATTCCCCGGTTCTCGTCCTGCCCAGCTTGCGGCTCTCCTTCTTTTAGGGAACTCCCTCCTCTGCACCCAGATACCGCTCCTCAACTACCTCGGCCTTGAATTTTCCCTTGTGACGGCGTTGCTTGCAGGGTATCTTGCGGGGCTTGTGGCTCTGCGGCAGCGTGTGCAGGAATCCGTGCAGGCAGAGCGTTGGTCCGTCGAGTTGCGGAGACTCGTCGAAGTCGTTGCCCTTGTGCTGGTACCGCTTGCGGTAATCTCCGCGAACGGCCTGGCGGTGAAAAACTGCGCCTGGGGAGAGGGACTTCTGATCTATGGACTGACCGTGGTACCGGGCGTCCTGGTTTCCTACTCCCTTGCCCGGCTGGTTGCTGCCGGTCTCTCCAGACGGCGCGGTGTCGTGTTCTCCCTCGTGTACGCCGCGATTCTGCTGCACATTCCGTGGGTGACTGTGACCGGTCCCCAGGTCTTCGCCTTCAATCCGATCCTGGGATACTTTCCGGGGGTGACCTACGATGAAGCCCTGCCCGTCGATCACCGGCTCTGGATTCACCGCGCTGGGACCGTGGCGGCTGCTGCGGCGATCCTGATGCTTGCGCGACGCATTGCTGCCGTTCGCCGGCCGGGTGTGGTCGGGCCGGCGTCGCGGACGGAGTATGGACTCGGATTGCTCTTCCTGACCGTTGCCGGCACGGTGTTCTTCTTCAGTGAGCAGCTGGGGCTTTCGTCGTCGGAAGGACACATCGCCCGGGAGTTGGGAGGGAAGTATGAATCCCCGCACGTTCTGATCTACTACCCCAGGGACGCCGTGAGCGCGGAGGACGTCATCAATCTCGCTCAGCTCCATGAGCTCTTCTTTGCGGAG
>CAYXMK010000181.1:4003-5620 GCA_964465905.1 uncultured Ignavibacteriaceae bacterium | reverse complement strand
AATATACGAACAAATGCTTCCCTCTGCAACGAGCTACTCTGCCGCCGCGCTCACGATGCCGATCCACCGCGTCTTGTCGACAAAGTCCACAAGGTAAATCTCCACCTTCGCTTTGCGCGTTCGCGGATGCGACCTCAGATGCAGCGTCGTCGTGAAGTCCTCGTCCGGATCGATCGGGATACGCGACGTTGCCTGAAAGACGTTGTCCCTGCCTCCCGCGCCCGTCACCGGCTGCCCGTTACGGTCGAAGCAGTGAACCTTGAGCCGAAACGACTCGATCGTCTTTGCCCCCAGGTTCAGCACGGTCAGTTCCAGTTGAGGCGGCTCCCCGTTGCCGGTTGCCAGCTCTGCCGCAAGAATGGCGAATGGTTCGTTCCGGCCCGCTGTCCGCTTCGCATCCCGAACGCCGGCCTCTGTCTTTTGCCTCGACCGCTTCTCGAAGGCCGCCCGCTTGGCAAGTTCGAGTTTGATGGCCTTGCGGTCGATGTAGCGATCGGTGATATCGCGGCCCGATCGGAGGGCGATGATCCGGTCGATGGCGCTGTTGTCCAGCTCGAGTGTATCGCCGGACGCGGTGAGGACGCGCGTCGTAAGGATGTCACCGGCAAGGATTACGCAGGAAAGGGAATCGTCATTCACCAGCACGAGATGTTCCGCCGGCACCTCCCGTACTGCCGTCTCCGGTACGCAGGCAGCGATCAATGTCAGCGTCAGGAGAGCTGTTCCCGATAGACTCTTCATAGGCGTGGCTTTGTCATTTTGAGTTTCTCGAATCCGCGGCATCTGTGCATCCTCATTCCGGCCGCAACTGCAGAACATACGATGCAGAAAGCAGAAAAGCCAGCACCGCCGTCAGCGGATCTCACAATCGCAGGAGAGCGGCTTGACTCTGACAAGGGAAATGGTGATCGTGGGTGCATACAGAGCGGAGGATCAGGATGAAGCGAAACAACGGCAATCCGGCAGCAGCACATGCCAGAATCCGAGTCTCGATCGAAGATCTTGCCCAGTCTCTCTGCTACACGCTTCCGAGCGAGGAGTGGGAGAGGCTGCGTGATGGCTTCGACATCATCGGTGAGGAGCAATCGCCGCACGCCGAGAGGACGTTCATGACCTTTGACACGCTTGAACCGCCCCTGACGGTGATGGTCCGCAGAAGCGCAGTGCAACTCGTGCATTTTGTCGCTGATCCGGTGATGGAAGAAGTTGAGGATGCGGTCAGTCAGCCGGACTGGCATCTGCGACTCGTCCTCCGCGGCCGACAGGATGCTTTTGAATCGTTGGTGGACGATCCCCAATCTGCCGAAGCGCTTGTCGTCAGACTCGATGCCGATCCGGATGCGGCGGGGAAGTACTTCAGCTTCACCGACGCGGAGGGAGAGGATGTCGTTGTTGATGTCGACCAGATTGTCGTTGCAGAAGTCGACAGGGAGCTGTTGGAGGGCCTCCAGGAGACGTCGGATGGGTCAGAGGAGGAAGCTGAAGGGGAGGATCTCCCGTCCTGAGGAGTGGAACTCAGAGTGGCGGAAAAACGCGGGGCATCCGTCCCCAACGAGCCGGGGTGAGACGGGTCAGACGACTCCCCCTCTCCGCACGCGTCCCGAGCGGGCTCGGGCG
>CAYXMK010000181.1:0-3903 GCA_964465905.1 uncultured Ignavibacteriaceae bacterium | reverse complement strand
GATTTCGTCAGAAGACCTTGGGGGGTGCTTACGATGACGAAAGAGCTGGCTTCGTCCTGTCGGACTGGCCAGCTCTCGTCGTTCACCTTCTGACGGCAGATCCCGTTTCGCTTCGCTCGCCGGGGTTCTCAGGATAACAGAGAAGTTAACTTCACTTCACCCTGAGAATTCATGCTTCATTGTCAGTCCAGATCTGGACTGAAGGGTCGAGCACGAAAACACTGCACCTCGCTTCTTGGCCTCATTGCTCATCCTGGCGGCCGTCGCCCTTTTCTGGACCGACCGGAGTACTCCCTTCGCTTCTCACACGAAAACCTCAGCTCAGGCGTGGGAGGTTCACTTCTCGCCTCACAGCGGACCAACCTCTGCAATCGTAAGGACGCTTGACCAGGCAAGGAAGTCAATCCTGGTTTGAGACTACTCGTTCAAGCGTCAAGATACAGAAAAACTGTTCCTCAGTAAGACCTTGTCCTGGACCGTACTCTGCCGTGGCGTACCGCCTCGGTCCGATATCGAGACGTAAGGTCAGGCGAGGTATTTCCACCGCTCTACTTTTTGCCTTCTTGGGCTTTTTGTGTACATTTACCTGTTTTGAGAAGCATGAAGGGATGGCCAGAAAGAGGTCCGGTTCTCGAATGCAAGCATCTGCGACTCTTGAGATGCTCCCCAATGGAATGGAACCTCTCCAACGGCGCGACTGCGCTCTGAGCAAGGGGAGCCCGCTTCTGGGGACTTTGTTAACCCGATGGACGCCGGTCATGCGTACTATCTTGGAATTCTGACGGACATGAAGACAACAATTGCAGTGGTGAACTATCTTCTCCCGGTCCTGTATGTCGTCGCGACGGCGGCTTATGCCTTGGCATTTCTTGGCAAGTCTATGGCGGCAAAGAAGTGCAAGACGGCAATTCTCACAGGGGTTATTCTGCTCCATTTGTTCTATCTGGTTCTCCGGACCATTGCATTTGAGCACCCTCCGATTACGACGATCTTCGAAATCTTTTCAGTGATCGCGTTCACTACCGCCGTGGCATACAGGATCATCGAGGGTTTCGCGGGAGTGAAGAACACTGGCTATTTTGTGCTTCTCCTGCCGCTCATCTTTCAGATTCCTTCGACGTTCTTGATCCAGGACCTTGAGTTCGTGGAACCTGTCCTCAGGAGCAATCTCCTGGGATTCCATGTCACGAGCGCACTGCTCGGCTTGTCGGCCTTTGGACTCTCGGCCGTTTACGGATTCCTCTACCTGCTCCTGTATCACAGCATCAAATCGAACAAGCTTGGGGTCATTTACGAGAATCTCCCCGACCTTGAAAAGCTGGAATTGCTGACGACAACCTCAGTGTTCTCCGGTTTTGTCCTCCTGACGCTCGCGATCACTATTGGGCTCGTCTGGCTTCCTGATGCGTTCACGGAGTTTTCGTATTTCGATCCCAAGCTGATCGGGACGATGGCGATTTGGGTTCTCTACGGTGTTGGCCTCATTGCGAGGCGGATAGCAGGCTGGAAAGGCCGAAAGATCATGATCCTCTCGATCGTCGGATTCGCCGTCTCATTCTTTTCTATGACATTCATCAATGTGCTCTTCCACAGTTTCCATAATTTCATGTGATCCTCACCGCAGATACGCGCGGGACACTCCAAATGAACCTCGTTCTCATAGGAATTAACCATCGCACCGCTCCTCTCGAAATCAGGGAACGCCTTTGGTTCTCAGATGCCGACCTCACATCAGTGCTCGGCCGGCTGAGGGAGACGCTTTTCTCGGAGTGTTTCATCGTCTCAACCTGTAATCGCACGGAGATGTACGGGGTCATTGATGCTTCGACGGCGAGACAGCCCAGAGACGCGATCGTCGATGCCGCCACCCGAATTCTGCTGGGATCGAAATCCGCCGGTGACCTTATTCAACCTCAGCATCTTTACCGGCTTTTCGGTTGCCGGGCAGCGGTGCACCTGCTCAAGGTTGCAAGCGGCATCGATTCAATGGTGATCGGCGACATTCAGATTCTCGGGCAGATCAAGCATCATTACACCATCGCATTTGATCTTCATGTTTCCGGGGCGTTCTTGAACCGGCTCGTTCAGACTGCCCTGCACGCCGGAAAGCGTGCACGAGCTGAGACCGGGATCGGCCGGGGCGCAGTATCTGTGAGCTATGCTGCCGTCGAGCTTGCCACGAAAATCTTTTCAAACCTCTCCGGCAAGACGATACTTTTGATTGGCGCGGGTGAAACCGGAGAATTGACGGCGAAACACCTGGTAGACCGCGGAATTTCATCGCTCCTTGTCGCGAACCGGACACCTGCGCGGGCAGTCGAGCTGGTTGGGAAGCTCGGTGGGACGGTTATCCCTTTCGATGAGATTGCAGCCACGCTCCCTCGGGTTGACGTCGTCCTTTCGTCCGTCAGTGCCGCATCGTATGTGCTGGATCTGCCGGGAATGCGGAATATCATGAAGGCACGCTCGAACTCGCCTCTGATTCTCATTGACCTCGGCGTACCGCGCAATATCGATCCGGAAATAAACTCTCTCGATAACGTCTTTGTCTACGATATCGATTCACTCTGCAAAATTGTCGCGCAAAACCTCGAGCGGCGAAAAGGAGAAATCACGGCCATCAACGGCATTATTCTGGATGAGATCAAAGGCTTCCGGCAATGGTACGACTCATTGCAGGTCGGGCCGACGATCAACGATCTGCGCAGTCTCTTTGAGAAAGTGCGCTCTGATGAAGTGAACAAGTTCGCTGCAAAATTTGCACCGCAGGACCGTGAACTCCTCAACCTGGTGACAACACGCATCATTAACAAGCTCCTCCACGGTCCAAGCACCAGTTTGAAGAACGGGAATGGGGAGAATAGCGAGGAGCAGCGCAACCGCATCAGCACCATTCGGTCATTGTTCGGTCTGCGGAAAGGCATGGATGATTCGCAAGTGGGTGAGCAGGAATGACAACCCGGACATTGATCATAGGATCCCGCGGGAGCGAACTTGCTCTCTGGCAGTCACGGTGGGTCCGGGATGCCCTCCAACGGCTTCTGCCGTCGCTCGACATTGAAATCCGGATCATCAAAACGACCGGCGACAAGAACCTGGATTCACCTTTTTCTGCTCTCAGAGATAAGGGACTCTTCACGAAAGAGCTCGAACATGCACTCCTGGATGGGACCATCGATCTTGCAGTACACAGTCTCAAGGATGTCCCGACAGTCATCCCGGACTCTCTCATTATCGGCGCAGTCTGTATGCGCGAGGATGTGAGCGATGTCTTCATCAGCCATCCTGCGCGAGGATACAAACGACTGGCAGACGTTCCGGAAGGAGGGGCCGTAGCGACCGGAAGTCTTCGCCGACGGTGTCAGCTGTTGTGTCTTCGTCCTGACCTCACAATTGCAGAGATCCGCGGTAACCTCAACACCAGGATTGACAAGCTTCTTCATTCGCAGTGGGATGGGATGATCTTGGCGAGAGCGGGAATTGTCCGCCTCGGCAGGCCTGAGCTGATCGCAGAGGTCTTTTCGCCCACGCTCTTCCTGCCAGCGGTCGGTCAGGGCGCGCTGGCCGTTGAGACACGGAAGAACGATTCTGAAGTGCTTCCCCTCGCCCAGTTGCTTGACGACCCGAACACGCGGCGAGCCACCGACGCCGAACGGGCACTTCTCCGGCGCCTGGAAGGCGGCTGCCAGATCCCGATAGGTGCGTACGGTCGCGTCGAGAACGAACAGCTGTTTCTGGATGGAATGATCGGCAGTCTTGACGGAACTCGCTCGGTCCGGTCTTCACTTCACGGTCGCGCGGATGAATGTGAGCGATTGGGCATTGCTCTCGCCGACGAGTTGCTTGCACGAGGTGGAGATGCGATTCTGGAAGAACTCAAGCGTGCAAGCCGGTGAAGTCGAT
>CAYXMK010000180.1:0-5649 GCA_964465905.1 uncultured Ignavibacteriaceae bacterium | reverse complement strand
CTCTTAAATCAGCAATTCTCGATTTTCCATTTTCAATCTTCAATCAATCCCGCCGGCATAGCGCACCTCGGCTCTGCCTCACGGATTCTGAGCAGGATGAGAATTGAAGATGGAGAATTGAGGATCGAGAATTGTTGATGAATCAGCAATCTTCGATTTTCAATTTTCAATCTTCAATCAATCCCGCCGACCTAGAGCGCCTCGGCTCCGCCTCCCGGATTCTGAGCAGGACGAGAATCGAAGATGGAGGATTGAGGATGGAGAATTGAAGATGGAGGATTGAGGATCGAGAATTGTTGACAAAATCAGCAATTCTCGATTTTCCATTTTCAATCTTCCATCAGTCCCGCCGACATAGCGCGCTTCGGTGCCGCCTCGCCGAGATTCCCATGGCGTGGGACGTCTCCTGGGAATGCCAGCCGCCACTTGCCTCATCTCGCATCATCGTCGTCGCTGCCGAGGAGGCGCTCACCTTCCGGCAGGCAATCGAATCGTCACCGTCGTTCCTTGGTTCGGCCGGCTCTCCACCAGCAGATTTCCGCCATAGAGGGACGCCAGCTTGTGAGCAATTGCAAGACCCAGTCCGAGTCCTTGTTGCTCGTGAATGTTTCGGCCGAACTGGACGAACCCCTCCAGTCTCTTGATCTGATCAGGTTTCATCCCCCTGCCTTCATCATGGATTTGAAGTACCGTCTGCCGGTGCTCTCCATCTTCCTCCATTCTTACCTCGACGGCAGAGCCCCCCGTGGAGAACTTGAAGGCGTTATCCAGAACCTGTTGGAGCATTTGCGAGAAGTGATGACCGGACATCATCACATCGGCTGGCTTTAGGGAAAGGCGAAGGTCCTGCGTTCGATGATGCTCCCGCGCTGCAGAGTCTGCCAGTGCAGAGACCAGACGATCGACGTTCTGAATCCTACCATGGTGCAGCTGCTTGCGCAAATCCTCCTCAGCCGCAAGCATGAGCAGTTGGGTGTAGGTCCAGAACTTCTCGAGCGTCTGATGGAGTCGTTGTGCCGACTGAACAATAGCGCGCGCGAGTTCCTCAGTCTCTTCCGGTCTCAACGAGGATCCCTGGGACAGGAGCAGTTCCCCGGAACCGAGGATCGCGGTAAGGGGAGTCTTGAGCTCGTGTGGGACCGACGAACTGATGGAGAGTCTCAACTCATCGAGTTTTCGCTTGACTGCCTCTTCCTGTTTCGCGTGTTTCCGGAGTTTGCTGGTGACCGCGGAGAGAAGTTCCTCGGCAGAAAACGGTTTGGTGATAAAATCGTCTGCGCCCAGATCCATTCCCCGACGCATCAGCTCCCTTTCACCCTTCCCCGTGAGAAAGATGAACGGCGTGTGTGCTGTCGAAGCGTTTTCTCGAAACATCGCCAAGACTTCAAATCCGTCCTTCTTGGGCATTTCAATATCACAGAGCACGAGATCTGGAGCAGTCTCGGATGCTCGAATCATGCCTGCCTCGCCATCCTCCGCCGCGACAACCTCGTAGCCGGCCATCTCGAGCACGGCCACGACGGTCTCCCTGAGCCCCTCATCGTCATCAATAACCAGGATTCTGGCCGACGTGGTCATAGGATCACCTGCGTTGTGTGGTTGTTGAGACCGAGTGGCATCTTCTGTACCATAGCTGTCAGTAGATGTGGAGCGGTGTCGGTCAGCGTGTCTCCTCGAGATGATGGCTGTGGATCTTGGTGTACAGCGTTTTCAGCGATATTCCGAGGATCTGTGCCGCCAATTTCTTGTTCCAGTGGACCAGCTTCAAAACCCCTTCGATATGCAGCTTCTCGATTTCTTCCAGAGACGCGGCGTGACCGAGGACGTGTGATGCATCGGAGCCGTTCGATTGTTCGGAACGCAGCGTCTGGTGCAGGCCCGGGAGTGCAATGTCCTCCGCGCGGATGGTGTCTCGTGAACAGACAATCAGCGCCCGTTCGATGACGTTCTCCAGTTCGCGCACGTTCCCGGGCCAATCGTACGATTGCATCAGTGCGACGGCTCTCTGGTCGACGGAAACCGATCTGCCCGCGGGTGATTTCTTTCGGACAAAGTGCTCGACCAGCAGGGGAATGTCCTCTTTCCGGTCTTTCAGGCGCGGCAGCGTCAGAGTGATGACGTTGAGTCGAAAGAAGAGGTCTTCTCGGAAGCGCTTGTTGACCACTTCTTCCTGAAGGACCTTGTTGGTCGCGGAGACGATCCTGACATCCGAACGCAGGTTGCGGTTGCCCCCCACGCGGCGGAATTCGCCGGTCTGAAGCCAGCGGAGGAGCTTCGGCTGAAGGCCAAGGCTGATTTCCCCGATCTCATCCAGGAAGAGCGTGCCGCCGTCCACAATTTCGACGAGTCCTTGTTTTGTCGTGACGGCTCCGGTGAACGCGCCCCTCTCATGACCAAACAACTCACTCTCGAGCAAATGCTCCGGCATCGATGCGCAGTTGACCGAAAGGAATTGGCGCCCAGTGCGTGAGCTGTTCCTGTGAATGTAATGAGCAATAAGCTCCTTGCCGCAGCCGCTTGGCCCCTCAATGAGAATCGGAGAGTCGGATGGGGCTGCCTTGGCGGCAAGACTCAGCACTTCCGTGAGGCATCGGCTCTGGCCGATAATAGGCCCGCTTGGCTCTAGCCGGGAGAGAGCGGCTTTCAAAGCCGAATTCTCCCGAAGCAGCTGTCGCCTCTCCGCAACGCGCTTGACGACGGCGTTGAGAGTCTCTGCAGAACACGGCTTGGTAAGGTAGTCGTACGCACCCAGGCGCATGCAGTGAACCACAACAGGTATGTCCTCTACACCGGTGACCATGACAACGTCAGTCGAGAGATGCCGTTGTTGGATAAATTCCACAACTTCGATGCCACTCACACGCGGCATTTTGATATCGAGAATCGTCAGGTCATAGGACGACGTCTGCAGCTTGTTGATTGCTTCAATGCCGTCGGATGCGGTGTCAACGATGTGTCCGGCTTCCGTCAATGCGGCGGCGAGGAACTCGAGGTGTGCAGCCTCGTCGTCCGCGGCGAGCACCGAAAGGGCCTGCTTCTTCACTGTAGCGACCTCCAGTCATCAATGCGTTCAACAGATTCCACATCTGGGGGGCGGGACCGTCTGTGCGTTACCGCTGCGACGCGGCCTTTCCAACGTATGTCTAGCAAACTCCAAACGATCCCGCTGAACATTGTAGAATTTACACTATTGCTGGCGGAAAATCATCCGAAAGCTCCGTCTGGTCAGCCAGGCACAAGTTCTTGTTATTTCATCAGATACGGCAATCCGACCCGCAAGTGTAGCCCTCCCCGAAGACCGGGTATGCTTTCTGGATCATGGGATGTCAGAGACCGTCCAGGAGAAGCTACATGGTGCGGGAAACAAGAATTCTCACGAGCAAAGGGGTTGGATACCCGGTTCTTGCTGTCCTCATTTCCGCGTGCAGTGTCTTGAATGCAGAGAACCAGCTGCGCTTCGTCGTACGAACCCCCGAAGTGATCGACGTTCACCTGGCGAATTCCGACACCGTCGCTGCGGTCCAGCTGTTCATCCATCTTGAAGGCATCGGGATGGTCACAGGAGCAGAGCTAACCGCTCGTACGATCGGATCGAGCTGGCAGCTTCCGTTCAATGTGCTTGGGGAACGTGATATCAGAATGGTCCTGTTCTCTCTGAACGATGCCGTGCTGCCGCCAGGTAGCGGTCCGGTAGCGAGAATCTACCTCGGCCGCGACACAACTTCGTCTGTTAGCCCTACGACACTATCCTTTGAAACCGCAATCCTGGCGGCTCGCGATGCCCGGTCGCTCGATGTGGATGCAGAAGGCCTGACATTCAAGCAACAGGACATGCCGGAGAACCGCGTTGTTGCCCTCACCAACTACCCCAATCCCTTCAATCCGGCCACGACGATCTCCTACGAGTTGAAGCACGAAGCAGACGTCGACCTCTCAATCTACGATCTGCAGGGCAGGAGAATCGTGCAACTGGTGCATGGGCGTATGGGCGCTGGTTGTTACCACGTACAGTGGGGTAGTACCTCCGAGGAGGGGGTTCTGCTTCCCTCGGGCGCTTACGTCTGTCGCCTCCTCGTTGACGGAACCTCCACCTCGCGAAAAATGATACTTGCCAAGTAAGTCATGATGCGCGGCCACATGGCTCAGGGAACAAAGGTGATGACACCAAGGTACACGGGCCTACTGCTGCTACTTGCCTTTGCCCAAACGGACATTCTGTTTGGGCAGGGCTCCGCGTGGGCGACACAGCGCGTGACCCTCGAAGTTCGGCCGATGGCCTTGTTCGCCGTTTCAGGGGATCCACAGCCCCTCACGGTGTACACTGCCGTTGCCGGGAAAGCTCCTGATCCGGCCTTCGATCGAAGCACATCCTACAGCATCGTGACGACGACAAACGGCATGAAGATATCAGCATTCCTCAGCGAACGACTGCCGACGGGTACGCGGTTGCTCGTTACGCTGGCAACGAGCAGTGGCACAACGGTCGGTGACGTCGATCTTTCAGCAGGCCAGGTCCCTGTCGACTTGGTGCGGGACATTGCGGCTGGTGCTGACGCACGCCAGGCGATCACCTACACATACCTCGTTGATGCCGGGATCGGGGAGATACAGCCCCGCTCGTATCAGGTCACATTTACACTCAGCGACTGATGACCGGATTCATCAGGTATTCGCTGCAGATGCAGGGTTCACGTTCGGGAATCGAGCAGGTCGCTGCATCTCTAGACCCCCATAGGCCGGTGACAAGAGCTCGGCAAGAGACAGATTCTCTCATCTTGTCTCTTAGGTCTCGCGACAAACCGGAAGCCAAAATACCCCAGGAGTGTCGAGCCCGGTGCCCGGCCGTAGTCCAGATCTTCGACAGCAGGTGATCGAGAGGGCAGAATATGCGGTGCGGCATGATACCGCTGGTGAAGGTTCCGCTCACGTACCGATTACGGCGCACGTTCGGTCAGACGATATGCCCGAATCTTCGCGGAGAGCGTCTTGGGGGTGATACCCAGGATCTTTGCAGCGAGCTGCTTGTTCCAATCTACAGATCGCAGAACACCGTCAATGTGAGCTTTCTGCATTTCCGTCAACGTAATGGCACTTCCGGCGTGGGCCGCTGTGGGTAACGCCTCCCCGGCGGCCTCCGGCCGAGGCTGCCCGCGGCGGGGGAGCGCAACATCATCGACGCCGATTTCGTCGCCTTCACATAAGATGGCAGCTCGCTCAATGACGTTTTCGAGCTCGCGCACGTTGCCCGGCCAATCGTACTCCATCAAGACCTCAAGTGCCTTCTGGCCGATTTTCTTGGGAACCTTCGTCCCGGCATGCCGTCGGAGAAAATGCTGAACGAGCAGCGGTATGTCCTCCTTCCGTTCTGCCAGCGACGGTAACGTCAGAGTGACGACATTCAATCGGTACAGCAAGTCCTTGCGATAGCGTCCTGCCGCGACCTCCTCGCGAAGGTCCTTGCTTGTGGCCGACACGACGCGCACGTCCGACGTCAGATTCTTCCTCCCACCGACGCGGCGGAACTCGCCGGATTCCAGAAAACGCAAGAGCTTGGGCTGAATCGTCAACGGGATCTCACCGACCTCGTCCAGAAACAGTGTACCGCTGTTTGCTACCTCCACCAGCCCCTGCTTCGTTGCTTTGGCATCG
>CAYXMK010000179.1:0-5651 GCA_964465905.1 uncultured Ignavibacteriaceae bacterium | reverse complement strand
TCCATTCTCCATCCTCCATCCTCCATCTTCCATTCTCCATCTTCCATCCTCCATCATCCATCATCCATCATTCCTCCTCTCTGGCTCCGCGACCCTCGCGCGTGCTGTTTTTTCTTGACATCGACGAAGAAATGATTATATTTGTATCAGTTCCTCATGTTCATTGAAACATTGGTGGAACTCCTCTCCACAATCGAAAGGCAGATCGAACCGTTTGATACGGCGCTTGCATGTCGCTCTCGTTTTTAACGTGAAGAGAGAGGCGGACGAAGAACCCTCCGACGGAGAAGCAGATCAGCGATTGCCCGATGACAGGACCGTCACGGCAGCAGCTCCGGCGAAGCTTCAGGGAACGAGAGGCGACACATATGCAGAGTGGGATACGCAAGAGACGGTCGAGGCCGTGAAAGCGGCCTTGGAAGAGTATCACCAGGTCACTCTGATCGAGGCCAACGAAGAAGCGTACGGGTTGCTGAGGGCAATCCGCCCCGACATGGTCTTCAACATGGCGGAAGGACTCCGGGGAGCTTCTCGGGAGGCACAGATGCCGGCTATCTTCGAGATGCTCGGCATCCCATACACGGGTTCTGATCCCGTGACGCTCGGCATCTG
This sequence comes from uncultured Ignavibacteriaceae bacterium, assembly GCA_964465905.1. Taxonomy (GTDB): domain Bacteria; phylum Bacteroidota; class Ignavibacteria; order UBA10030; family UBA10030; genus CAYXMK01. The sequence continues at coordinate 5,039 of CAYXMK010000179.1, read as the reverse complement.
TCTCGACAAGGCGCGCGCCAAGGAAATCCTTTCACACTACACCATCCCCACACCGCCGTTTGTCGTTGTACGATCATCCCAGGAACTGAACGCTCTCGACTTCGCTCTTCCCGCAATCGTCAAGCCGCTGCACGAAGGGTCCAGCAAAGGCATCACCGATGCCTCTGTCGTTCGCACGCGCGACCAACTGCGTGCACAAGTTCACACGGTGCTGACCGAGTACCGCCAGCCGGCGCTCGTGGAGAAGTTCATGAGCGGGCGTGAATTCACGGTTGCGCTTCTCGGCAATCCGCCGAACCTGCGCGTCCTCCCGATTATCGAGACAAAATTCGATTCTCTTCCCGCCGGCGTCAATCCGATCTACTCCTACGAAGCCAAGTGGATCTGGGACCGGGCGGATCGTCCCATCGAGATCCACGAATGCCCGGCGAAGCTCGAGCGCCAACTTCAGCGTTCTATCGAGGAAATTTGTATCCGCGCCTTCACCGTGCTGGACTGCCGGGATTGGTGTCGTATCGACGTGCGTCTCGACGAAGCCGGAATTCCGCATGTTTTGGAGCTCAATCCCCTGCCGGGAATTCTGCCGGATCCGGCAGATCATTCATGTTTTCCTTTAGCTGCTCGAACCGGCGGGTTGTCGTACCAGGGCTTGCTGAACGAGGTTGTCAGAATTGCGAAAGAGCGTTATGGCCTTTCCTGAAGGGGTGGTCCGCCCACAGACTGTCGACCGCAGCGCATTATCGGGAGAGATGTGATGCCGAAGAAAACGCACGTCGCCGTTGTGTTCAACGAGCCGACCGTCAGTACCGAGGCGGGGCGGAAATTCATTTCCGAGCTGAGCAAGATCGAGGGGATCGGGAGCCGGGGTCAGGTGCTGGCCTCCGTACCTGCCGGATCCGTCGATCTCTCCGAGGTCGGTGTGCTCGAGGAGCGCCGCCAGGTGCAGGAATCGCTGCAGCGCTCGGGCTACAAATCCTCTCTCTTCAACATGAACGGGGATGTTCGACGCCTCCTCGATTTTCTCGAGCAGGAGCAGCCCGACGTCATCTTCAACCTCTGCGAGTCCGTCGGCAACGAATCGGTCCATGAAATGCATGTGGCGGGCATCTACGAGCTGATGGGGATTCCGTACACCGGTGCCGGAGCGTTTGCCCTCGGTACCTGTCTCAACAAGGCGCGGACCAAGGAGATCCTGACGTACCACAAGATCCCGACTCCGCGCTTTGTGGTGGTGAAGAACCTGAACGAGCTGAACAACGCCGATTTCGATCTTCCGTTCCCGCTCATCGTCAAGCCCTCGCGTGAGGATGCCAGTGCCGGGATTGAAGGGGCGTCGATTGTGGACTCGATCGCCGCGCTCCGCCGCCGCGTGCGCTTTATTTTCCAGAACTTCGACCAGCCGGCCCTCGTGGAGGAATACATCGAGGGTCGCGAACTGAATGTCGCCATCATCGGCAACAAGCGGCCGATCGTGATGCCGGTCTCCGAGATCGACTTTTCCGGCCTCCCGTCCCACTATCCGAAAATCGTGACGTACAACGCCAAGTGGATGGAGGGGACAGAGGAGTACGTCGGCACCGTCGGGAAATGTCCTGCTCCCCTGGATCCGGAGACGGAACGTGTCGTCAAGGACCTTGCCCTCCGGTCGTACCGGATCATGGGATGCCGCGATTACGCGCGCATCGACCTGCGCCTCGACGCGAAGGGAAGACCGTTTGTCCTGGAAGTGAATCCTAATCCCGATATCTCCGACGATGCGGGGTTCGCGCGTTCATCCCGCGCCTATGGCCTCACGTTCGACGAGATGATCGCCCGGATCGTGGAGTACGCCCTCGAGCGTATGCCGTGAGCAGCCATGCCGGTCCGACCATTCCATCCCGACGACATCGAGCCGCTCATGAAGATCCTGAACGACACAAAGGTCTTCCGGCAGGATGAGCTGGAGGTTGCCCGTGAACTCATGGAGATTGCGGCGACACAGCCCGAGCAACGCGACTATGAGCTGGCAACCTTTGTGGACGAGACAGGGGAACCGCAGGGGTACTACTGCATGGGGCACACGCCGATGACGGAGGGAACGTACGACCTCTACTGGATTGCAACCCGCCCCGCCCTCCATGGCAAAGGTGTGGGGAGCGAGCTGCTCCGGCATTGCGAGGAACGCGTGCGCCGGGCAGGAGGACGATTGATTGTGGCCGAGACCTCTTCGAAGCCCTCGTACGAGCGGACCAGAGCATTCTACGTCCGGAAGGGTTACCGCGAGCAGGGTCGGATCAGCAACTACTACGCGCGGGGGGACGACCTCGTGCTCTATGTCAAACAACTGCAGGAGGATCAGTAACCTGTATGGAACTCTGGCAAGATATGCTCCGACAGAGCGTGGATAGCGGGAAGGATCTCGTGGAACGCTTCGGCTTCGACCAGGAGCTCGCAAACCGCCTCAACAAACTGTTCCATATCCGCATCAACCCCTACTACCTGAGTCTGATCCGCTACCCGGGGGATCCAATCTGGCTGCAGTGCATCCCGGACAAGGTCGAGCTGGAGGACCAGCAGGGACTGGAAGATCCTCTCAACGAAGATGCCGACAGCCCGGTCCCCAGCATCACCCACCGCTATCCCGACCGTGTCCTCTTCCTCGTCACCAGCCAGTGCTCCATGTACTGCCGATTCTGCACGCGCAAGCGGAAGGTGAGCGATTCCAGCAAGATCAACTCCAAGTACATCCAGGATGGCCTGGACTACATCCGCGCGCACCCGGAAATCCGGGACGTGATCCTCTCGGGCGGCGATCCGCTGATGCTCACCGACTACGCGCTCGAACGGATTCTCGCGGGCCTGCGGGATATCCCGCACGTCGAGATCATCCGCCTCGGCACGAAAATGCCGTGCGTGCTTCCTCAGCGCATCACACCGAAACTCGTGAAGATGCTGAAGAAGTACCATCCCATCTACGTCAATACCCACTTCAACCATCCCTGGGAATGCACCCCGGAGGCGGAACGCGCATGCGGGCTGCTGGCCGACGCGGGTTGCCCGGTGGGGAATCAGGCCGTGCTGATGAAAGGCGTGAACGACGATCCCGAAGTCATGCTGGAGCTTCACAGGAAACTCCTCAAGATGCGGGTGCGGCCGTACTATATCTACCAGGCGGACCTGACGAAGGGGACGAATCACTTCCGGACGCCGGTGCGAGTGGGACTGGAGATCATGGACAAGCTGCGCGGACACACGTCGGGACTGGCAATTCCGTACTACGTGATCGATGCGCCGGGCGGCGGCGGGAAGATTCCGCTGCTGCCGACCTACGTGCTGGGGCGCAACGGGAAGGACATCATCCTCCGCAACTACAAGTACGAGATCTATACGTATCCCGATGTCGAAGATCAGCCGGCCGCGCAGGAGATCGTGGAGACCAGATTCAAGCGGAAGCGCAAGGCCAGCCACAAGAAGTCGTACGAGAAGACGAAGGAGCCAAAGGAGCTGGAAACGATCGGCAAGTAGGCCCGTTGGCCGTTTCGCCAAGCCCGCCGGCAACCCCGGCGGGCTTTTGTGTTTTCGGTTTGCTACATTCCACGTGGCACGCGGTGCCTGCACGGAGTACCTACCGAGGAGGTGATCACCATGACCAGCGATTGGAAGACGAACATCACGGAGATCCAGGAAGCCCTCAGGAAAGAGAAGATCGACGGGTGGCTTCTCTACAACTTTCGCGGCAATAATGTCTTTGCAACACGGATCCTGAAACTGCCGCCCCACATCATGTGCACCAGGCGCTACTTCTATTATATTCCAGCAAACGGGGAGCCGCGCAAGCTGGTGCACCGCATCGAAGAATGGAATCTCGATACGGTGCCGGGCGAGAAGACCATCTATTTGAGCTGGAAATCGCTCCAGCAGGGGCTGAAGAGACTGCTGGGCGGAGCCAGGAAGGTGGCGATGGAGTATTCCCCGGGATGCGCCATCCCGTACGTCTCCACGGTCGATGCCGGGACGGTGGAGATGGTGCAGAAGACAGGAGTGAAAGTCGTCTCCTCCGCGAACCTGGTGCAGTACTTCGAAACACGGTGGGACGATGAACAGTGGAGGGACAACATCGAGACCGCGCGGCATTTGCGGGAGATCGTGGATGAGGCCTTCCGGTACATTCGTGAGCGAATCGGCAGCGGCACGGTCACGACGGAGTACGACGTGCAGCAGTTCATGCTGGCAGAGTTCCGGAAGCGCGGACTGAGGACCGAGAGCGATCCGAACTGCTCCGTAAACGCCAACAGCGCCAATCCGCATTACGAGCCGACGAAGGAAATCCATTCGCCGTTGAAGAAGGGGGATTTCGTGCTCCTCGACCTGTGGGCGAAGAAGGACAAGCCCCGTTCGGTCTACGCGGACATCACCTGGACGGGTTTCGTCGGCGAGAGCGTGCCGTCGGAGTATGAGAAGATCTTCCGGATCGTGAAGGGGGGAAGGGATGCAGCGCTCAGCTTCGTGAAGAAGGCGTTCAAGGGACGGAAGGAGATCCGGGGGTACCAGGTGGACGATGCGGCTCGGGAGTTCATCACGAAGAAAGGGTATGGGGAATACTTCATCCACCGGACCGGTCATTCGATCGGCGAGGAGATTCACGGCACCGGTGCGCACATGGACAACCTGGAGACACACGACGAGCGGAAGATCATCCCGGGCACGTCGTTCACGATCGAGCCGGGAATCTATCTGCGGGACAGGTTCGGCGTGCGAAGCGAGATCGATGTGTTTATAACAAGGGAGGGTGAGGTGGTGGTCACGGGATTGCCCATGCAGGAGCAAGTGGTTGCGATCATGAAGTGACGGGGGGGATGCAGGAATGGAGTGATGGAGTAATGGAATGATGGAGTGTGATACGTGATATGTCATAGGTGATAGGCACGTTTTCTGTGTCCCGCCGTTTTGTGGCGGGATGAAATGCACGTTTTCTGTGTCCCGCCGTTTTGTGGCGGGATGAAAAGCACGTTTTCTGTGTCCCGCCGTTTTGTGGCGGGATGAAATGCACGTTTTCTGTG
>CAYXMK010000178.1:0-5656 GCA_964465905.1 uncultured Ignavibacteriaceae bacterium | reverse complement strand
GGAACGTGATCTTCTACCACTACGACGTCATCAACGAAAGCACGACCGATTACGAGGACAATCTCCTGTTCGGCATCTACATGGACTCGGGCGTTGGGGGATCGTCCATTTCCTGCGACGGTATCGCCGAATCGGATGACGACAACGCCTTCTTTGATAAGTCCCTGGGGTTGAACCTGACCTATACCTGGGATTCCCGCGGACACGGAGTCGGCCTTTCGAGCACCTGTCTGCGCACGGGATACCTCGGCTACGCCTATCTGGAAACGCCGGGCAATCCGTTCGACGTTGTGGACAACGACCTGGACGGGATCACGGATGAGCGGAGGGACGGTGGGGCCGGGGTACAGATTCTCGGTGCTCCCGCCATCCGAAGTCATGTCCAGGCCAACTACAATCTCGCGGCGTTCGAGGCCTTCCACGGTTCGCTCGAGACCAGGCCAGCGTACAGGCTGGAGTCGTGGTGGACTGGGGACGAAGATCTGGACTGGGTAGCGGAGTTCGACGACACGGGGGGAGACGGAGTGATGGAGACCGGCGACACCGGAGAGATGGATGGTATGCCCACGGAGGGTGAGCCCAACTTCGACAAGACCGATATCGACGAGTCTGACCAGATCGGGTTGACGGGATTCAAGATGAACCGCATCCGCGTCGGCGAAGGAAACCCCGGCACGGAGACGGATAACATCATCTTCTTTGATGACGGGATCAAGAACTGGCCGAAGCGACTGTATGACCAGTTCACGGCTCCCGTCGAGAGCGAGCGGTTCGATCCGCCCCTTGCCCTGAACTACAATATCGGGTTTCTCTTCACCTCAGGAACGTTCAAGCTGCTCAAGGGGAGGCAGGAACGCTTCAGTCTCGCCCTGGCATACGGCATCGGTCTGGCCGAGCTCCGGACGACCGTGCGGATTGTTCAGCGTATTTACACGTCAAATTACCAGTTTGTCGTTCCGCCAAGACTCCCCTCGGTCACGGCGCAAGCCGGGGACGGCTTTGTTCGGCTCACCTGGAATGATGCGTCCGAGCGGAGTACGGACCCCGTGACGCGCAAAATGGACTTCGAGGGGTACAAAATCTACCGTTCGACAGATCCGATTTTCATGGACTCGCGGACGATCTCCAACGCACGGGGCACGGATCGGATGCCCTTCGGCTCGCCGATTGCGCAGTTCGACGAGAAGAACGAGTACGAGGGCTATTCAGAGATCACGGTTGACGGCGTGGCGTACTACCTCGGTGAGAACAGTGGGCTCACCCACACGTGGATCGACACCACGGTCACGAACGGCATGACGTACTACTATGCCGTCTGCGCATACGATCATGGTGACAGGGAGCTGGGGTACTACCCGTCGGAGAACGCCATCAACGTCTCCCGCACGGTCCGTGGCGGAACCATCCTGCCGCAGAACGTGGTTGAGGTCAGGCCCAATCCCCCGGCGCTCGGTTATCAGCCCGCCAGCGCCAGTTCCGTCGTGCGGCTCGCCGGTTCCGGTGTGGGGAGCGTGGATATGCGGGTGGTGAATTCCAACGACGTACCGGACGGTCGGGTGATGCATCTGGTCATGAAGACGGCGGCGCCGAGCCATGTGCGGGCGGACTACTACCAGCTTGTGGACAGCGCGTCGGGGCGGGTGTATATCGAGAGGGGGTCGGACTTTGAGGCCACGGGGAACGGTGCGGTCGGGGCAGGTCTGCTACCGCTCGTGCAGACGATCCCTGCTGCCGAGGTAGACACGGCCCGTTCCGGATTCACGGTCGGCAGTCAATCCAACGCGCGGCTCTCGTTCACTTATCTGGCCACCATGCCGATTAACGAGCGGCGACCCGGCTATCCCAACGACCTGGAGATTGAGTTCTTCGATACCTACGTTGACACGAGCGAAGCCCTCAGCTTCATCCTCCAGCGCCGGCCGATCAAGTTCCGGATCACGGCCATCACTCCCGAGGGACGGATCCGTCTCAAGTGTTTCTTCCTGGATGGTTCGGGAAGTCGTGACAGCACGCTGAGCGACGTCAGCGACATTCTCTACATTGCGACCCGCGACACAGCTACCGACTCGCTGAAGATCACCTGGAGCGTGAAGCTGGATACGTCGGGGCTTGGCGGATCGACGATTCCGCCGAGGCCCGGCGATGTCTATACCCTACGGCTGCGGATTCCCTTCCAGGACGGCGAGTTGTTCTCGTTCCGGACGTCCGGTCAGCGCATCGACGAGGCGAGGGCCCTGGCGGAGGGGCAGTTTGAACCGTACGTCGTCCCCAATCCCTACGTGGCGGCGGCCAGCTTCGAGCCGGAGCGGTTTGCCGTTTCGGGGCGCGGCGTCCGGCGGCTGGAATTTCGCGGTCTTCCGTCCACCTGCACGATCCGCATCTACACCGTGCGGGGGGAGCTTGTTCAGACCCTGACTCACGAGAATTCCCTGGAAGGCTACGAGGCCTGGAATCTGCGGACCAAGGATAACCTCGACGTAGCTCCAGGGCTGTACATCTTCCACGTCGATGCAGGTCCGCTGGGAACGCGGATGGGCAAGTTTGCGATCATCAAGTAGCCGTCGAGGAGCAATTCCTATGAGAGCGAGACGTCTTGCGATTCTTGTTGTGACGACGCTGGGGATTCTGGGGCGTGTCGAGGCGCAGACGAACGTCGCAACAACGATCGGTCAGTTCCTCCTCATCGAACCGAGCGCCCACCTCGCAGCAATGGGGAACGCGGGTTCCGCCTTCAGCGGCGAAGCCATGGCAGCCTACTATAACCCGGCCGCTCTCGGAAATCACTCCCTCTGGTCCGTCCAGTTCACGCACGCGCGCTGGCTGGCCGACATCGCCTACAACTACGCCGTCGCTGTTGTGCCGGTGGCTGCGTCGTCCAGCGTCATGATGAGCGTCACGTCGCTCCGTTCCGGCGACATTCCTGTGCGAACCGTGGAGATCCCCCTTGGTACCGGGGAGAACTACTCGGTCTCCGACTTCGCAATCGGCATCGGTTTTGGTACACGGATCACGGACCGGGTGTCGGCGGGAATCCAGGTGACGTTCATGCAGGAAAGCATCTGGCACAGCTCGGTGAGCGGACTCGGGGTGAACCTGGGAACCCAGTACCGCCTGACGGACGACGGGATCGTCATCGGGGCAAGCCTCTCGAACTTCGGCAGCCGGGGCAGTTATGCGGGTCGGGACCTCCGCGTGCGCTACGACCTCGATCCGACAACCGCCGGGGGCAACAGCGCGCTGCCGGCACAGCTCTTCACAGACACCTACGGCCTGCCGGTGCTATTCCGCGTCGGCATGGCGTTTCCCGTCCGGATCGCTCCGGGCCACGAACTGTTGGCTCTCGTTGATGCCAGTCATCCCAACAACAACACCGAGAGCATGAGCCTAGGGGCCGAATACATCTACTCCGGCCTCGCGGCACTTCGGGTAGGGTACCAAAATCTGTTTGAACAGGACTCGGAGGTGGGGTTGACCGCGGGTGCCGGGGTCATGATCGAGGCATCGGGAGCTGACATTCGGTTTGACTACGCATGGACCCGGTACGGCCGCCTCGGTGACGTTCAGCGGATGACGGTCGGATTTGCCTTCTGAACACCGGCCACTCGCGCCTCGCTCCGTCTACTGACTCACTGAGGTTCACAATCGGTATTCACACCCTAGGAGGAATTCGTCTGTTCGACAACGGATTCGGTCGATTTGAGGATGATGGCTGGAGCTACCGGATCACCAACCATCGCACTCCCCGTCCATGGATCAACGTCGTTTCGAACGGTATCTTTGGCTTCGTCCTCTCCCAGGCAGGGGGAGGGTACAGCTGGCGTGAGAACGCGCAACTGAATCGTCTCACGCGGTGGGAGCAGGATCTCATTCGTGACGACTGGGGGAAGTTCCTCTACATCCGGGACGCTGCCTCGGGGGAATTCTGGTCTGCGGCTTGGAAGCCCGTCTGTGCCGAGCCGGAGGCATATGCTTGTGTTCACGGCATCGGCTATTCGCGCATTGAGGCGTGCAACCGGGGAATCGAGTCGCACTGGACCCTGTTTGTGCCTCCGGAGGAACCGGTCGAAATCTGGCTTCTGGCGCTCACCAACCGTTCCGAGCAGGTACGATCCCTTCAGCTCTACACGTACTTCGAATGGAATCTCGGAGCTGCTCCCGACTGGCACCGGGAGTTCCACCGGAGCTTCATCCGCACGGAGTACGATCCGAACCTGAAGGCACTGATTGCCACCAAGAGACTGTGGGAAGTGCCCTCGGACCGTGGTCACTGGAACAGGGACTGGGAGTACATCGCCTTCCACGGCTGCAGTGCGGATCCGGCGGAGCACGACGGAGACAAGGAGTCGTTCCTCGGTCTGTACGGCAGTCTCCGGGCTCCTCGCGCGCTCGTGCAGGGAAAGCTCGGCAACCAGACCGGGGATTGGCTGGACGCGATTGCGAGTCTTCGCACGGACCTCACGCTTGCTCCCGGCGAATCCTCCACGGTTGTCTTCACCCTCGGCGCTGTCCGCCGACGGCGTGAGATCAAACGCCTGATCAACCTATATTCCACTCCCGCCCAGGCCGCTGAAGCACTCGACCGGACGGTCAGAAGCTGGCGAGATTTGCTCGGCAGGACGGCTCTCGAGACCCCTGATCCGGCCATGAACTACCTCCTGAGCCCGTGGCTGCAGTACCAGGCTATCTCGGGGCGCCTGCTGGGGAGGACGGCGTACTATCAGACGGGGGGTGCGTTCGGATTCCGGGATCAGCTGCAGGACAGCCTGATCTACCTCCCCCTCGATCCTCCGCTGACCGCGGCTCAGATCCGCCTGCATGCGCGCCATCAGTTCGCCGACGGGACAGTCTACCATTGGTGGCATCCGCTCTCGGAAGTGGGTCTCCCGACAGAAATGACCGATGATCTCCTCTGGCTTCCGTTTGTGACCTGTGCCTATCTGCAGGAGACCGGAAACTGGAGGTTGTTGAACGTGAGGGAGCCCTTTGTCGACAGCGCCGTCGCGGTGTCGCTCTACGATCACTGTGTCCGGGCGATTGACCGGGTTCTGGCGCGCGTCAGTCGCCGCGGTTTGCCGTTGATCGGCGCGGGGGATTGGAACGACGGACTCAGTTCGGTGGGCTTGAAATGGAAGGGAGAATCGGTGTGGCTCGGCCAGTTCCTCCATAGGGTGTTGTTGGATTTCAGCGGCGTGGCGGCGAGGAGGGGGGACCGCCGGAGGGCAGGCCGGTATCGGCGCGCGGCGGCGCGACTGAAGGTCAGCATCAACCGTCACGGGTGGGACGGCCGCTACTACCTCGGTGCGACGAAGGACAGCGGCGAGAAGCTTGGCAGCGCCACGAACAGGGAGGGAAAGATCTGGTTGAACACGCAGACGTGGGCGATTCTCGGAGACGTGGCGGACGAGCGCCGCGCCGGCGCGGTCTTCGACATCGTCGAGTCGGAGCTCGAAGGGAAGAACGGCCCTGTCCTGCTAAAGCCTGCCTACACGAGGCCAGATCCCGAGATTGGGTATCTGACGCGGTACGCGGCCGGTATGCGGGAGAACGGAGGGGTGTACACGCACGCCGCAACGTGGGCTGTCTTGGCTGCGGCCAGGCTCGGGCGTTCTGCGGCGGCATTCCGCATCTTCAGCAAGCTCAATCCGATCCTCATGTC
>CAYXMK010000177.1:0-5658 GCA_964465905.1 uncultured Ignavibacteriaceae bacterium | reverse complement strand
GACGAGGTAGTAGACCATGGGTTTGGTGCCGGCGTCCGGGAGCAACGTCCGCCACTTCCGGGACTGCAGCAGCCGACTGACCGGGCTGTTGGGGTCTTCAAGATCACCGAACGTCATGCAGTGTGTCGGGCAGACGGCGACGCAGGCAGGGTCCATTCCCCTCTCCACCCGGTGGATGCAGAAGGTGCACTTGTCGGCATATCCTTCGGGGTGGATGAAGCGTGCATCATACGGGCATGCCGCAATGCAGGCCTTGCAGCCGCTGCACTTGTCGTGGTGAACAAGCACGACGCCTCCGCGCTCATGGATGTGGCTCGCCCCGCAGGGACAGCAATCCACGCATGGCGGCTGGTCGCAGTGATTGCACCGCTCACTCCGGATCTCCAGGTGAATGTTGGGAAACGTGCCCTGAGCATCCGTGGCAATCCAGTCTTTGTTGTACCCTTCCGGCACATCGTTTTCCGTCTTGCAGGCCACGACGCAGTCCATGCAGCCCACGCATTTCACGGTGTCGATGACCATTGCGAATCGTGCCATGCCGCAGTCCTCAAGCTTCCATCGTGACGAAGTTCACATTCATGGCCGTCCCTCCCATCAGCGGATCGGTGGCGTACCTCGTGATGAGCCGTGCATCACTGGCTCCCCGCCCGAACGCCCGCGTCATGCGCACCGAGGAATGGCCGAACCCATGAACCATGTAGACGCAGTCCGGTCGGATCCGCTCGGTCACGCGCACTTTGATCCTGTTGCTGAGGACGCCGTCCTGGTTGCGGAGGCGGACATACTCGCCGGTTCGCAGTCCCAGCCGCTCTGCAACGTTCCGATTGACCCACACTTCGTTCTCATCCATCATATCCATCAGCACCCTGTTCGTGTGGGTTCTGCTGAAGGAATGCACAGGAGCTCTTCCATAGAGCAGTCGGAAGGAACCCGGGGGCCCCTCCTGAGGAGGCGTGTAGACCGGGACCGGGTCGAAGCCGGCCTGCCGCAGTTGCGAGGAATAGAACTCGATTTTTCCCGAGGGCGTCGGGAACTCGGCCGGGACCCCCTCGCTGAAGTAGATCGGCTGGGGCGCACCGCGGAGAATTCCCTTCGATTTCAGTTCCTCGTAACTGTATCCTGCCGATTCGACGCGATGTCGCAGATACTCTTCAATGTCGCCCCAGGGGAAATATCGGCCCAGGCCGAGCCTCTCTCCCAGCTGCTTCGCCATCCACCAATTTGGTTTCTGATCGTGCGGCGGTTCCACCACGGGCTGGCGCAGAGCGATGAACGGCTCGCGAAACCACTCCACATTCAGGTCGTCGAAGCGCTCGAGGTAGACCGCCTCGGGCAGCACCACATCGGCCCAGCCGGCGATCTCGCTCGGAATGACATCCACCACGACCACCAGCTCGAGATTCTGCAGAGCTCTGACGGTTTCCTCCTCATTCGGGAGCGCATGCAGGAGATTGGTGGCATACACCATCCATCCCTTGACAGGATAGGGCTTGCCCGTGATCGTCGCTTCACGAATCCCCGTAGTAATGGTCTCATGTGCAAAAGGGAACTTCCTGTCGGGGTTGTCCGCCTTGGGCCTGGACGGTTTCGGATAGGGCGGGTAGGGGTATTCGGGAATCTCCATACTGACCGGCGTGTAGAATCCCCCTTCGCTTCCCCAGCTTCCGAGAAGCGCATTCAACAGTGCAACAGCACGGCTTCTCTGGGCATCGTCGCCGTACCATGTCACGTGTCTGCCTGGGTGGACAAGGGTTGCCGGCTTGTAGCGTGCCATCTCACGTGCTGTTGTGCGAATGGTCTCCGGGTCGATGCCCGTGATCGGATATGCCCATTCCGGCGTGTTCTCTCTGACGAGCACGGAGAACTGTTCGAACCCGTATCCGTGTTTGCCGATGTACTCCGCATCGTACAACCGCTCCGTGACCAGCACATTCATCCATGCCAGCAGGAGAGCCGTGTCCGTACCCGGCTTGATCGGCAGATAGAATCTCGCTTTACTGGCGGCTACAGAGAATCGGGGGTCCACGACAATGATGGAAGCACCCCGTCCGACGGCCTCGGCAAACTCCTGCACCTGCGTGTTATGCATGTTCTCGCCGAGGTGACTTCCGATCAACACCAGGCAATCGGCGTTGCGGATGTCGGTTCGTTCGGGAGAGCTGACATCCTCGCCGAACGTCAGGCGGAACCCGACATCACGGGGTCCACGGCACTGTGCGAAGGAAGGCGCGGCCATATTCGGTGACCCGTACGCCTTGAAGAGGTGCTTGAAGAAGTTGCCGCCGATACCGTGACTGAAGAGGGCCATGGACTCGGGCCCGTAGTTCGTCTTGATGCTCTGCATCCGCTCAGCAACGTACCCGAGCGCCTCGTCCCACGTAACCGCCACCCACTGGTCATCTCCGCGATTCTTCCGGCGGAGAAGAGGTGTTTTGAGGCGGTCGGGATCGAAGTGAGATCCGACACCCCCCGTCCCCCGGGGACACAGCCGACCCCGGCTCAGCGGATCGAGAGGATTTCCTTCCACCTTCCAGAGCACGCCGTCGCGGAGCGTGGCGATGGCGCCGCACTTCCAGAAGCAAATGTCACAGAATGTAGGAACTGTCCTGATCGACGGCCGGCCTCGGCGATTCTGGAGCGCGGCGCCCCTGACGTTCTGCAGGGCGGAGCCGGCAAGAGCCGCCGTGCCCGCCACGGTGCCGGAAATCTTGAGGAACCTACGTCGCGATAGGGCTTCCATGGTGTTGCGTTGCCTTGACAATGAGTTGCTTGATGGATTCACAGTCTGACGCCCCTCTGTAAACATCGCACAGGCGGCAATCCTTCGGACCGCATGTTGTGTCTTTCCCTTTCAGCATCCAACAGGGCTTGGAGGCGCGTGAGTATGCCGGACATCGGGATCTGTCCTGGTCCGAGCAGTTGATGACGCTCCAGCACGGGACAAGCGATTGAATCCGCTGGATGCCGGCAATGGAGAGTCTGTGAACCCTGATCCCGTCCAGAATGCACTTGAGGCGTGCCCTGTCTTCCTCAGAGTAGAGCCGCTGACCGCCAGCCGATTTGGCGGGAAGAATCAGCCCCTCGCGCTCATACAGCCGGAGCAGATGCACCGAGACTCCCAGCAATCTGGCCATGGTGCCGATGCTGTAGATCGGGTTCGTTTTCTGGATTTCGTCGGACATAGCTTGAGCTGTAGTTGTCAATAATTATGCCAGTGAGGGCTATGGGGAAAAACGCCGAAAAACGCACCCCGACGCGTGTTTGGCTCTTCATTCTTCCGAAAGATGACAAATCTCGCCCGATTCAGAGGAAAACCTGAGCCGTAAGTCCCTGCGTGCATCGCTCGTTGCCGCGGCCTCTGCTCGGGGGCGATTGCCTGCACAACCCCAGCTTGAAACTGCCCGCGGGTTGAGGTAGATTTGGTAGCAGCGGACGCGACGGTCTTGCCAGCCGCCACGCTGCCGGTCGGGGCAGCCCTTGGGTCGATCCCTTGGACCCGCAGCGCGCCGAGTTGCTCACAATGAAGCCAGAGAACGGTTCTCACTCGGCGTCCGACAGACTTCTCCCCTTCCTCCCGTGCAATGCAGTTTTCATACACACCGAGATCAAGTCTGACACTCCCTCTCCAATTCCACTCCACCACTCCCCACGGAGGATGCCATGTCCCTTCAGCCCCGCTCCTTTCGCCCGGCGTTCATGCTGGCAGCCCTTGCGATCTTCACCGACCAGCTGCAGAGTCAGTGGTTCCCCACCACCGGTCCCACCGGCGGTACCGTTCAAACCATCGCATCTGACAACTCAACGTTGTTCGTCGGCACCCCGAGCGGACGCGGCTTCACGACGACAGCCGGGAGTCTCCTCTGGAGCAGGATGTCCTCGCTTCCCACCGCTTCCACAATCCAGAGCTTCACAGCGATCGACAGCGTCGTCTTCGCGGGGACCATGGGCGGGGGCGTCTATGCGACGACCGACAACGGTGCGTCCTGGGCCGAATGTAACTCGGGACTGTCCAACAAGAGTGTTTACCAACTTCTGTCAGTGGACTCCATTCTCCTCGCTGCCACGGCTGGAAGAGTCTTTCGGTCGTCAGATCGCGGCCAGAGCTGGATTCCTGCGAGCACGGGTCTGTCGACTTCCTACTCAACCCGCGCTCTGCACTACCTCCGCGGGTACTGCTTCGTCGGATCCAACGGCGGCGGCGTGAGCCGGTCTGTCAATTTCGGGGCAAGCTGGGATGAGATGAACATCGGAATTACCAACAAACAGATCACGGCTCTTGCATCCTGCGACACTGTTCTCTACGCCTCCGTGTCTGCTTCTCCGGCAGTGTTCCGGTCAACGGACTTCGGACTGACGTGGAGCCCCCAGCGATCGGGGATGACGTGGTACTACATCAGCTCCCTTGCCGTCGTCGATACGTTCATCTTCGCAAGCGCCCGGCAGAGCGCTGGGGTTTACCGCACAACACTCAACGACACAACCTGGACCGCCATGGCGTCCGGACTTAACAACACGGAGCTGCTCTGCCTCCTCGCCGTCGGCGACACGCTCTACGTCGGCACGGACGGCGGCGGTATCTATCGCTCCACCAATCTCGGCCTCAGCTGGACGCCCACCAACAACGGTCTTGCCGCAACTCTGATCTCTGCCGTGTGTGTCAGCGGCTCGACGCTCCTCGCAGGGGGATACGGCACCGGCATCAGTGCAACCACCGACGGCGGCGTGACGTGGTATGACGCCCGCGGCGGCCTGCCCAGCAACAACATCAATACGCTCCGACAAATCGGCTCCGCCGTGTACGCCGCCACCGATTGGGGTGTTGCCCGCTCGACGGACAACGGAGGGAGCTGGACGCCGATCGGGCCGGCAGGTTGGATTTCGCCGGACTTCGCCATCGTCGGTACGACATTCGTCGTCCCCTCCTCTTCGGGACTCAGGATTTCCACCAACCAGGGCGCCTCCTGGGCAACAACCGCCAACAATGGACTCACCAACAAGTCCATGCGCTGTCTTCTCCTCAAGGATGCAACACTCTTTGCCGGCACAGCCGGCGGCGTCTTTGCGACTGTCGACACGGGCGCCAATTGGACTGCGCGCAGCACCGGTCTTTCGAGTCTGAATGTGGTTTCTCTGACCTTGCTGGGAACGACTCTCGTGGCGGGAACAGCGGGCGGAGGCGTGAACTTTTCGTCGGATCAGGGAGTCACATGGATTCCCTCCTCAGGAACATCGTCCGACACAGCAACCGCTCTCCTCCCCTTCGGTGCTGCACTCTTCGTCGGAACACCCCACGGAATATCCTACTCGACCGACGCAGGGGCCACATGGTCGGACGCCGGCACGGGACTACCGGTCGTGCCGGTGAATGACCTTGCGACAGACGGTTCCACCATCTTTGCCGGCACGGGAGGGATGTCCGTGTGGAGGCGTGCCCTTGGCGACCTTGTGAACGGCGTCGCTGAGCCCGGCTCTCTGGCCGTACCGCAGGAGTTTGTTCTGGAACAGAACTACCCAAATCCCTTCAATCCGTCCACAACAATCAAATTTGCACTGCCGACGCGGGAGAAGATCTTGCTTGCAGTACACGATGCCCTGGGACGCACAGTGGCCGTGCTCGCTGAAGGGGAATTCGAAGCAGGCAGCTACTCCTTCCTCTTC
>CAYXMK010000176.1:0-5661 GCA_964465905.1 uncultured Ignavibacteriaceae bacterium | reverse complement strand
GTTCCTGAAAACAATCCAGTAGGGGTCGGGTCCCCCGACCCTCACCATCCCCTGCCGGTCGATGAAACGTCGACCCTACTGCCGGTTCCTGAAAACAATCCAGTAGGGGTCGGGTCCCCCGACCCTCATCATCCCCCGCCGGTCGACGAGACGTCGAGTCTGCTGTTGCCTGCGAGGACTCCGTTCCGCGTCATCTCTTTGCCTCCTTCAACCTTCCCCATCCCCACACCGCCATAGCTGCCGCCAGTCCGGGATACATCGGCTCGATGCCGAGCCAGTATGCCGGTCCGTCCGGCGTCATGTGAACTTGGCCGTAGACAAGACTCGCTGTCGCGACGCCCCATCCCAGCAGCATACACCAGAACGCTGTCCGTCTCTCCATCCGCCACCGCACACTATAGCTCGACACCACAGGAATCAGCAGTCCGGGGATGATCGCCGTGCCGATCGTGTACCAGATCTTCACGACCGATGGAACCAGCAGCGCCAGCAGTACAGAGAGAACGCCCGACAGGATCAACCCGATCTTCGTCCATCGATCGATGGTGGGATCGTCATCCCGCAACCGCAGCGAGCGCCCCGCAATGTCCTTCCCGAAGGCCGTGGCAGAAACGAATGAGAGACTGCTGAGCGTCGACATGATGGTCGCCAGGAGGCTGACGTAGAACAACCCTTTGGCCACGGTCGGCAGTGTGATCTCTGCCAGCATGGGATACGCCTGCGCCGGCTGCGAAAGATCGGGCAGTGCCGCGCGCGCATACAATCCCGTCACGGTCGTCAGGAAATCGAAGACGAACCAGAACAGCACCGACACGGCTATCCCCCGCTGAGCCGTCGCCGCATCCCGAGCCGCATAGCACCGCTGGTAGAACGACGGATCGACGAGCGTCCAGAGTGCGATGAAGAACCAGACGACGATATACTGGAGAGAATTTCCCCCGTGCCAGGTGAGGTGAAGAGCCGGAAGATGCGCCTGAAGAAACTCATGTCCGCCGTACCGAGCATAGGCAAAAACCGCCATCAGCGCGAAACCGAGGAACATCAGGATGAACTGAAAGACATTCGCCCAGACGCCTCCGCGGAAGCCCCCCGTGTAGACATAGACCAATCCGAAGAAGGTGCCGAGCACGACCCCGACAACGAGATCCACTCCGAAGATCAGCTGGATCAGAATACCCAGCATCAGCACGTAGGCGGCGGGCGCAGCGAGGAAGAAGGTCAGCACACCGCCGAGCAGAGCCGTGGGCCGGTCATACACTGCCTGGAGCTGATCGGGAATCGTGACGAAATTCGTGGCGCGGATGCGCTTCGCGAGGAACAGGGCAAAGATGAGCGCGAAGACGTAGTACGGCGCGCCCATGACCACCCAATTCGAGAGACCGTAGCGGTAGGAGAACTCCCCAACGCCGAGAATGCCGCCGTACCATGTGGAGACCAGCGTGGCAACAAACATGGGAAGCGTCAGGGATCTTCCTGCCAGAAGGAAGTCGTCGGAGGATGTGCCCTTCCGCCGGGAAGCGCGCCAACCGATGAAGACTACACCAGCGACGTAGGAGAGGATGAGGATCGAATCGAGAAGGCCGAGATGAACCATCTACCGCCCTGCGTGCGCGTCGTAGACCCGGTACAGCAGGAGATTTCCCCTGCGGACCTTGATGACAACGGGCGTCAGCCGGACCTCATTGCTCGTGCTTTCCCACAGGCCCAGCTCCAGCATGCCGTTGCGGAGCTCCCACTTCAGCCCCTGCGTGACGATCCCCTCACAGCGCGAGAGCGGGATAAGGGATACGACCGTTCCCGGGGGAAGGTCGAGTGTGAGTTCGCTTCCGACGTAGACGGCTTCCCCCCATTCTTCCACGAATGTGATATGTGCACGCCGCGCATACTTCCCGAAGGCACTGAGGTTGCCGGCAAGATGGTCCAACCGTCCCCCCGTCGCTCCTGCAACGACGATCGTCGTGCAGCCCGACCGAACCAGCCATGCCAGGGCTTTCTCCAGATCCGTGCTGTTCTGATCGGCAATTCTCCTCGTCTTGACACGCGCGAACTTTCTGACCGTTGCGGCTTTGATCGAGTCGAGATCGCCGATGATCATATCCGGCTTGATGCCAAGATCCGCGGCATAGTTCGCTCCCCCGTCCGCGCACAGGAAGAAATCACATTCCTTCAGCAGATCGCGAAGCTGCTTTTCGGCGGGAGGACGTCCGTTGGCAAGGATGAGCGCTCGTTGAGCCATACAGGAGACGGGTCGGTGGCAAAACAAGAAACGGTGCGCCGGTTCCCCGACGCACCGTCGTTGAAGTCAAGATTAGAGATTTATCCGGAGAGATGCAAAGACATTCCGCCCCGCGGCCGGAAAGAACTGATCTCCTTCGCCGTGGGACGCATAGAGGGCATCCAGGAGGTTGTTGACCTGAATCCGCGCTTCCAGCGACATGCCCAGGAATGCGACGGGAAGCTCCGCATTCAACCAGGCATGGAGCACGGTGGAGGCGTCTACGCGGCGCCCCGGATCCACCCTGCCGGCACCGGGGTTCTGAAAATTGTCGGTAAAGAACTCTCCCACATGCTGGAGAACCAGGGCCGCGTGCAACCCGCGGTACTCGTAGGCAACCCGCGCGTTCGCCAGCAATCCCGGGAAACCGGCGATCGTGTTACCATCCAATACCACCCTCACTGGCCAGGAACTGTTCCAGTATCCGTACACGGCATGCCGTGTGAGCCGGTTTCTGCTGATCGTGGTGTTGGCGCTCAGGGTCAAGCCCGGCACCGCCGTAAGCTCGGCGCTCAGTTCAATCCCCTGGTGCAGGGTCCTGTCGGCGTTGCCCGTTACCGGCTGGCCGAAGCGGTCGAGCCGTCCGCTCTTGATGATCTCGTTGGCGAAATCCATGTGGTAGAGATTCACCGACGCCCGCAGGAAGTCGCTTCGGTACCCAGCGCCGATCTCCACCCCGATCAACGATTCCGGCTTCACGAGCGGATCGCGGAAGTTGTAAGAACCATCGCTCCGCGTGCCAAACTGCGGCGTCACAGCCCCCCACGACACCGGCGTGCTCGATTCCGCCGCATCGTACAGATTCTTCAGACGCGGCTCACGCGAGGTGCGGGAAATATGTCCGTAGAGATTGATTTCCTCCGTCACGTTGACGTTCACGCCGATTCTTGGATTCAGAAAGTGATACGGAACCGTAAACTCTGTGCCGACGTACTTCTCGTCGTACAGTCGGTACCTGCTGTAGGCGTACTGGAGATGGAGCAGGAGGGTAATGTCGGGACTCAGCCTGTACAGTTCCTGGCCGTAGAGAGAAAAGATGTCCTTGGCGCCACGGTACTCATAGTAGTGATAGTCGGGGGTCACACCGGCGGGCAGTTCCTCCCCCCACCGGAGAGCGCCCCAGTGGAGCGAGCGATGCACGCGCGTCTCAGCCCCCACCGTCAGCGTGCCAGTCCCGTGATCAAGCTGGACCCTTGGCAGCCAGCCGTACTGTGTGTTGTCAACAAACGCCCGGATGAGCGCACTGGGAATGTAGAGTGTATCCGGATCACCCGTCACGCTGAAGCCGTTAGCCGGCGTTATGCGGTAGTAGGAGTACGGCGCCCACGATCCGTCGTAATCAAAGAACCCTTCACCCGTCACCAGGAAGATCGCGTTGTTCAGCGTGATCCGATCGTTCAACCGCCACTCGTGGAGTAGCTCGTAGTGCGGCTGGGAGAAATTCTCGATCTCTTCGGGCCGGCTGATCGGATTGTACCGGCGCCGCTGGCTGTCGCGAGCATAGGCGTCCTCTTTGGAAATGCCATAATACGCAAGGTGGTCAGCAATCGGCCCGCCGTAGAAATTCAGCTGGGTCGTCATTGTCTCATCGTAGCGGACCGCGCCCAGGTAGTAGCTTGAAAAGTCGATCCAGGAACGCTCGCGATAACCATCACTCAGCATCCGGGAGAGGCGTCCGAAGACGACGTACCGGTTATCCACGAGTCCTGAACTCACCGCCGCCGAGTATTTCCTGGTGTTGTAGCTGCCGTAGCCCGAGAAGAGACTCACCCCTCCCTTCATCGGAAAACCCGTCACGAGATTCACCGATCCGCCGATCGCCGGAGGACCGTAGAAGGCGCTCCCGGCGCCCCGTTGAACCTGGATGTCGTTCAGATTCGCCGCCAGGTCGGGAAAATCGAGCCAGTAGACGTTGTGATCTTCCGGATCGTTTTGCGGAATGCCATTGATCATCACCGAGATGCGCCGCTGGTCGAATCCCCGGATGTTGAGATAATTGTACCCGATGCCGTTGCCGTTTTCGGAATAGAATGTGGTGGAAGGGAGTTCGGAAAGGATTTGGGGAATATCCTGGGTAGAGTATCGTTCCGCCAGCTCCCGGGCCGTAATGTTGGAAAATGTTGCCGGCGTCTCCCGTTCCCGTGCGCGCGTGGCAGTCACCACAATGGTCTGACCGGGAAGGATCGTGGGGTTCAAGCCGATTTCCACCGGCATCGTCGCTGCAGGTGCAACCATGATCGCCCGCTTCGCTGTCGTGTACCCCACGAAGCTTGCCCGGAGAGTCTGGGGTCCGGCGGGTACACCCCGCAGTTCAAAAGACCCGTCGACATCGGTGGCTGCACCGTAAGCGGTTCCCTCCACGAGTACGTTGGCCCGGTGAAGCGGTGATCCCGACTCTGCATCCCTGACGATTCCCTTGATGGTGCCGGTTGTTTGTTCGACCTGCGCGGCGGCCGGCATGCAGAGCACTGCCGTCAGTGCCGCAAGCACGCAGCAGCCCACACATATCAAGCTCTTCATCGCTGATCCTCCTCAAAGAAACGCAAAAGCCGTTTTCGTCAGGGTACCCGAACGAACACGGCTTCACAGAGGAAGATGGTTACCGTCTTTCCTACGCTGGTATGACCCAGATCAGGTTCGGAGGGTATGATCTCAGCCGTGCGACCGAACAGCCGGTCGGGTTGGGCACCCCTAACGGAAAACTCACAACAAAGATGTGAAAGAACTGATTCAATATACTCCCGTTCCGACTTTTTGTCAAGTCCCGACCCTCAACCCTCAGAAGAGCGATTGATCTACCCGGGGGCAGGATTCAGGCGCGCCGGACATATCGTACAACCACCAGCATCAGCGTGAGCGCCGTCAGCGGCACCACGAATTCCATCATCACCATGCTGAAGTGCGGCAGATAGTCGTGATGCGACGCATCCAGAATCAGATACGTGGTATACGCGACATAGTAGAACAGGAAGAGCGCCCCTTCCCAGCGATTGATGCGGCTCTCATGGAAGAAAATCGGGAGGCAGGCGACGGCGACGGCAATCATCACCGGAATATCAAAGCTGAGCGCGGCCGGATGAACAGAAACGCCCGCAGGAGCCACAAGTCCCGTCAGGCCAAGCACCGCCAGAATGTTGAAGATGTTGCTCCCCACCACGTTCCCCACGGCAATATCCCGCTCTCCCTTGATCGCTGCGAGAATCGACGTCGCCACTTCAGGCAGCGACGTGCCCGCCGCAATGATCGTCAGACCGATCACCAGATCACTTACCCCGAGGGCCCGGGCAATGACCACCG
Organism: uncultured Ignavibacteriaceae bacterium; assembly: GCA_964465905.1. Classification (GTDB taxonomy): domain Bacteria; phylum Bacteroidota; class Ignavibacteria; order UBA10030; family UBA10030; genus CAYXMK01. Next base: position 89 of record CAYXMK010000176.1, on the reverse strand, counting down.
ATCCCTCCACGAGCCACTGCGACCCGACCACCAGCAAGCCCAGGCCGACGATGATCAGGGCAGACTGAAGGAGCACGAACGGGATTCCT
>CAYXMK010000175.1:0-5668 GCA_964465905.1 uncultured Ignavibacteriaceae bacterium | reverse complement strand
TCCCAGGAGTGTTCCGAAAGGAGTGCCGCCCGCATCCTTGAGCATAGACGACCATATGTCAAAAGAGTGTTTCAATCCGCTGATACGTGCCTCCTTGATACGGGCACCACGCCGGGCAAGTTCATCGGCACAGGCCAGCTGGGCACGCCGAAGATCCCCCGTGCATCGTTGGAGAAGCCGTAGTCTTCCCTCGGGATTCCCAGCAAATTCGTGTCGAGGCGATCGTTCCCGTTTTCGTCGTGAAACACCTTGACCGCGTACTCGCCGTAGGGAAGACCCTCAAACGTCCAGACGGCTATTCCACCCAGGATCGGGGCACTGGCCCCGCGGTAGGGGGATGGATAGTCGTAGTAGTTCTCTCGCGAATTCGAGAGGGCAATCTTAACCGTTCCACGATCGCTTGAAAGACCCGAGACTGTCACGGTCAGTGTTCCCTGCCCGGTCGCAGGAAATGTCTGCGCGCGTACCGGCACGAATATGACAGACGAGAGGACCACAAAGAATATGGACACCGATCGGCCGCTCATGCTTCGCTCCTCTGCATGTCACTCTGTGTGTCGGGATTCGGTGTGCCGGTGGTAGAGCACGAGGAGGGCAAGGCCGACCGGAAGCGTCACGGCGATCCAGAGGAGTGGAAACTGCCTCGCTGTTGCCACATTCACGTCGCCGACGGAAGGTTGGAGATACAGCAGGAGCACAGCCAGGAAGTTGTTGGAGAAATGGGCAGTCATCCCCGGCAAGAGACTCCGGCTCCGGAAGTAGAAGTAGCCGAAGAGAAGGCCGAGGATCGAGAGTGTTACGAGACCGATGGGCTGCATGTGGAACAGCCCGAAGACGACGCCCATCACAACAACGCTTCGCCAGCCGATCGACCGTTCCAGAGTTCTCTGGATGAACCCCCGGAAGAAGATCTCTTCACACAGTGCCGGTGTGAGGGCGACGACCACCACGATCCAGGCAAATTCCAGCGGAGCGTCGGCAGTGAAGATCGCCGAGTTGATCTGCAGAAGGACGTCAGGCACACGGAGTTGGCGGGTGAACTCGTTGGCGATGTAGTTTGCGGAGGGCATCAACAGCAGGGTTGTTCCTGCAGCGAGGGCGACCTCGGAGAACGGTGCCGGTTGGAGGCGGATGTACCTCCGCACCTCGCGGGTGTGCCATCGACGGACCACAAGCCAGGTGGGCAGCAGCATGAAGAGGAACTGCGATACCAGAATTGCCACCTGGAAGGGAGTTGCCTGGAGTTCTATCAGATAGAGCGTGCGCTCGAGAAACCCTGGCGGGATACTCTCCTTCGGTTCTCCGGCGAGAACGATTCCTCCGGCGAACATTGCCAGGATGGTCTGGAGGTTGAAGTACAGCACACCGATGCCGAGAAGCCCCAGGACGGCGGCACTGGCGGGGCTCCGCCCTTTGCGCTCCCACGTTCCCTGCAGCAGGTCCTCGTGGGCGGAGCCGCGCGGTGTCGGATCTGCTGAGGAATCTTCCATCATGGCACATCAGGGCCATCCCCTACGGAAGGGGGAGAGGCCCGCTTTCCTCGGAGGGAGGAGCTTCTTGAACCGCGGCTGTCCGTCGCCGAAATTCCCCCGCCCGTGCCCGCAGGTCAAAATAGAGGATGCTCGTGTAGAGCGGCGTGATGAGCAGCGTCAGGATCGAGCTGAAGAACGCAACGGCCGTGACGCGGATGCTGATGGAGTCCAATGCAGCGACGATGGCATCCATATCCGGCGGCCCTCCCTCAAGGGAAGCCATCCGGATGAAATCAGAGATCAGTCCCCAGAACGCCACGAGGTACACAGGGGCGAGGAGGATAGAAAGGGCAAACTGGAGAATGATGCTGAAGAGCAGCAGGATACCGAAGACGCGCCACCAGTTTCCGCGCACCAGATCCCAACTGCGGCGGAGTGCCTCCAGCACACCGGCGTCTTCCCACGCAATGGCCTGGAGTGCGAACGACCACCGATTGCTGATATAGAGCACCAGGATCACGGCCAGCATCATCAGGAGGAATCCGAGGATTCCCAGCACAGGGACGTCGCTGGCGGCGGCCCCGATGATCATCATGTATGGAAGCAGGAAGATGCCTGCGTAGGTGAGGAACTGGAGGATGATCTGACCGAGTGCCTTCAGGTACCGGGTGGAGAAGACGACGCGCAGGGAATCTTCCCACGACATCGGCTCGGCGCTGAATTCCGCGCAGGCAACGGTCGTGATGCCCAGTGTCGCGGCGTAGGAAGCGAGGGCATAGAGTCCCAGAAAAAGGAAGAAGGCCAGGAGCGAACCGCCAAGGAGGACCAGGGGATTCCCCATCGCCTCCGGGTCGGTCGGGCCGGATTGCAGCAGTCCGCCGATGGAGGTGAAGAAGATGTCAAGTCCGATGGCGAGAAAGAGACTGGCGGGAATCAGAAAGACGGCGCCGATGATCAGGTTGCGCACGACGGTCGAACCGATCAGCTTGAACGTGCGATCGAAGATATCGCCGAGCTGAAGAGGAGTGATGGAGGTGTTCATGCCTGGTTCTCCTTCGAATTGGAGGGTGCGCTGTTGCGGTAATCAGGGAACACGGATCACCGCCGTGACCGGGAAGTGATCTGAGGGATATCGATCTCCACGATGGAGGCGTTCGATGTGGGCGCTGAGAACTTCCGTTTCAGAAGATACGAAAATGTAATCGATTTTGTCGCCGTGGGGGATTCCCCTGAAACCGTGGTAGGTTCCGACGCTGTCGGTGGTGGGGTGAAGACGGCGGTAAGTATCAACAAATGCAGTTGAGATCGAGCGTTCCTGCCCGTCCGGGCCTGCAAGAGGGTGGCTGCCTGCCAGGAAGCGAACGACCCGATTCGACTCAGCTGCGTTCAGGTCGCCCAAGAGGATTACCTGACTGGAGGGGAGATGCCGTCGAAGTGTATCCGCCAGGAGCAGAACGCTTCGCTCCCGTGAGTGTTGGGACTCGTGGTCGAGGTGCATATTGAACACTGTGACGACTGCTTTCGATCCGTGCAGGCGGAGGCGTCCCCAGGTGCAAATCCGTGTGACGTGGTTTCCCCAATGGCGCGATCCGGGGACCGCGGGAGAATCGGAGAACCAGAACGTTCCGCTGTCTTCAAGGGTGAAGAGATTCCGGCGATACAGGATGGCTGCATACTCGCCGTTTGTTCTGCCGTCATCTCTTCCAACTCCCAGTTCTCCGTACTCCGGGAAGTCCCGGCGCAGGTCGTCGAGCTGCTGCCGGAGGGCCTCCTGCAGGCCCAGGATGTTTGGCTCGTGGGATGCGATCACTTCGTTGACCAGTTCGCGCCGCATCGCCCACCGGTTCTCGCCGTCGTCGGGGTTATCGAACCGGATGTTGAAGGTCATGAGGCGGAGAACGTTGGCCTCACCGACATGATCGGTTCGGGTCGGCTTGAGGAGTGTGCATGCCGGCAGTGAGAGCAGAAGTGGGAGGAGAAGGGGGAGCGCACTCCAGGGAGGATAACGCAGAGATCGCCACGAGGGTTCTCTCATTTGCTCGCTCACGTGTCTGTCGGGAGATGCTTGGACAGCAAGGCGTCGGCCGATCGCTCAGGCGCGCCGGTTGGTCATCATATTCCATTTTCCCGTCTTTTTCAATCAATCCTTGACGGTGTTCGGGCCGAAGATGTGGAGTAGGTACCGCCTCGGTCTCTCTGCGGAGTTTTCGGGCTTCTGTGGCGGTCAGGTGAATGCTCAACGCAGGGTGCTCCTCTTGTGTGTGGGAGTAGAGGTTTCCCACTTGCTGGAAATCGGAATCAGACAGCTTGAAATTGACTCAGAAATGGGGAATTGCGTTGGCACAGTATATGAGTAATTGCTCATACAGTCACAAATCTAAGCCGAGGGACTGTCGCATGGATCAATCACGAACGGACCTACAAGCCGAGATTCTTTCGGCTCTCGCGCATCCCAACAGGATACGCATTCTGCAAGCGTTGGAGAGAGGGATTTCCTGCAACTGTGAAATCGCGCCGGAGCTTGGTCTCGAGCAGTCGAACCTCTCCCGACATCTCAAGATTCTCGTCCAGGCAGGCATCCTTGTCTCCTGGAAGGAGGGACTGCGGGTCAACTTCAGAGTCCGCGATACAGAGGTCTTCAAGATACTGGAAATTGCGGCAACCCTTGCGAGGCAGAGCGTTGAGATGCGCGCAGAAGCGCTCGAGGCAACACACTCACCACGACACCACATGACATGAGGAAAGCATATGACCATCAAAGTTCTTGGACCCGGATGTGCCAACTGCAGGACCCTGGAGCGCCGAACGCGTGAGGCCTTGACGGAACTCAACCTTCAAGCCGAAGTCCTCAAGGTTGAAGATCTTGACGAGATCGTGTCGTACGGTATTCTTCGGACCCCAGGTCTCGTCATCAATGAGAAGGTTGTCGTCCAGGGGGGGGTGCCTTCCGTCTCCGGTCTGAAGGAGATCATCACGAAGGCACGCGCGGGAGGAGTCCAATGAAGGAGTGGGTGAAATTCCTGATTCTGGCTGGCGTTTTTCTGATCTTCTATTTTGTTCCTCTCGGCGGATCGGACGTTGCTGTCGCTCTCGCTGCGGGCCTTAGCCTTCTGCAGGAGTATGCGCGTCTGCACGTACTGACATGCCTCGTGCCGGCGTTCTTCATTGCAGGGGCTATAGCGGTCTTTGTCAAGAAGGACGCGATCCTGAAGCTTCTCGGTCCGACGGCAAAGAAAGTCGTCGCCTACCCCGTTGCAACCGTCTCGGGGGGAATTCTCGCGGTGTGCTCGTGCACAATCCTGCCGCTCTTCACGGGCATCTACAAGAGGGGCGCAGGCATCGGACCCGCGGTGGCCTTCCTCTTCACCGGTCCTGCCGTCAATGTGACCGCCATTCTCCTGACCGGCAGCGTACTCGGCTGGGATTTTGCCGTCGGGAGGCTGATGGCGGCGATGGTCATTTCTGTTCTCGCCGGTTTATTCCTTGCGCTTGTCTTCCGCGACCACGACCGCCGGAGCGCCACCGGCGACTTCGCCGCCGGCGTGGTCGATGACATTCCCTATTCCAACATCACGATAGCATTGTTTCTGCTTCTTCAACTGGGTGTTCTCGTCGTCTTCGGGCTTGCCATCGACCCCCGGGTAAAAGGTGTCGTTGTTGCGCTCTTGATTGCGGGAGCTCTTGCCATCGTTCTGCTGAAGTTCCAGAGAGAGCATTCGCTGGAATGGGTCCGCGAAACCTGGGACCTGACGAAGAAGATTCTGCCGTACCTCTTCGCAGGAGTCTTTATTGCAGGCACGATCGGGGTCTTCGTCCCAGCAGAATTTGTCACAAGCCTGGTGGGGCGGAACACCCTGCTGTCGAATGCCGTTGCTTCGACGTTCGGAGCGTTCATGTATTTTGCGACGCTGACGGAGGTCCCGATTATTCAAAAACTCATGGCTCTCGGGATGGGTCGAGGACCGGCACTGACGCTCTTCCTTACAGGGAATGCGCTCAGCCTTCCCAGCATGATCGTCCTGTTCAAAGTGATGGGACGGAAACAGGCCTCGCTCTACATTGCGACGATCATGGTGCTCTCCGTGTTCGCGGGCATGCTCTTTGGGGAGCTGATCTGACGGCGGAAACGCGGAAGAAGGATAGCGGTCTGTCAGTGTTGTTCTCCTGTCGACGCCGGGCTGCGACGTCGAGCCAAG
>CAYXMK010000174.1:0-5793 GCA_964465905.1 uncultured Ignavibacteriaceae bacterium | reverse complement strand
CAGAAGCACGTCGTCGCGGCGCTCGTAATCGTAATGCCGCGCTCCTTCTCCTGCTCCATCCAGTCCATCGTCGCGGCGCCATCGTGGACCTCGCCCATCCGGTGAAGCCGACCCGTATAGAAGAGAATACGTTCCGTGGTGGTCGTCTTCCCGGCATCAATGTGCGCCATGATGCCGATGTTGCGCGTACGTTCTAATGGAAATTCACGAGCCATGCGTCAATACCGTGAGTCACCGCCATCCGCGCAAGGCGGAGGGGAGCGTCTCGGGTTCCTGGTCAACAACGGGATACGCTGCGAGACCGCTTACCACCGGAAGTGCGCGAACGCCTTGTTCGCTTCAGCCATCCGGTGCACATCCTCTTTCTTCTTGATTGCTGCACCCTCACCCGATGCCGCGGCCATCAGCTCCGAGGCGAGCTTGCCGGACATCGACTTTTCCGAGCGTTCACTGGCGTAGTTGATCAGCCATCGGATTGCTAGAGCGGTTCGCCGCTCGGGGCGAACTTCTGTAGGTACCTGATAGGTAGCTCCACCAACCCTCCGGGCCCGAACTTCGAGGACCGGAGACACATTGTGCACGGCCTTCTTGAACACCTCCAGCGGATTGTTCTTGGTCCGCTCTTCGATGATCGAAAATGCCGTGTAGAGGATGTTACGGGCTCTGTTCTTCTTCCCCCGCTGCAGGAGGGAATTCACAAACCGTGCAACGAGCTGATCCTGATACTTGGGATCGGGCTGAATGATGCGTTTGGATGCGCGTTTCTTTCTCATGCCCCTGGTTCCTACTGCTGCTTCGGCCGCTTGGCTCCGTACTTGGAGCGCCCCTGCTTGCGGTCCTGAACTCCCTGCGTATCAAGCGTCCCCCGGATGATATGGTACCGAACGCCCGGCAGGTCCTTCACCCTCCCGCCCCGAATCATGACGAGCGAGTGCTCCTGGAGGTTGTGTCCTTCACCCGGGATGTACGCCGTGACCTCGATCCCGTTGGTGAGCCGGACGCGGGCCACCTTGCGGAGTGCAGAGTTCGGTTTCTTCGGCGTGGTCGTGTACACGCGCGTGCACACGCCCCGCTTCTGCGGGTTGCCCTGCAGAGCCGGGGACTTGCTCTTCCAGAGGACCTGCTCGCGGCTCTTGCGAACTAGCTGATTGATCGTCGGCACCGTGCCTCTCCGTTACGAGATCGGACAAAAAAGCTTTTCAATGTACGCATTCAGATCCACTTTGTCAAGCTCCGCCCCCTCACCCCGCCGCCTTCGCCCGCTTCCGCAGAACCTTCTCCGCACCCTCCTCCCCTCCAATCTCCTCCTCCACCGCTTCCTCGACTTCCGCGACAGTCGGGCCCGAAACGATCATGTCTTTGTACTGCTTCTGGCCCGTCCCGGCTGGGATCAGGTGACCCATGATGACGTTCTCCTTCAGCCCCAGCAGCGAGTCCACTTTCCCCTCGATCGCCGCGTCCGTCAACACCTTCGTGGTCTCCTGAAACGACGCCGCAGAAATGAAGCTGTCGGTCGTGAGAGATGCCTGCGTGATGCCGAGCAGGATCGGTTCCGACGTGGCCGGCACGGCATCCCGGTACTCCGCCACCTTCTTCCCCTTCTTCTTCAAGTCCGCGTTCACCTCCCGGATCGCCTTCTTCGTCGTCAGCTGGCCGTTCTTCAGCTTGGTATCGCCCTTGCTCGTCACCACGACCTTCCCGAGCACGTACTCGTTCTCGTCATGCAGCCGGTTCTTGTCAACGTGGTCGCCTTCCAGGTAGCGCGTGTCACCGGGATCGACGATCCGCTCCTTCTGCATCATGTTGCGGACGATGATCTCGATGTGCTTGTCATTGATCTTCACTCCCTGCATCCGGTAGACTTCCTGGATCTCATTCACCAGGTACTCCTGCACCGCCGTCGTTCCCTGGATCCGCAGAATATCGTGCGGGTCGATGGCGCCGGCCGAGAGCCGTTCGCCGGCCCGGACCACATCATTGTCCTGGACGAGCACGTGCTTACCAAGCGGGACGAGGTACGCGCGCGTGTCCTTGCCGTCATGGCTCCGGACGAACACCTCGCGCGAACCGCGCTTCGGCTGGCCGATCGTCACGACTCCATCGATCTCCGTCACAACCGCCGGATCGTTCGGATGGCGGGCTTCGAACAGCTCCGTAACCCTCGGCAGACCCCCCGTGATATCCCGCGTCTTACCGATGTCACGTGGGATCTTGACCAGGATTTCCCCCGCCCGGATTTCCTCTCCATCCTCGACGATCATGTGCGCCCGAGTCGGGACCGGATAGTTGGCGATCTTCTGTCCCTTCGCGTTCACGATTGCCAGCGCCGGGATCAGATGGCGCTCGCGGCTGTCGATGACGACCTTCTGGATGTGTCCGGTCTGCTCGTCCGGCTCCTCCCGGAAGGTCACCCCTTCCTTCAGGTCGATGTACCTGACCGTGCCGGAATGTTCCGAAATAATCACCGCATTGTAGGGATCCCATTCATAGATGAGCTGCCCCTTCTGCACCTCCGACTCATCCTTCACCAGCAGCGTCGAGCCGTAGGGAACATCGTACTTCGTCAGCATGCGGTTGTCCTTGTCGAGGACGTTGATGACGCCGCTGCGTCCCGACACCACAAGCCGCTCCTCTCCCTCGTTCTGGTACTCAATGAGCTTGATGCCGTCGAACTTCACCATGCCGTCGAACTTCGACAGCACCTGCGACTGGGAGGCAATCAGACTCGCCGTACCACCGGTGTGGAAGGTCCGCAGGGTCAGCTGCGTGCCGGGCTCGCCGATCGACTGGGCGGCAATGACGCCCACGGCCGTGCCGGGGGACACCAATTTGCCGGTCGTCAGATCCCTTCCGTAGCACAGGGAGCAAACCCCTCGGCGCGACTCACAGGTCAGCACCGAGCGGATTTCGACCGCTTCGATGGACGTTTCGGAGATCTTCTGGGCCTTCTCCTCGTCGATCATCTCTCCCGCCTTGACCAGCACGCTGCCGGTGATCGGATCGAGCACATCCTGCACCGAGACCCGCCCCAGGATCCGCTCGGCCAGGGGCTCCTTGATGTCCTCCCCTTCCTTCAGCGCGCCTGTGAGCACGCCGCGAATCGTGCCGCAGTCGTTCTCGGAAACGACGGCATCCTGGGCGACGTCGATCAGCCGGCGGGTCAGGTAGCCGGCATCAGCGGTCTTCAGCGCCGTGTCGGCCAGACCCTTGCGGGCGCCGTGCGTGGAGATGAAGTACTCGAGGATGGAAAGTCCTTCACGGAAGTTCGCGACGATCGGATTCTCGATCAGCTCGCCGGTTGCTCCGGAGAGACTTTTCTGCGGCTTGGCCATCAGTCCGCGCATACCTGCAAGCTGGCGCACCTGTTCCTTGGAACCGCGGGCGCCCGAATCGACCATCATGTAGAGCGAATTGAAGCCCTCGCGTGAATTCTTCAACTCGTCGAAGAGCCGGTCGGCAATCCTGGTGGTGGCTCGAGTCCAGATGTCGATGATCTTGTTGTAGCGTTCGCCGTGCGTGATGAAGCCGCGGTAGTACTGCCCCTCGACGTTGTCCACGTCCTTCTGCGCCTTCGCGACGATCTCCTGCTTGTCCTTCGGAATGACGACGTCCGCGATGGAGACGGACAGGCCTCCTTTCGTCGCGTAGAAGAAGCCGAGATTCTTCAGCTGGTCCAGGAACTGGGCCGTCAGCAGATTGCCGTGCCGGCGGAAGACGACCGCAATGATCTGCACGAGCCGTTTCTTGTTCAGCAGTTCGTTGACGAACGGCATGCCGGGAGGGAGGATCTGGTTGAAGAGCACCCGACCCGTCGTCGTTTCGACGAACTCGCTTCCCACCTTCACCCGGATGCGCGCATGGAGTCCCAGCCGCCCCTGGTCATGGGCGATGATCACTTCGGCCGGAGAGTAGAAGACTTTGCCTTCACCGAGGTCCCCGGTCCGCGACTTCGTCAGGTAGTACGCCCCCAGCACCTGGTCCTGCGTGGGCGTCACGATGGGTGCGCCGTTCGCCGGTGACAGAATGTTGTGACTCGAGAGCATGAGGATCCGCGCTTCGAGCTGGGCTTCATACGAGAGAGGCACGTGCACGGCCATCTGGTCGCCGTCGAAGTCGGCGTTGAACGCCGTGCAGACCATCGGATGGATACGGATCGCCTTCCCTTCCACGAGCACGGGCTGGAACGCCTGAATGCCGAGCCGGTGCAGCGTGGGAGCGCGATTCAGGAGCACCGGATGACCGTCGATGATATGATCCAGAATATCCCAGACCTCCGGCGTCTTCTTCTCCACCATCTTCTTGGCGCTCTTGACGGTCTTGACGAGACCCCGCTCGATGAGCTTGCGGATGACATGCGGTTTGAAGAGCTCCACCGCCATATCCTTGGGGATGCCGCATTCGTGCAGCTTCAGTTCGGGACCGATCACGATGACAGATCGGCCCGAGTAGTCCACGCGCTTGCCGAGCAGATTCTGGCGGAACCGTCCCTGTTTGCCCTTCAGCATATCGGAGAGAGATTTGAGCGCCCGGTTGTTGTCGCTCCGAACCGCGTTCACCCGCCGCGAATTATCAAAGAGGGAATCCACGGCCTCCTGCAGCATCCTCTTCTCGTTCCGGAGGATGACCTCAGGGGCCTTGATTTCGATCAGCCGCTTGAGCCGGTTGTTCCGGATGATGACCCGGCGGTAGAGGTCGTTCAGATCGGATGTCGCGAAGCGCCCCCCTTCCAGCGGCACCAGCGGACGAAGCTCGGGGGGAATGACGGGAATGACATCCAGCACCATCCACTCCGGACGGTTCGGCTGGGTCTCGGAGCTCTTGCGGAACGCTTCGAGGACGCGGAGGCGCTTCAGGATCTCGCCCTTCTTCTGAACGGAGAGATCTCCCGTCAGGGCAGCGCGCAGTTCCAGGGAGAGCGTTTCGACGTCCACGCGGCGGAGAAGTTCTTTGACAGCGTCTCCCCCCATGCGCGCGATGAATTTCTTCGGATCGTCGTCCTCCAGATCGTCGTTCTCGTCGGGCAGCGAGGCGAGGATCTCCAGGTACTGGTCCTCGGTGATCAGATCCTGCTTCTGCAGGCCGGTGGTTCCGGGGCTGATGACCACGTAGGACTCGTAGTAGATGATCTTCTCGAGTTCTTTGGCCGACAGGCCCAGAACGTAGCCGATCTTGCTCGGCATCGAGCGGAAGTACCAGATGTGCACCACCGGAACGGCCAGGGTGATGTGTCCCATCCGTTCGCGGCGGACGCTCTTCTGCGTCACCTCGACGCCGCAGCGGTCGCACGTGATCCCCTTGTAGCGGATCCTCTTGTACTTCCCGCAGTGACATTCCCAGTCGCGCACCGGCCCGAAGATCTTCTCGCAGAAGAGACCGTCCTTCTCGGGGCGGAACGTCCGGTAGTTGATCGTCTCGGGCTTGGTCACCTCTCCGCGCGAACGGGAGAGGATCATGTCCGGCGAAGCCAGACTGATGGTGATCTTCGAGAAACTCTTGCGTGCTGCATCATGCGCTGGAACAGGCATCAGAATCCTCCAGTCTCAAATACAGTTGGTAGCGTGGGGCGCAGGGCGGTCACTCGATGTTAACTTCCAGCCCCAGTCCCTGCAGCTCACGGATGAGCACATTGAACGATTCGGGCACATTCGGCTCGGGGAGGTTCTCTCCCTTCACCAGCGCCTCGTACACCTTCGCGCGGCCCACGACATCGTCGGACTTCACGGTGAGGACTTCCTGCAACACATGGGCAGCGCCGTATCCTTCGAGCGCCCAGACTTCCATTTCACCGAAGCG
>CAYXMK010000173.1:0-5830 GCA_964465905.1 uncultured Ignavibacteriaceae bacterium | reverse complement strand
CCTGCCATGCTGTTCCTCGATCATCTCACGGTACAATTCGGCGAACGGGTTCTCTTCCGCGACCTTTCGCTCCTCATCCGTCCGCACGACCGGATCGGACTCGTCGGCCCGAACGGTTCAGGAAAGACGACGCTCCTGCGCGTCATCGCGGGAGAACAACAAGCGGACGCAGGTTCACTCCAGAAGGCATCGTACGTGACCGTCGGCTACCTCCCGCAGGAGGGGATCGCTACCTCCGGCCGCACGCTGTACGGGGAGGTCGAGACCGCCTTCGGCGCCATTCTCGACGCGGAGCGGCGGCTTGCCGCAGCCCAGGAAGCGCTCTCGCGGCTGCCCGCCACCGAGGAAGAGTATCGGGAAGCGCTCGAAATCGTGGGTGAACTGCAGCACCGCCTCGAGGAAGCGGATGCCTTCCGGATGAAGTCCAAGATCGAGCGTGTTCTGATGGGACTCGGGTTTCTCCCTTCCGACTTCGGTCGTCTGACCGAGGAATTCAGCGGCGGCTGGCAAATGCGCATCGAGCTGGCAAAACTCCTCTTGTGCGAACCGTCCGTTCTCCTGCTGGATGAGCCCACGAACCACCTCGACATTGAGTCCCTGCAGTGGCTTGAAGACCATCTCAGGAACTACGACGGCGCCGTCGTCCTGGTCTCGCATGATCGGGCGTTCCTGGATGCCCTGACGAAGCGCACCCTCGCTCTGCGCCGCGGCGGAGCCGAAGAGTATCCGGGGAGCTATTCGGACTTTGTGCGATTGAGCGCGGAGAGGCACGCGTTGCAGGAACGGGCTCTCAAGAACCGGCAGAAGGAGGTGCAACGGACGCAGGAGTTCATCGAGCGATTCCGCTACAAGGCCACAAAGGCCCGACAGGTGCAGAGCAGGATCAAGCGTCTCGAAAAGATGGACGCCATTGATCTGGACCAGCCGGAAGAGGAAATCCGTTTCACGTTCCCTCCCTCTCCCCCCGGCGGGAGGACGGTGCTCCGATTGCAGGATGTCCACAAGCGCTTCGGTGCATTGCAGCTCTTCTCGGGACTCACCTGCACCATCGAACGGGGCGATCGGATTGCCGTCGTCGGCATCAACGGTGCAGGGAAATCCACCTTCGCCCGCATTCTTGCAGGAGTGGAGCCGTTGGACGGCGGCGAGCGTATTGCAGGCCACAACGTCGTCATCTCCTACTTCGCCCAACACCAGGCGGAGGAACTCGACCAGGATCGGGAGGTTCTGGAGATCGTGGAGGAAGTTGCCGAAGGGGAGATCCGGAAGCAGCTGCGCAGTCTGCTGGGGGCCTTCCTCTTCCACGGGGATGACGTCTTCAAGAAGGTCCGCGTCCTTTCCGGAGGGGAGAAGAGCCGTCTCGCACTCGCCAAAATGCTCCTGCGGCCGGCCAACGTTCTGATCATGGACGAACCGACGAATCATCTGGACATGCGGTCCAAGGATGTCCTCCAGGCCGCGCTGGCCTCCTACGACGGGACATTGCTGATCGTCTCGCACGACCGGGCATTTCTCGATCCACTGATCACGAAGGTGCTGGAGTTTTCCTCTGGCGGAATGCGGACCTACCTCGGAACGGTCAGCGAATACCTGGAACGCAGACGGCGTGAGCGCGCAGAAGCGATGACGGGGGACGCCGGCGGAGGAAGGGAGAACGCAGAGAAGTCCGGTGTGAAGCAGCGGAAGCGACTGGAGGCGCAGCAGCGGCAGGAGCGCAGCCGGCGTCTCCGACCCCTGCGAGAGCGCCTCGAAATCCTCGAGCGGGAGATCGACCGAATGGAGGACCGGAAAGCCGAGCTGGAACAGCTCCTGGCGGATCCGGAGTACTACAAGCAGGAGGAACAAGCACGATCAGGGACCGCGGAGTACAGCGCCATCGGCGCTTCGCTCGACCGTGCCTATCACGAGTGGGAGGAGTTGAACCGGGCCCTCGACGACGCCGGCGGGCCTACCGCCCCCTAGAGAACTTCAGCCCTTCGCATCGGAGTTCAGATACCGCAGTTCGTAGAGATCCTTCCGACGGTCCTGCCAGTTCAGCACGTTGCCCGATTTCCTTCCCACTCTGAGCAGTTCCAAGTCCATATCCTCGAACACGAGCATTTCCGTGTTCGGAGTGCATTCGGCAGCAATCGCATCCCGTTCGAACGGGATATCCGCCGGCGTATAGATGCCCGACTGGGCGTACCGGATATCCAGGTTCGCCACGGAGGGGAGATTGCCGACACTGCCGGCAATGACGGCATACACGTGGTTCTCCACGCATCGCGCTTGGGCGCAGTACCGGACGCGCAGGTAGGCGGAACGCTCATCTGCAGAAAACGGTACAAACAGGATCTGGGCACCTCGTTCAACGGCGATACGGGCAAGTTCCGGGAACGTGACATCAGTGGAGATAAGAATTGCAATCTTTCCCCGATCTGTTTCGAAGACTTCCAGGCTGTCCCCCGGCTGGACACCCCACCACCGTTGCTCATCCTTCGTGATGTGCAACTTGTACTGCTTCCCCAGCGTCCCGTCCCGCCGAAACAGGTACGCAACGTCGTAGAGCCGGTCGTTTTCGACGGTGAAGTGCGTTCCGCCGATGACATTCACGTTGTACTTAACGGCAAGCCCCGAAAAGAGATCGAGGTAGTCTGGCGTGAACTCCGAAAGTTGCCGCATGGCAAGGGCGGGGCGCTCGGGACGCAGGAACGTCAGGAGCTGGGTCGTCAACATTTCGGGGAACAGAACAAAGTCGCACTTGTGGTCGGATGCGGCGTCGACAAAGTACTCACACTGACGTCCGAAGGCCGCAAAATCCGGAATCTCCCGCATCTGGTACTGGACAGCGCAGGTTCGCACCTGATCCACCGCCACGAAGCGGCGCTTGGGATCGGGAACGTAGTCGAGGTTCGTCCACTCGAGCAGCGTGGCATAGCCACGCGATTCCTCGTCACTCTTCAGATAATCCGGGAGGAGCCGCTTCAGTACGAACCCGTTCGCGAGCTGGGTGGTCAGTACCGGATCGATGAGAACCTTCTCCATCACCTTCTGCACGTACTCCCGGGCCGTCATCCTGTCCGCATGTTCGGCGTATCCCGGGATCCTGCCGCCGATCACGATCCGCATCAGATTCCTCTCACGAGCCAGTTGCTTGCGGGCATCGTAAAGCCGCCGGGCCAGTTTCATGGCGCGGTACTCGGGATCGACCATGATCTCGATGCCGTAGAGAGTGTTTCCCTCAGGATCGTGGTTCGTGATGAAACCGCCGTCGGAGATCTCTTTCCACCCGTGCCACTCGCCGTAGAGCGCGAAGTTGAGAATCAGGCTGCTGGACGAAGCCACCAGCTTCCCGTTGTAATCGACGCCGATTTGTCCCTCCGGGAACGTTGTAATCTGACTGAAAAATTGCTCCCTCGCCCACGGCTTCATCCCCGGAAAGCACTTCAGCTGGAGGGCAACGACCTGATCATAGTCATCCCTTGTGAGGGTTCGCACCCGCACGTTGCGCTCAAACGATTTCAAATCCAGGTCTGCCATGGGCTTCTCCCTCTGATCACTCAGCATCCCTCAGACTGTTCCCGGCACGGTGCTGGAACAGTCCGCTGAGGCCGCTCCGGGCATTGATGATGGAGTTCTCGGGTGAGAGACGGAACAGTTTGGCCGCGTTGTCGTAGAGGATCTTCCACTTTTCCCGTTCCGGAATCTTCACCTCGTCCATGAATCGGAGATAGGATTCCATGGACGAAATCGGCCAGTCCGTACCGAAGAGCACCTTGTCGGGCTCCACGCCGAAGAGGAGCATCTCCTGGAACTGCTTCGCCATGTAGCTCTCGAAGCGGTCGGTGAAATCTCCAAGGACGAGTCCTGAGATATCGGTATAGACGTTCGCATTCTTGTAGACAACCTCCATCGTATCCCGAAACCACGGATTGCCGAGGTGACAGATGATGAGTTTCACTCTCGGATACTCCACCGCCACCTCGTCGACGTTCAGGGGATGAGCGTACTTGAGTTTTCCCCGCGCACTGAACGTATCGCCGGTGTGGATCATGACCGGCACGTCGAATTCCTCCGCCAGCTCGTACACCGGCCTCAGCTTCTCATCGTGCGGATAGAACGGTTCGTAGCCAGGGTACAGTTTGAGACCCCTCACGGTTCCCTCGTTGAGGTACTGTCGAAGGTCCTCGATCTCTTCAGGACGAAAGTGGAGATAGCTGAGACCAGCAACGACGAACAGGTGCTTGAGAGCACGCGTTGCCTGCACCGCCTCGTGCGTAGTGGGGCGTCCGGGAGCGACCTTGTACGACGTCAGCACGAGAGCGGTATCGACCCGGTTCCGCTTCATCTCCCTCTGCAGATCGCTCAGGCACGTCTGCAGCGACTCCACCTGTTCATCGTGGTAGTTGTTGATATGCGTATGGCAATCGATGATCATGTCGATTCAGCCGGAATGGCCGATGTGATGCTATTTCTTGAACGTGCTATCCAGGACCTTTGCCGCCCACTCGCGTCCGCCGAGACCGAACGCCAAGGCCAGCGCGAGACAGACAGCTCCGAAAGCGATCTGAAACGCGGAGACAAGGATTTCCCCACCGATGTTCAGCTGTTCCAGCGCAAGAGACACGACGAAGACGAGGATGGCGTACTGGGCAATGAGACTCATGAACCGCGCACCGGCCATGCCCACATTGTTCAGGTAAGCGAAGGCAATGCCCTGCACGAACTTCGCAAACAAGGCCCCGAACAACAGCACCACGATCGCTACCACCACATTGGGAATGTAGAGAATGATCCTGTTGAAGAGATCCGCCGCCACCTGAAGACCGATGGTGTTGAGAACCGCCAGAATCACCGTGAACAGAACGAACCAGTACACGAGGTTGGCAAGAAGCGTCACCATCGTGAACCGCACGCCCCCTTTCAGCAGAAAGTCCTCGATCCCCGAATTCTCCGCAAGCACATCGACCTTGAGGAGTTTGAGGACCCTCACCGCGCCCCGCCGCAGGAGTGTTGCCAGCAGCCAACCGAGGATGAGCAAGACCAGCGCCGCAACGAGCTGCGGCAGAAACTCACTGAACGTCAGCCAGAACTTCTTGAGCGACTCTAAGAACAGATCAACCTGATCCATTCGAATTCCTCCTTGACGTGAACGCTCCTCAGAGCACGGTATCCTTCTTCCATAAGGAAAGAAATCGGAACGACTATTTCCACAGAATCCGGCTGAACCGGGAGGGTGTCAGATGGGACGAGTGGTGACAGGATAGGATGGTGCTAAAGCACGAGGCAGAACAATGGTGAGTTGTAGGCCTTCTGAGGATCCCGTCCCGAGCGAACGCGAAGGACGAGACCTTTGCTGTGGACGCTGTAGGATTCGAACCTACGGCCTCCGCCTTGTAAGGGCGGCGCTCTGAACCGTCTGAGCTAAGCGTCCATCCCTCTCAATGTACCTATCCTCCGCTCCCTATTCAACATCCGATGGCCCGAGGTATTTCTTCAACCACTCATGCACCTGTTCGTAGAAGAACCGGCTTTCTTCCCCTTTCATGATCCAGTGATTCTGTTCGGGGAAGACAATGAACCTGCTCGGCACGCGCATTCTCTGGAGCACGCTCCAGTTCTCAATCGACTGATTGAGCGGGACGCGAAAATCGTTCTCGCCGACCGAAACCAGCATGGGGGTCCGGAACTGCGATGCATAGCGTATCGGGTTCTGCTCCCGCCATACCGGACCCTGCTCCCATACCGGCCCTCCGTTCGCCAGCTCCCGCCCGTAGATCACGTCACTGGTCCCCCATTGCGATTCCAGATTGATCATTCCTGCATGGCTGATGAGACAGCGGTAGCGCGT
>CAYXMK010000172.1:0-5835 GCA_964465905.1 uncultured Ignavibacteriaceae bacterium | reverse complement strand
ATACCCTGCGCTACTATCCTGAGGGGCACCGGTATCCGCGCATCCTCCCCAACATGACGCTGCAGCACGCGGGCACAACGACGACGCTGACCCAGCAGGCCTATCCTCTGTCGCTGCAGACGTACAACGTCGTCACCGGCACCGACACCATCAGTGCCCTTCTCGCCAATGTCGATCTTGCGGGGGCGCGCAGCACGTCCGGCGGCACGTCGGCGTACACGCTGACGATTTCCACGGCGCCGGGGGCAGGACTCGTGCAGAAGCTGGACAACGGCATAACGGTGCGACTCGAAGCCGAGGAAACAGCGGATTGGCGCGTGGTGTATCTTTCGGGGCTGACGCGTGCGGACGCGGGGGTTAAGGAGATGCCTTCCCCCAATCCCCTGAACCTGGCGCTGCATCCTGAACTCCTCCTGCCGATCACGGGGGGTGAGACCGGAGAGGCGGATGTTCTGATCCTCTCGCCGTCGCTGGATCGTGCTCACTCAGGGAAGTACCCTTCACGGGAATCTTTCGGGAAGCGGTATGTCTCTGTTCCATCCCGAGAGCTGCGGTCTCGCGTTTCCTCCGGCGTCTATTTCGTTGTTGTCTCCGTCGGAGGTTCGGAATACCGGTGGAAGATCCTGGTCCTTCCATGACATCACTTCAACTCCATCTCGACGGCATCGGCAAGGAATTCAACCGTCGCTCAGTGTTCCGGGATATCTCCGTCCGGCTGTCGGGTTCGGTTCCATCACTGGCGATCACGGGGAGGAATGGCTCCGGAAAGTCGACGCTCGTGAAGATCATGGCCGGCGTTCTTTCCCCGACGAGAGGAAGCGTGCGGTACGAGGAACATGGCAAGGTTCTGGAAGATCATGCTGTGAAACACAGGATCGGTTTCGTCGCTCCGTATCTCCAGCTCTACGACGAGTTCAGTGCGCTTGAGAACCTGCAACTGCTGTCGCGGATGCGGTCCACGGACCTCCACGGCCTGCGAGAGATGCAGGGCCTCCTCGAACAGTTCAATCTCTGGCATCGCCGGTCCGACGCTGTACGGACATATTCGTCAGGGATGAAGCAGCGCTTGAAGTACGTCTTTGCCCTCCTCCACAGGCCCGACGTGCTGATCCTGGATGAGCCGGGATCCAACCTGGATGCTGAGGGCCTCGAGGGTGTCGAGAACGTTGTCAGGAGACAGAAAGAAGCGGGGCTCCTCGTGATTGCAACGAACGATGCTCACGAGGCGGCGTGGTGCTCGGAGCGGATACACCTGGGCTGACCCCTGACCGAGCACGGCCTTGCCGTTCGGGGGGATTTTTCATATTTTGGAATGCCCAAAATGAGCGCAGTTTCAGCCACATACGCTGTGGTTTCGAAGGACCTGAAGTCGGAGGTGCGAACCCGATATGCGCTGAATGCGCTGATGATGTTCGTGGTCACGGCGGTGGCGGTGATCATGTTTGCCCTGCGTGAGGAACAGCCGAGCAGCGAAGTGCTCGCGGGCATGTTCTGGGTCGTGGTCTTCTTCACTGGCATGTCGGGCCTCGGGCGCTCGTTTGTTGCCGAGGAGGAGCGCGGCACCGCGCTCACGCTTCAGCTGGTGGCGTCGTCGTCGGCGGTCTATTTCGGCAAATTGCTCTTCAACGTCGCGCTGACGCTCACGATGGTGGCGGCCGTGACGGTGCTCTCGCTGCTGGTGTTTCCGGGTTTCGAGATTCGGTCGCCGGCCATCTTCCTGATCACGGTGTTCCTCGGGAGCACAGGCCTTGCGTCTGCAGCGACGATCATTGCAGCGATCATTGCCAAGGCGAACACGAGGGGTACGCTCTATCCCGTGCTGTCGTTTCCGGTTCTCATTGTCCTGCTGATGACGGTCATGGGGGCCACCGCAAAATCGCTCGCGGGTGAGCCGCTTGCCGCTGCGTACGGTGACTTTGTTGTCCTCGTTGCCTACGTGATGGTGATGACGGCCGGTTCCTGGATTCTCTTCGACTTCGTCTGGAAGGAATAGCATGTCGGCAGTCAAATTCGTCTCTGTGGTTCTGGTGACGATCGTCCTCGTCGGTGGCATTGCCATACCCCTCTCGCCGTCGGCGGCGAGCTGGCTGACGTTCCCGGTCATTCCGGGCCTGGGAGAGAAAGCACGAAACATTCTCTTCCACGTGCCCGTTGCGTGGACGACGGTGGTCGCCTTTCTCATGTCGCTCTACTTCGGGGTTCGGTACCTCCGAACGCGCGATCTCGACTTTGACCTCAAGATGGTCTCCTCGGCCGGACTGGGATTGATGTTCTGTGTGCTGGCGACGGTGACCGGATCACTCTGGGCGAAGTTCAACTGGGGGTCATTCTGGAATTGGGATCCGCGCGAAACCTCGATCTTCATTCTCCTCCTGATCTACGGCGCGTACTTCGCGCTCCGGTCGGCGGTCGATTCCGATGAGAGGCGCGCCACGCTCTCCTCCGTCTACGCCATCATTGCAGGGCTGACGGTTCCGTTCTTCATTTTCGTCCTCCCCCGCATGGTCGGAGGGCTTCACCCGGGTGCGAAAGGGGATGTCGACGGCAGCGGACCGGTTGTCGAGTTCAAGATGTCTCCCCCCATGATGGTGCTCTTTGTCGTCGCTCTGATCGGTTTCACCCTGCTCTACGTCTGGATGCTCGATCTCCGGATCCGTGCAGCGCGACTCGAGCAGCAGCTCACACGTGAACAAGCGGAAGGATAGCCATGCTGGAATTCCTGGCAGAACATCAGATGTACATTGTCCTCGGCGTCGTGCTGATCGTGTGGGCCGGCATCGTGGCATACCTGATCCGGCTCGACCGCAGGATCGCAAATCTGGAACGCACCGTGAAGAAAGGATGAACCGAGATGAAGGGGAAGGCTCTTGTCGGTGGGATTGTGGTTGTGATCGGCCTCGTGCTGGGTGCGATGAATTTCTTCGAAGCAAATGTGGAGTACATGGATTTTGCTGCAGCTGAGAAGAGCGGCAAGAAAGCGCAGGTCAAGGGAGAATGGATCAGGGAGCTGGAGAGCGGGTTCGACCACGCGAAGGCTCAGTTCCACTTCTACATGAAGGATGACCGCGACAGGATCGCGGAGGTTGTCCTGGACGGCGCCATGCCCAACAACTTCGAGATTGCCACGAGCATCGTCGCGAAGGGGCGATTTGAGGGGGGACGATTCCACGCGAGTGAAGTGCTGACGAAATGTCCGTCGAAGTACGAAGGAACCGCAGAAACCGTGAAAAAGACTCTGTGAGGGAGGAGGCGGGATGGCGGCGGGAGCGGTCGGCGCGGTTCTGATCAAGATTGCGTTCTTCTCTGTCCTCTGTGCGAGCGCGTTGTATTACCGGCGGCACCGGGGTTCGATCGGACTGCCGGTGTTGCTGGCGCGATCGGCCTACTACCTTGCCGCTGCCTCTCTCTGCGGCGCCGCGCTGCTTCTCCTCTGGGCGATTCTGACGCACCAGTTTCAGTACACCTACGTCTGGAACTACAGCTCCACGGACCTTCCCCTGCCGCTGTTGCTCTCGACCTTCTACGCCGGCCAGGAAGGGAGCTTCCTGCTGTGGGCGCTCTTCACGGCACTCATCGGAATCTTCCTGATCCGGTACGCATCCAGCAAGGGCTATGAAGCCGAGGTCCTGAGTCCGTACGGGCTGATTCTTGGCTTCCTGAGTCTGATGCTCATCGTCAAGAATCCCTTTTCGTTCATCTGGGAATCCTTCCCCCAGGAGCTCTTGCGGAGCGGCCCCATCCCCGCCGGTCTCCGGAGCTACGTTGTCCTGGACGCCGCCAGCAGTCTTTGGGCCCAGATCCCGGTCGAAGGGAAGGGACTCAATCCGCTTCTGCAGAACTACTGGATGGTCATTCACCCGCAGGTTCTCTTCATAGGTTTCTCTGCCATGGCGGTGCCGTATGCCCATGCTGTGGCAGGACTGCTGAAGCGGGACTACCATTCATGGATCCGAGTCGCCACGCCATGGCTCGTGTTTGGGGCGATGATGCTCGGGACAGGAATCATCCTGGGCGGCTATTGGGCGTATGAGACGCTCGGCTGGGGTGGCTTCTGGGGATGGGACCCTGTGGAGAACTCATCACTCGTTCCATGGCTCCTCTGCGTGGCGGCATTGCACACGACGCTCATCCAGAGGAAGAGCGGCACCTTTGTCCGTACGAACTTCATCCTGAGCATCTCCGCCTACATTGCCGTTCTTTACAGCACGTTCCTGACCCGCAGCGGCGTGCTGGGAGATACCTCGGTTCACTCCTTCGTCGACCCCGGCATGTGGGTCTACTGGCTGCTTCTGGCGAGCATCGCGTTCTTCGGAATGCTCGGCTTTGGCCTCCTCTGGGCGCGGCGGAGAGAACTCCCGCGGCAGAAAGCGGAACACACGGTACTCTCGCGGGAGTTTGCACTCTTTCTCGGGGCCGGTGCCCTGACGTTCGTGGCGCTCTTTGTGACGATCGGAACGTCGTCTCCGATCGTCACCCAGCTTCTGAAGGGGAAAGCCTCCGCCGTGGAGCTGAGCTACTACGTCACCACCAACCTTCCGCTCGCCGTCGCGATCGCGCTCCTCTCGGGTCTGGGACAACTCCTCTGGTGGAAGGGCTCGAAGGCCGGTTCTCTGACCAGGAGCGTCGCCCTGCCGGTCACGTTTGCCGTTGCGGCGACGGGACTTGTACTGCTCATGGGATCCGAAGATTTCCTGATCCTGCTGTTCGTCTTCTGCGCCGCCTTCTCGCTTGCGGCGAATCTGAAGGTCGGCCGCGAGATCCTCCTGACCAACCCGAAATTCGTCGGCGGTTCCCTCGCACACGTTGGTCTCGCCCTGATGTTCCTCGGGTTCGTGACCTCGGAGCGGTACGATGAACAGGAGACCCTCTCCCTGGAACAGGGGAAGCCCGTCGAGGCGCTCGGTTACACGCTGACGTACCTCGGCTACGAACAGAAGGAACGGGAGCGGTATGCGTTCACCGTTCGGGTGGAGAAGGAAGGCCGCGTCCACCACGTAGCGCCCGTCATGTACTACAGCGAGTTCACGAACAGTCTGATGCGGTACCCGGATCTCCTCAACTTCATCAGCAAGGATTTCTACGTCGCTCCGATCTCGCTGGAGGATCCGCTGGCGGAACGGCGGCAGGAACTGGAATTGTCGAAGAATGTCCCGGTCTCCGTGGGAGAGCTGACCATCGTTTTCGAGGATTTCGATCTCGGATCGATGGAACATACCGCAATGGTGAAGGGGGGAGGATTCACCATCGGTGCCATGCTCACCGTCAGGGAGAAAGGGCGGGGGACGTCGTCACCTCTGCTCCTCAGCATGAAGAGCAGCGGCGGCGGAGAGGTGGAGTTTGTGCCGGCTTCGTACGTGACGCGGGGGAAGGAGGAATACGTTCTTGCTCTTTCCCGAATCATCCCGGACCAGTCGGATCCTTCCAGGTCAAGGGTCGTACTCTCCGTGGTGACGCCGGCGCCGGCCGTCCAGCAACGGCGTGAGACGCTCGTGGTCGAAGCAAGCGTCAAGCCGATGATCAATCTCGTCTGGATGGGGACCGTCACACTGGTCCTTGGCTTCCTGGTGACGATTCTGCGGCGGGTCCGGGAAGCGCAGTCGCGGGAGCAGTGGAGTTCTTCGTAGCACCGGCGCTTCCGTTGCGTGGTCCCGGTGTCTTCCCCGAACCAACAGGGGGGACGGACGTTTCCCATCAAGAAGGCGCGAACGTCAACCGCCCGCGAGCTTCAGGTCGAAGAGTGAATCAACCCCGACCGGTACGGGAGAGTAGAAGGGCTCGCCGTACTGCACGCCGATAAGCTGTCCGAAGTACTTCGCTCTCGTTTCAACCATTTCC
>CAYXMK010000171.1:0-5835 GCA_964465905.1 uncultured Ignavibacteriaceae bacterium | reverse complement strand
GCCGATTACACTGCGCACCATTGCCGAGATCGCCCGGAACGTCGATCTGCCCGTCCTCGGAACAGGCGGAGCGTCCACGTGGAGCGATGCCGTCGAGTTCATGGCAGTCGGTGCCGGCGCCGTGCAGTTCTGCACAGCAGTCATGCACTACGGCTTCCGCATCATCGAAGACCTGCAGAGCGGCTTCTCCCACTATCTGGAGGAAATGCAGTTCCGCTCTCCACGCGACATTGTCGGTCGGGCGCTTCCCAACATCGTTTCCCATGATGAGTTGCCGCGGCGCACCGTGCGCAGCCATATCAACGAGAAACTCTGCATCGGCTGTGACCGGTGCTACGTCGCCTGTCGGGACGGGGGGCACATGGCCATTGATCAGCGGCCTCACCGGGTACCGAAGGTGGATTGGGACCGGTGTGTCGGCTGCGGTCTGTGTGAACATGTCTGCCCCGTGGATGACTGCATCGAGATGCGGGTCGTGGCGTAAGGATTGTCGATGCGAAGGTCGGTCGGGTCACCAACCCGACGCAGAGCTTCGCGGCAAGAGGCACTGCGCGGGAATGAATTCCCGGGCGACAAGCCTGTTGATGCCGATACCCAACACGGGCTGACGCGATTGTGTGATTCCATCATGCTTCGGCTCCCGGCCGCAGCCACAGACAGAAGAACCGTATGAGACCACAACAAGTCCGCCGCACCGTCGCCGAGCTCGGGAAACTGACGTTGAAGATGTACCATCAGGACTTCCTCCTGACGTGGGAGAAGAGCGATGATGACATCAGGGCGGTTCTCCTGATCGCCGAACTGTTCAAGGATCTGCACCGTACCGGTGTTTCCTTCCGGACCTTCGACACGGGTCTTGCGATTTCAATCTTCCGGGACAAATCAACACGGACGCGCTTCAGCTTCGCGTCTGCCGTGAATGCCCTCGGGCTGGGCCTCTCCGAGCTGGATGAGGAGAAATCGCAGATTGCCCACGGGGAGACCGTGCGCGAGACGGCGAACATGATCTCGTTTCTGACGGAAACGATCGGGATCCGCGACGACATGTACCTCGGCGAGGGAAATGCGTACATGCGGCAGGTCGGAGCCGCGATCGAGGAAGGATTCCGGAAGAATGTACTGCACCGGCGGCCGAGCGTCATCAACCTCCAGTGCGATGTCGATCACCCGACGCAAACGCTGGCGGACCTCCTGCAGCTCAAGGCGCATTTCGGCTCTCTCGAGAATCTCCGCGGCAAGAAGATCGCCATGACGTGGGCCTATTCCCCCAGCTATGGGAAACCACTGTCCGTTCCGCAGGGGATCATCGGCCTGATGACGCGGTTCGGGATGGACGTATCTCTGGCCTATCCGGAGGGATACGATCTCCTGCCGGATGTCCTGAGCGTGGCGAAGAAGAACGCCGCGCGGCTCGGAGGGTCCTTCAACGTCGTCAACAGCATGGAGGAGGCATTCGAGGGGGCGGACGTCGTGTACCCCAAATCGTGGGCGCCATTCCGGGTCATGCAGCGAAGGACGGATCTGTTGCACCGGAATGACCGGCCGGGCCTCGTCGAGCTGGAAAAGGAATGCCTTGCCAACAACGCCCGTCATCGGGACTGGGAATGTGATGAGCGGAAGATGAAGATCACCCGCGAAGGCCGCGCGCTCTATATGCATTGTCTGCCGGCAGATATCTCAGGCGTAAGCTGTGAGCGCGGAGAGGTCTCCCGGGAAATCTTTGAGACATACCGGCTCGATACCTATCGAGAAGCCGGGTACAAGCCGTTTGTGATTGCTGCCATAATCTTTCTGACGCGCGTCCCCAAGCCAATCCAAACACTCAAGCGCATTCTCAAACGCAACGTTCCGAGTATCCTCTAGGACTCCTGCATGTCAAGGATCATCACAGCACTGCATCCCGATACTGTCCGGGCAACCGCCGCGCGCTGCAGGGAGCGCGGGATTGTGATCCCGACGTTTGCCCAGCTCCGGGATCCGAAGCTCATTCCCCCCTCCATCACCTCACGCCTTCCGGACGTCGGTCTCTGGGATGTGAATCCACTCAACCTCTTCCGGATCACATGGAAGAACGATGTGAAGACCGGTCTCTTCGGGGGCGTGAATGCTCTGGAGATCCCTCCGCCCATCACCGGTGTGAAGGCGCGTATTATCGGACTCGTCGGTAAGTACTTCCCGACGGGAGCTCACAAGGTCGGCGCTGCCTTCGGCTGTCTGGTGCCGCGGCTCGTCAGCGGCGAATTCGATCCGTCAAGGCATAAGGCGGTCTGGCCCTCCACCGGAAACTACTGCCGCGGAGGAGCGTTCGACTGTGCCCTGCTCGGATGCACGGCGATTGCCATCCTCCCCGAAGAAATGTCGAGGGAACGATTTGAATGGCTCCGCGACATCGGCGCCGAGGTGATTGCCACACCCGGCTGTGAGTCGAACGTGAAGGAAATCTATGATAAATGCTGGGAACTGAGGAAGGACCCGGTCAACATCATCTTCAACCAGTTCGACGAGTTCGGCAATCCGATCTGGCACTATCAAATCACCGGCCCTGCCATCGAGGAGGTGTTTTGCGGACTCGGCGATGCCTACTCCCTTGCTGCGTTCGTTTCCGCAACCGGTTCCGCGGGAACGATTGCCGCAGGAGACTTTCTCAAGAAACGCTTCCCGCACATGAAGATCGTGGCCGCGGAAGCACTTCAATGTCCGACATTGCTCATGAACGGCTTCGGCGCCCATCGCATCGAAGGGATCGGCGACAAGCATGTTCCCTGGGTGCATAACGTACGCAACACGGACGCCGTCGCAGCCATTGATGATGAAGACTGCATGCGGCTCCTGCGGCTCTTCAACCTGCCGGAAGGGAAACGGCAGCTGCAATCACTCGGCCTGCCGACGGCGGAGATCGAAGACCTCTCCCTCCTCGGCATCTCCTGCATCGGCAACCTCCTTGCCGCCATCAAGACGGCAAAGTACTTCGAACTCGGTCCCCGTGACGTCGTGATGACTGTCTGGACCGACTCGGTCGAGCTCTACCGCTCGCGACTCGATGAACTGCGGAATGAACACGGCTCCTATTCCCCTCTCCAGGCCGCAGCCGACCTGGCGGGTCCGCTGCTCCACCAGGGGATCGATTACTTCAAGGAGCTCGGGTACCATGACCGGAAGGCGATCCATAACCTGAAGTACTACACCTGGGTCGAACAGCAGGGGAAGAGCGTCGAAGAGCTTGCCGCGCAGTGGGATCCGGAGTACTGGCGCGCACTGTTTGAGGACGAGGTGGAGGAGTTCGACCGGCTGATTACGGCGTTCAACAGCATGGCAGCCGAGAGGAGAGCGTCCTCATGAACCAACACATCCTTGCCGCAGCAGCCAAGAAGGAACGTCAGATCGTGAAGTTCCTCCGCGATCTGATTGCGATCACATCCCTGAGCTCTCGGGAAGAACAGGTGATCCGCAGAATCCAGAAAGAAATGGAACGCCTCCGCTATGACGAGGTAACGATTGACCCGATGGGAAACATCATCGGGAAGATCGGGAAGGGGAGAAAGATTATTGCGCTGGATGCGCACGTCGACACCGTCGATGTGGGGAACCCGGCGGATTG
This sequence comes from uncultured Ignavibacteriaceae bacterium, assembly GCA_964465905.1. Classification (GTDB taxonomy): domain Bacteria; phylum Bacteroidota; class Ignavibacteria; order UBA10030; family UBA10030; genus CAYXMK01. The sequence goes on along the minus strand of CAYXMK010000171.1, from coordinate 2,237 downwards.
GAGTATTGACCCCTTTCAGGGTGATGAACGGGACGGCATCATCTACGGCCGTGGCGCATGCGACATGAAAGGAGCTCTCGCTTCCATTGTGTACGGCGGGGGATTGGTCAAAGAGCTCGGCCTGGAGGGTGATTACACACTCTATGTTGTCGGAAGCGTTCAGGAAGAGGACTGCGATGGCCTCTGCTGGCAGTACATCATCAACGAAGACAAACTCCGGCCCGACGTGGTGGTGATCACCGAGCCGACGAATCTCTCGCTGTATCGCGGACACCGCGGACGCATGGAGATCGAAGTACACACCAAGGGGATCTCGTGCCACGGCTCAGCGCCCGAGCGGGGCGTGAATGCCGTGTACAAAATGGCGCCGATCATCCAGGACATCGAGAAACTGAACGACCGGCTGAGCGGCGAACCGTTTCTGGGTAAGGGAACAGTCACCATCTCGGAAATCCGCTCTACCTCGCCATCGCTCTGCGCTGTTGCTGATTCCGCAACCATCCACCTGGACCGGCGCCTGGCGGCAACCGATACACTGGAATCTGCTGTGCGGGAAATCCGGGAGCTTCCGGGAGTGAAGAAGGCGGAAGCCGAGGTGGTGGTGCTGGAGTATGCCGTACCGAGCTGGAGGGGACTGACCTATCCGACGAAGAAGTTTTTTCCCACATGGCTTCTGCCCGAAGATCACCCGGTGCTCCGCGATGGGATACGGACGTACACTGAGCTCTTCGGCACGCCGCCAGCCATCGGCCGATGGGTCTTCAGTACCAACGGCGTTGCCATCATGGGGATGCACAACATCCCGTGCATCGGGTTCGGGCCGGGCAATGAAGTCTATGCGCATATGGCAACGGAACAGATCCCCATTGATCATCTCGTCAAGGCCGCGGCCTGGTATGCACTGTTTCCGCAGGTTTTCACCGGGTCCGCGTAGCGTTCTATGACCGATATCTACGAAGAAATCCTCACCGGACTTCAGCAGACGGAACGGATCCTGCTGGCGACGATCATCTCGTCGTCCGGCTCAACCCCCCTCCCGCCAGGAGCCAAGATCCTCCTTGGATCTTTCAGCGGCGGCGTGCGGGGGACGGTCGGCGGCGGTGTGTTGGAGGCGAGCGTTGTTGCCGAGGGGAAGCAGATGCTGGAGGGTGGGGAGAGATGCCGCGTCCGGCGATATGACCTTGACGAAGAGGTAACCAAAGGAGAGATGATCTGCGGAGGCAGTGTTGAGGTGCTCTTCGAAGTGCTGGATAGCTCTGATGAACCGATGTTTTCTCGTCTCCAGAGCATGCGTGCCAAAGGTCAGACCTGTCTCCTTGTCCGTACGCTTGGGCTGGATCGGAATGTCATCCGGAGAACCGCCGTCGGTGCGGATGTCGCTGCGCGGGGAGGAGATCAGACGGTTGTGGAGATGCTCGAACGCGTCGGCGTGTCCGGGGACCAATTCAACAACGGGCTTCAACCGGCTCTCCGCACCGAGAGCATCAAGCGTGTTTCCGGGTCGCGCGGCGAAGTGATCCTTGATCCCATCCCCCCCGTTCAATCCCTTTTCATCTTCGGTGGGGGGCATGTCGCGCGCTTCGTCTCGAGGATTGCCTCCACGGCGGGCTTTGCGGTGACGGTGGTGGATGACCGCGCAGAATTCGCGAGTCCCGGCCGCTTTCCCGATGCCACGAGGACGCAAGCGGTTCCATTCACCGAGGCCTTTGAGCAGTTTCAGATCGGCCCCTCGACGTCCATCGTTATTGTCACCCGTGGGCATCGGCTGGATCGGGAAATCCTGGAACTGGCCGTCCGAACACCGGCGCGCTACATCGGCATGATCGGCAGTGCGAAGAAGGTGGCTTCGACGTTCGCTGCACTCCGGGACGCCGGCGTGCCGCTTGACCTGTTGAAGCGTGTTCATGCCCCGATCGGACTGAACATCGGTGCCGTCACAGCGGAGGAAATCGCTGTCAGTATTGTTGCGGAAATGATCAGGGTGCGGCGGGGTGTTGAAGGCCCTTCGGCTCCGATGTCGTGGGGAATGAGAACGTGGTTTCAGCGGGAGATGGAGAGATGATGGAGGAAAAGCGAAACACCGAGAACAATCAACTGGAGGCGCAATGAGACGACTGCTCGTTACGATTGCCGCTGTGCTGTGTGCGGAGGCGGGCATCCGGGCTCAGCACACGGACTCTCTCTTCTATGGAGACAGCAAAGCCCTGCTCCCGAATCCCTACGGCTGGGGATTCATT
>CAYXMK010000170.1:0-5871 GCA_964465905.1 uncultured Ignavibacteriaceae bacterium | reverse complement strand
AGTCGTTCGGTGCACCGGCGGCCGCCGCACAGATCGGCGATCAGCATGTCTTCTGGACGTACAATTTCGTCTCGGAGAGCTTCGATACGACGCGCGCTGAGCTGAGAGCCATCGGGGCCATGAGCTACGTCTGGGTTGCTGTGTCCGAGCTGACGAGCAGTCCGGAGCCGCATGTGACACAGGCGGAGGTCGACAGTATTCTGAGCGCACTGGAGGAGAGAACTCCGGCGGCTTCCCGCAATCCCTCAAAGGGGATTCTGGAGCTTGCCCGCGAGTACTACGGCAATCCGCCGAACGTGGACGGCAACTTCGTCAAAGGAGGCGGGGATGGGAAGACGCATTTCCTCATCTATGACATCAAAGACGGTTGGAACGGATCGGGGGCGTTCTATGCCGGCTATTTCTATCGCGTCGACGTTGACCCCGGAACCAGCTCGGTCGCCTTCAGCAACCGTCGCGACATGTTGTACATCGACTCCTACCCCGGAATCTATCTCAACGGCACACGCAATCCCCAGCGCCCCCTCTCGACGCTCGCACATGAGTTCCAGCATCTGATTCACTGGAACTACGATCCTTGGGAAATCTCTTTCTTCAACGAGGGACTTTCCGAGTACGCCGAGTATCTGTGTGGATATGGCCTCCGAAGCCCGTCACTCTACTTTTCGAACCCGAATACGGCTCTCCTCTCGTGGAGCCAGGAGCTTGCCGACTACAGCCGTGCGGCGCTCTGGACGCTCTACCTCGCGGAGCAATACGGCGAGGGCTTCACCCGCCAGCTCACGCAGAACCCCTTGTCCGGAGCTTCGGGTTTTGACAATGCCGCGTTTCTCTCGGGCTTGGAGGTCAACCTCCGGTCAACGGTCGCCAACTTCCTCGTGGCGAACATTCTTCAGGATCGTTCCGTTGATGCCGCCTACGGCTACGTCGATCTCGGCGCGGTGGGAGGAAAGCCCCGGCTGGCCGGTGACTACTTCGGCGCGCGCGGTTCCCTGAATCAATCTTCTCTTCAGGCCTATGCAAGCGATTACCTCCGTTTCCGCGCGCTCGACACTCTGAGATTGCGCATCTCGTTGACGACCGGCTCGCCCGTCGGTACCCTGATTCAGTACGCGGACGTTGGTGCCACAGTATCGTCGGTCTCGGCTGGAAGCGACCGGCTCTTCGATTTCACTGGTTCCGACCGTGCGGAGGCGATTTTGAGTGTCCGCAACGATGCCTCGTCCGGCACAGCCAGCTACGTGCTGGAGGCATCCGGGCGCTCACGGACGTCGTCCGTCCTCGAGCTGGCACTGGACGATGGCCGAACTCAGACATCTCCCAACAATCTCTTCCGCCAGAACGATACGGCGTTTGTGGTGTTCACCGGCGTGGAAGGAGGAAGAGTGGACAGCGTGCGTCTCTGGTTCCAGACCCAGGGATCAGCCCGACTGCTGGTGAGGAAGGTCAATCGTGCTTTCAGTCTGGAAACGAATCTCCTGACCGGACTGGGAGCCGCATCGCTCATGGGCAGTCAGCCCGTTTCGTTCAGCGTAGCGGACACCTCTTTTCTGGCCACTCGAGTGGATCTCCGTTCCTTCAATATCTCGTCTGCAGAGGATTTCGTTGTGCAGGTGATCTACGGCGCGGGGGCTCCCAATCCCCTGCTCCGGCGCGACAGCGCCCAGGGAACCCTCTCCAGCTATCTGTCATTGTCGAGTCAGCCGACCGCCGGCCGGACGATGTACGCCAGCACCGGCGATTTCTATGTCCGAGCATATCTCAGTCCCGTCGACGATTCTCTTCCTCCTCCCCCCGTGGTTCCGGAGGCGTTTGCCCTCCACCAGAATTTCCCGAATCCCTTCCCCGCGGCCGGGGGAAGTTCCTCCACGGAAATCTGGTTCGACCTTCCCCGTCCGGTCTCGGTACTGCTCAGCGTGTATGATGCCCTGGGGCGGCAGGTAGCGGTGCTCGCCAACGGAGAGCGACCCGCGGGACGCCAGACCGTCACCCTCTCTGCCACTTGCCTCGCCAGCGGCGTGTACTTCTATCGACTCGTCACACCGGACTTCGTGGCTACACGGAAGATGGTCGTGGTGCGGTAGGAACCGTCGTTCTGCTGATTGCACCCCCGTCGATTCTTTGGTACATTCCAGAGAAAGATCCTGCGACAACGAGGAGAGAGAGCACCGGTGAAACACCCGTCAGAGTGGGAGCCGACGAATCCGGCGTACGATGCCGCGCAGCCGATGCAGATCGGTGGTCAGGCCGTCATTGAGGGAGTGATGATGCGCGCGCCCGGACGGGTGGCAACGGCCGTGCGCCGTCTCGACGGCAGCATCCTCGTCAAGCGCCAGCCGTACACTCCGCTCACCGAGCGGCACCGATGCCTCCGGTGGCCGGTGCTCCGGGGAGCCGTGGGGCTGATCGACATGCTCTACCTCGGCATCTCGACGCTCAATTTCTCGGCCGACATTGCGGCGCAGGATGCACACACCGCTGCATCGAAGAACAACGGTGACGGGATTTCTCCGGCACCCCGGCGCCGCTCGCAGACGCGCGCCATGCTGGCGTTGACACTGCTCGTCGCCCTAGCGCTCGGCGTGGGGCTGTTCTTCGTGGTGCCGCTGCTGGCGGCAACGTACCTGTTCGATATTGAGCAAACTGCTCTTGCGTTCAACTTGACGGCAGGTGTGGTGCGGATTTCGATTCTGCTTGCGTACCTCGGCCTGATTTCCCTGATGCCGGACATCCGCCGTCTCTTTCGCTACCACGGAGCCGAGCACAAGTCGATCTTCGCCTTCGAGCTGAATCGGCCGCTGACGGTGGATTCGGCCCGCGGTCGCAGCCGCTTCCACCCGCGGTGCGGCACGAGCTTCCTCCTCATTGTCATGGTCGCGGCGATTCTTGCCTTCAGCGTGCTTGATGCTCTCCTTCTGGAGGTTCTTGGCGGGCTGACGATCTGGCAGCGGCTGGTAACGCACCTGCCGCTGATTCCTTTGATCGGCGGCGTGTCGTACGAGGCCATCAAGTTCTCAGCACGGAACAGCGGGACGTGGTGGGGGAGAATGTTGGTTGCCCCCGGCCTCTGGCTGCAGACGATCACGACGAAGGAACCGGACGATGCCCAGCTGGAGGTGGCACTGGTCGCCCTTCGGTCTGCCCTGGGGCAGGAGGAGGCAGTGGAAGCGGAAGGCGGGACACTGTCCGGCCTCTCGGCGGTCGTGGAGTATGCCGAGGTGGCATCAAGCGAGGTCGGATGATCCATGTTTGACAGACTGGACAAAACGGTTGAGAGAGTGGAGGAAATCAATCGCCTTCTGAGCGATCCTGCGATCATTGCCGACCAGAAGCGATACCGTGAGTTGGGGAGGGAGTTGCGCGCGTTGGAGCCGATTGTAAAGACCTACGGCGAGTATCGAAAGGCGCGACAGAACCTTGCGGGGAGTCGTGAGCTGCTGGAGACGGCGTCGGATGCCGACCTGAAGGCGCTGGCGCAGGAGGAGTTCGATGCCTCACGCGACGCGGTGGCGCGGCTGGAGGAAGAGCTGAAGCTCCTCCTCGTTCCGCGTGACCCGAACGACGACAAGAACTTCATCATGGAAATCCGCGCCGGCACGGGCGGGGAAGAGGCGGCATTGTTTGCGGCCGATCTATATCGCATGTACACGCGGTACGCCGAGCGCAAGGGATGGAAGGCAGAGCTCCTGGACTGGAACGAAACGGGGAAGGGGGGATTCAAAGAGGTTTCGTTTGCCGTATCGGGGGATGAGGCGTACGGCCTCATGAAGTTCGAGAGCGGCGTTCACCGTGTGCAGCGTGTGCCCGAGACCGAAGCACAGGGGCGTGTTCACACGTCGGCCGCTTCGGTGGTGGTACTTCCGGAGGTGGAAGATATCGAAGTAGAAATCAACCCGGCCGATCTGCAGATCGACACGTTCCGCGCGGGAGGGAAGGGGGGGCAGAACGTGAACAAAGTCGAGACCGCCGTCCGCATCACCCACAAGCCCACCGGCATCGTTGTTGCCTGTCAACAGGAGCGGTCTCAATTCCAGAACCGCGAGCGCGCCATGAAAATGCTTCGCGCCAAGCTGTATGAGATCAAGCTGGAGGAGCAAAGCGCCAGCGTCGCGGCCCAGCGCAAGTCGATGATCAAGAGCGGCGACCGGAGCGACAAGATCAGAACGTACAACTTCCCGCAGAACAGGGTGACCGACCACCGGATTGGCCTGACCCTCTACAACCTGGCGAACATCATGGATGGGGATCTCGAGGAGTTGATCGAGAAGCTCCGTCTGGCGGACAGGACGGAGAAGCTTCAGGCCGCCCTGTGAGCGGGGCTATCGCTACGGTTCCCCTGGGTTCCGCACCGCCCGTACCCTTCCGAAGAATCCCTTCAGCAGTTCCTCGCTTTCGCGGTCCAGGACGCCCGGCACCACGTGCGTCGTGTGGTTGAGCCGTCGGTCCTCCGGGATGTTCAAGAGCGTACCGCAGGCGCCGGCTTTCGGATCGTAGGCGCCGAACACGAGGACCGGGATTCGAGCAAGCACGATGGCACCGGCGCACATCGCGCAGGGCTCGAGTGTGACATACAGGGTACACCCCTCCAGGCGCCGCGACTGCAAGTGATTGGCCGCCGCGGTGATGGCGATCATCTCGGCATGGGCCGTCGGGTCCTGCAGTCGCTCGGTCTGGTTGAAGCCTTTGCCGATGATTCGGTCGTTGTGGACGACCACGGCCCCGACAGGAACCTCGTCCTGCTCGAAAGCCCGGCGCGCCTCGCGGAGGGCCTGCCGCATCCACTGTTCATGAAGGGTCATGACGCGACGGGAGGGCGGCGAGTTGACCCACCGGGGAAGGAACGGACACGTATGCCTCGGCCTGGGAGAAGTCCGTCAACCGACTGCTGATCCGTTCCGCCGCACCCTTGATCTCGGCGATGCTGGCGAGCACGTCGGGGGACTCATGAGAGACCTTCTCCACCCGATGGGCATAGGCAACGATGATGGCGAGCGGATTATTGATGTCGTGCTGAAGCGTTCGGATCACCTCTTTCAGCGTCTGCAGCTGCACCAGGTGGATTTCCGCTTGCCTTTCATGTTCCATGCGGCGCTGCTCTTCTTCATTCAGTCGGGATCGGTACTCCATCACCTTGACCAGCGCCCACGCGAGCAGCCACATCCAGAGAAGGGCGTCGAAGTTCTGGACGTAATCAAAGAGCGTGTGCGTCGCCTCCTTGACCTTCCGGTAAAAATCCATCGTTGCGATAAACAGATACGCGTAGATGATATAGCCGGAGAGGACGGCAGGGTACTTGCTGAAGAAGTCTGCCAGTGGTGTGAACAGCTTGCGCAGGGGGCTCATGGGGTGGCCCTCACGGTTGTTGGGAGGAAGTGAAGGACAGCCGTACTCGCGAGATTGCCGGAACAAGATGAATCCACCGCAGAAAGACGGGGGCCCGCGCCTCCTGGCGGCCGCAAGCGGGTATGGGGCCGCGCAGAGGTGTCAAATGCCCGTGCACCTGGAGGGACTCGAACCCCCAACCACTTGATCCGAAGTCAAGTGCTCTATCCAATTGAGCTACAGGTGCAGGAACTGCGAAGTCCGATTGCGCATCGGACTTGTTCGTTCACAACCAGAAGTATCAGGTGTGCGGATGGAGAACGACACTACTTTCCACTTCACCATTTCCCAACTTCCCGCGCGCCAGAAGGGAGTCCCTGTCCGCCGCAGGCGGAGAACCCCTAACTTCCAATTCGACTGAAGTTGGCGGTGTGTGCCAACTTCATCGTCGAATTGAGAATCCCGCCGTCAGGCGGGACCTCAAACGCTGGTGTGCGCCAGAAGGGAGTCCCTGTCCGCCGCAGGCGGAGAACCCCTAACTTCCAATTC
>CAYXMK010000169.1:0-5888 GCA_964465905.1 uncultured Ignavibacteriaceae bacterium | reverse complement strand
GTCCGGGGGAGCATGGGAGCAGGAAGTCCGCCAGGCCGACGCTGTCGTGAACCTCGCCGGTGCATCGGTGGGAGGAGGATGGTGGTCGCGCCGCCGGAAGGAGCTCATTCGTTTGAGCCGGGTGCACACCACACGCGCCCTCGTGGGTGCAATGGCGGCATCACGGCAGCCGAACCGGGTCTTGCTCAACGTGTCCGCCGTCGGTTACTACGGGCACGTTCCCGAAGGGGACGTGACGGAAGATCACCCTCCTGGCACGGATTTTCTCGCCGACGTGTGCAGGGAGTGGGAGGCGGCCGCCCGGGAAGCTGGACGAAGCGGCATTCGTGTCGTGGTGCCCCGCATCGGCTTCGTGCTGGCTCCGGAAGCACCCGCATTCCGCAAGATGCTCCTGCCGTTTCGGCTCTCTGCCGGGGGATGGTTCGGTGACGGAAGGCAGTGGTTTCCGTGGGTGCATATCGACGACGTTGTCGGCGCCCTCCGGTCACTCCTCACCCGCGAGAATCAATCCGGACCGTTCAACGTCACTGCGCCGGGCATCGTGAGGATGAGGGAATTCTGCAAGATCCTGGCAAGCGTACTGAACAGACCGTGCTGGGCACCGGTGCCTGCGCTGGTTCTTCGGGGGGTGCTGGGGCAGATGGCGGATCTTCTGCTGAAGGGACAGAGAGCAATACCTTCGCGACTCCTCGAAGGCGGCTACGAGTTCCGTTTCCCTGCGCTTGAAGAAGCTCTCCTCGACGTCACCGGCGGCCAGATCCGCCGATGGGAATCAGGATCTGCAGACGGATCCCCTGCTCCCCGGTAAGGCTCTCTCCGACGTCGAACGAGGAGAGACTTGCCGAGACGTACGCGTCCACCATGTTCGCGACATACGTAAGGACGATGTACATCGCAAATCGTTCCCTCTCATTCACGTAGAAATCACGCAGCCTCCGATAGAGCCTGTCGCCAAGTCCGCCGTTCACGCCGAGTGCCACCGACTCGGCGTAGAGAGCTCCGTACTTCTTATAGAGGTCATTCCCCTTCACGTAGTTCCGGCCGAACCAGTAGAACAATCCCCCGTAGACGGGAATCCGCCAGTACTGCTCGGTGTATGCCTGTCCGCCGATGCCGGGCAGGACGGCAGAGAGGAGAACAGCGAGAGCCGGTGATTTTGCCTTGCGCGAAGGCGAGGAGAGAGGAGGATCGTCGACCTCTGACACGTCCGGACGCAGCGCGAGAGACGCCGGGGGACCCGTCAACAGAGCACGCAGTTCTGGCGTACGGAGTTCCTGCGCGGGCAGGCGAACACAGCCAAGCAGAAGAAGGAACGTCAGGATACCACGCTGCGCACAGATGCGGAAACGCATGACACGCAACCGTTACGCCTACCGCTCAACGATCGCAACTGCCTCGATCTCCACGCGCGCATCACGGGGGAGCCGCGCGACTTCCACCGCGCTGCGGGCCGGCGCGTGCGTGCTGAAGAACTCAGCGTACACTTCGTTCATAGCGGCAAACTCGTTCATGTCCTTCAGGAACACCGTCGTCTTCACCACCGATTCGAATGAAGCTCCTGCCGCGGTCAGCACCGCACCGAGGTTGTTGAGAGCCTGGCGCGTTTGCAGCTTGATGTCCCCTCCCATGATCGATCCCGTCGCGGGATCCAGTGGAATCTGCCCTGCCGTGTACACCAGCGACCCATCGATGACGATCGCCTGACTGTACGGCCCGATCGGGGCAGGCGCCTTTTCCGTCAACACCTTCTTGATTCCCATGCCTGTCATCCTGTGAGAGTGAACGAATGGAGGACCAGAACTGCGTGCAACGTCGCCCGCTACCGGCCCGTCAGAAGATCCAGCAGCCGGTCAAGATCGTCGAGCGAGTAGAACTCGATCACGATTTCCCCTTTCCCTTTTCCCTTGCTGCGGACGTGCACCTTCGTTCCCAGCGCCTCACGCAGTTTCCCCTCCACGTGGTGAACCTCTGCCGGGATCTCCCGCTTCCGTGCCGCCGCCGGTTTCTTTGTGCGCGCAATCTGCTCGACCGTTCGGACAGAGTATCCGGAACGGACGATCTTCTCAAAGAGCCGGAGTTGCTCCTTCTCGGTCGGGAGATTGATGATGGCTCGCGCGTGCCCCATCGAGACAACGCCTTTGCGGAGGCCCTCCTTGATCTTCGGTGGCAGCTTGAGGAGACGGAGAAAATTGGCCACGGTGGAGCGTTCTTTCCCGACCTTCGCGGCCACCTCCTCCTGGGTGAGATGGCACTCCGACATCAGCCGTTGATACGCTGAGGCGATTTCGATCGGATTGAGTTCCTCGCGCTGGATGTTCTCGACCAGCGCCAGCTCGAGGAGTTCTTCGTCGGAAGAGACTTCGATGATGTACGCAGGGATCGCACTCAAGCCGGCTTTCTGTGCCGCCCGCAACCGGCGCTCGCCGCTGATGAGCTGGTACTCCCCGTTGAAGCGACGCACGGTGATCGGCTGAATGACCCCTTTCTCGAGGATGGACCGACTGAGCTCCTCAAGGGTCGAACGGTCGAACTCCGACCGCGGCTGATAGGGATTGGGCCGAATCTGGTCCACATCAATCCGGGCAATGACACCGCTTCCTCCGGCATCGCGTCCCACGTCGCCCCCCCGGATGCTCACCTCCTTGAGAGGGGATTTCGGGATCAGAGCGCCGAGACCTCGGCCGAGCACGGATTTCTTCTGTGCTGTCATTCAGGATGATGGGGCGGAGAGAGTGGTGGCGCTGACGCCGGTACAAGGCTTTCGTTGCGAGCCAGCAGTTCCCTCGCCAACTCCATGTAGTTGCGGGTGCCCGAACAGATCGCGTCATACAGGATGATCGGCTGACCAAAGCTCGGGGCTTCACTGAGGCGGATGTTGCGCGAAACGATCGTGCCGAAGACCTTCTCGCCGAAGTACCGGCGGACCTCCTCGACGATCTGGTTCGAGAGCCGGAGACGCGAGTCGAACATCGTCAGCAGCACCCCTTCGATATCCAGAACGGGGTTGAGATTCTTCTTCACCATGTTGATGGTATTGAAGAGCTGTCCGAGCCCCTCGAGCGCGAAGTACTCGCATTGCACCGGAATCAAGACCGAGTCAGCAGCCGTCAGGGCGTTCAGGGTCAACAATCCGAGCGAGGGGGGGCAGTCCACAATGACAAAGTCGTACTCTTCCTTGACCGGCCGGATCGCCCCCTCGAGGAGCCGCTCGCGCTGATCCATCTCCACCATCTCGATTTCCGCCCCCACGAGGTTGATGTGAGAGGGGAGCACGGCAAGGAAGGGAACCTGCGACTCCACGATCACCGACGAGGCCTCCATGCCGTCGATCAGCACCTGGTAGATCGTCTTGCCCGCCGGAGGGCTGATGCCCACGCCGCTGGTGGCATTCGCCTGAGGATCGATGTCCACCAGCAAGGTGCGCTTCTCCGCAACGGCCAGACTGGCGGCAAGATTGACCGCCGTGGTCGTCTTGCCGACACCCCCCTTCTGGTTCGCTATGACAATGACCTTGGACACGTTGAGAGAGGCACTCTCGTGGAGATCGGAGCAGAAGTGCAAGGTGAGAATATATCCAATTTTCACCCCCCCTGCAACCCGCGCCGGCTGCGCCTACATCTTCTCCGGAGCCGACACACCGAGGATGCTCAACCCGTTCGCGAGGACCCGGCGCGTGGCTTCACACAACGCCAGCCGGGCACGAGCGAGATCGCGTTCCGGGATGACGACACGGTGCTCATGGTAGAAGCGATGGAACGCCGTGGCGACATCGTGCAGGTAAACCGGAATGCGGTGCGGTTCAAGCGCCGTGCAGGCTGCCTCTACCTGGTCCGGAAACTCCAGCAAGAGCTTGAGCAGATCGATCTCTTCGGGCGCCTGGAGGAGACGTGCCGATTGCTCAACGGAGCCGAGATCCGTCCCTTCCCCCCCCAATCCTTCCGATGCCGCAAAGCGGAGAATGCTGGCAATGCGGGCGTGCGCGTACTGGAGGTAGTAGACCGGATTCTTCTCCGATTGCTCCTTGGCAAGATTGAGGTCAAACTCAAGATGACTCGAATTCGACCGCATCAGGAAGAAGAACCGTACGGCATCCGACCCGACCTCGTCAAGAAGCTCGTCCAGCGTCACGAAGTTCGCCGCTCGCTTCGACATCTTCACCTGCTCGCCGTTCCGCAGCAGGGTGACAAACTGGTGAATCACGACCTTCACGCGATCAGCGTCGTACCCCAGCGCCTTCACACCCGCCAGCACATCAGGAATCGTGGCGATGTGATCCGCCCCGAAGACATCAACGATCAGCTCGAATCCGCGGCGGAATTTCTCCCTGTGGTACGCGATGTCGGGAAGGCGGTAGGTCGGTTCCCCCGTGCTCTTCACGATCACCCGATCCTTGTCCAGACCGAAGGCCGTCGCCTTGAACCAGACCGCTCCCTCCTGATCGTACGCCAGGCCCAGACGGCGGAGCTCCTTCACAACGTCTTCCACCGCTCCCGACGTGTAGAGCGAGTCCTCGTTGAAGAACACGTCGAAGATGACTCCCATCCGCTTGAGAACGGCCTTGATATCTTCGAAGAGCCATTGCTCGGCAAAGGACTTGCACAGTTGGAGAACCTCCTCCGAGTCCCTGGCCGCCAGACCGGTCCCGTGCTTCTCCTTCAGGGCCCGGGCGATCTCCCGTATGTACTCTCCCTGGTAACCATCGTCCGGAAAGGGAGCCTCCGGGTCGAGCAGCTGCCGGTAGCGCGCAAACGTCGATTCAGCCAGCTTGCGCATCTGCCGACCGGCGTTGTTGTAGTAGTACTCCCGCGTGACCTGATGGCCCGTCCATTCCAGCAGATTTGCCAGCGTATCACCGATCGCCGCCTGCCGTCCGTGACCGACGCTGAGGGGACCCGTCGGATTCGCACTCACAAACTCCACCTGCGTCTTCTTGCCCCCACCCCGAGATGTCCGGCCGAACCGCTCCCCCTGGGCGAGCAGACCCGCCAGCCGATCCGCAAAGAAGGAGGGCTTGAAACGGAAATTGATGAAGCCGGGGCCGGCAACCTCCACAGAGGCAAGATAGGGATCCTCACGGACGAGGCATGCGGCGATTTCCTGCGCCAGCAAGCGCGGACTCCTGCCGACGGCCTTCGCCAGCGTCAAGGCGACGTTGGTTGTCATATCGCCGTGCACTGCAAGCTTGGGCTTCTCGAAGACGATGTCGACCGCGTCCGAGAGCCCGACGGTGCGAAGAGCGGATCGCACTCGTGTGTCGAGATACCCTCTCATGGCGCTGCTTTCCTGGCCTTCCCCCCTGTTCGGGCGGCAGGGGCGGTCGAGCGACGGCGGCCACGCACGGATTTCGTGAATACCGGACCGCCGATCGAGTCTTCAACGCGAATGCGCGGCGCGTCTCCCCAGAGACGCTCCAGATTATAGAAGGCGCGGGATTCCTTGAGGAAGACGTGAGCAACGACATCGACGAAATCGATCAGGACCCAGCTCAGGGCCTGAAGCCCTTCGGCGTGCCAGGGAGAGATGCCGGCTTTCTTCATCGTAGATCGGATCTCCTCAGCAACAGCTCGCACCTGCGTGGTTGAATCTGCTGTACAGAGGACGAAGAACTCCGCAGGAGCCTCGAGTTTCCGTAGATCCAGAAGGATGACATCAGTGGCCTTTTTGCCGATCGCCGATCCGGCGATGGCGCGCGCAAGCATGCGGGATGTCAACGCTTCGCCTCCTGTCCAGTCTGCAGGACAAACGGAATCAATGAAGGATAGTCTTTGCCGATCAGAACGGTAACATCCAGATAGAGAGTAGAATCCAGCCGCAGGCTGACGTTTTCCGGCAGAACCCCCAGCGCCTCGCCAACGCGACGCGCTCCCTCCCTCTTTCCACTCCGATCC
>CAYXMK010000168.1:0-5902 GCA_964465905.1 uncultured Ignavibacteriaceae bacterium | reverse complement strand
GAAGTGGGCAATTTGCCCCTGCGGGCCAACTGTGTAGACATCAGTTCTGCTGTTGCCCCAAATCTTCGACACCGAAACAGGAAGACACATAATCTCACGCTGGGTGCCTCCATCCATAACTGCAATCTGAGAGTTCGCCGAGGCAATCCAAATGTCGCGCGCATTGAAGGACCAAACTGCACGTGCCGCGTACGAGCCAGTGCTTGGCTGACCACAGAAGGTGTAGAACAACACTTGGACTAAGTTCCAGCCCTGCCCATTCCACTGTGCAGCATTGTAGGACACATACTCCCCCGTACCATCTTTCACATAGATCTCCCCCACCGCCCAGATGTTGTTCTCGTCGATGATGAACACGTCGTTCAGGTAGCTGGGGTATTCTCCAAGCCTGTCAATCCGCCACACGAAATCATGTGAAGTGGTGTCAGGACGGTTATCGGGCGCTGGTGGCTCAACCGTGGAAGGACAGCCCAGGAAGTGGGAGAGTGTGAAAAGGGAAAGTGTGCAAATGAGGAAATGCACAGGAGCGTTCATGAGAACCCTTGGGAAGCTGCTGAAAAACCGTGGTGGATTACCGCTCGAACTGGAGGAGCCAAGTGGTATGTTGCTGAGTTGGCTTGGGAAGTCAGCTGGGGCAGGATGGGAGGATCGCAGGCGCATGGTCGGTCCGCCTCTGCGGAATCAGGACCGAAGCACTCTGGAAAAAGTAGCCCTTTGCACGCTGATTGTCAAGCGAACTATCGCCGATTCTTGTGCGTAAGCTCGTGGTCTGTTCCAGCCGACAATTCTCAGGAAGGTCATATGCGCTCGCCTGGAGATCCCCGCGCCTGCCTCCCGCGCCACTCCAGGGCACCGCACGCGCCGCATGAGCTCAGACAAGCCTCCGATGGGTACCGGCATCTTCTCGATAGATGTCGAGCGGCGGGGTCTCTCCTCCGCGTACAGCCGCCCCGCCTAATGCACAGATGCAGAAATTCGGAAGTAGTAGCCCTGCACTCTTGCCGACCGGAATCCTGGAGTCCTTGAATCCGAAGTCCTCAACCCGTATCTTGCCCGCACGCATCAATGTCTGTGAATAGAGAAGGATGTCGCTATGTTCTGGCTTCAGATTCTCTCGAATTTCTTCAAAATCCTGAGGGCCGGCCAGACGCCAGCGCAGATCGCAGGAGGATTTGCCCTCGGCTCCATTGCCGGTCTTTCACCCCACCTCTCCCTGCAGGTGCTCGCCGTCTGGATCTTCATCCTCATCATCAACGTCAACCTCAGCGCGGCGTTTCTCGGTGCCACGCTCTTTGCCCTCATCGCATACCTCATCGACCCGCTGTTCCACCGGCTTGGATACCTTCTGCTCGTCGACGTTGATGCCCTGAGGCCAATCTGGACTTCGCTCTATAACGCCCCCGTTGCACCGCTCACGCGTTTCTATAACACCGTCGTCCTCGGTAGTTTTGTGGGAGCTGCGATTCTTTCACCGTTCGTGTACTTCGGGATGAAGAGCTTCGTGGTGGCGTACCGTCAACACATCGGAGCCCGTGTAGAGAAGTGGAAGATCTACCAGATTCTCAGCAAGAGCGCTCTCGTTCGATGGTACCATACGATCAGAGATCTTGGAGTATAGCCGTGCGCAAGAACTTTGTCTACTTCGTGCTTGTACCGCTGGTTCTTCTTGTTGTGGTCCTCTATTTCTTTCTGGACCGATGGGTTGAGGCCGGTCTGGAGACTGCCGGAGAATCTCTGGTGGGAGCAAAGGTCGAAATCGACGACCTCCGCTTGTCGCTTTCCCCGCTCGGGATGGAATTTCAACGGCTCCAGGTCGCCTCTCCCCGCGACCCCTGGAAGAATCTCTTCGAAACCGGGCGCGTCAATTTCAAGATGAACTTCGGCCAGCTTCTGCGCGGCAAATACATCATTGATTCTATCGAGGTCCGGACCCTCCTCCTCGGAACCGCACGCGCAACAGACGGCTCTCTCCGCCGGCCCCCCGCAACCGAACAGCAGGGAGAGGGTCTCTCGGGACAGATCAGCACATACGTCGCACAGCGAACCAGCGATGCCCCTGTCTTTGACCTTGAGAACCTCCGGCGCCAGCTCAATCTCGACAGTTTGTTGAGTCTCCGATCCCTTCAGTCCGTCCGGCATCTCGATTCGCTAAAACAGCTCGCGCAATCCTTCGGCGACAACTGGAACCTTGTCCTCGCCGATGTAAATCAGGGAAAAGAGAAACTGCGCAGTGTGGAGACTTCCATCCGCGGCATCAATATCAATGAGCTGAAATCCGTCGAAGCCCTCGCCGCCGCCGTGGGCAAGATCGGTGAATCGTCGAGGGCCGTTGAAGAGCTCAATCAGTCGTTCCAGACACGGAAGAATACCATCACGGCCGATGTTCAGCAACTGACGGCCGGTCTTGGGGCAATCGATGACGTACTCCGCGAGGATATCCGAGCTCTTCAGGATCTGGCGCGCCTGCCAGATCTGAGTCTCGGCGGCATCTCGACCTTGCTTCTCGGACCCTCGCTCCTGCAGGAGGCCAAGGCGTATCTCGCGTACGTCGACCTTGCCGGCTCGACGATCCGCAAGTACAGGCCCAAGCCCTCCAGGGAGAATCCGCCGCGCTTTGCGGGGCAGAATATCTCTTTTCCGGTGGAGCGCGCTTACCCGAAATTCTGGGTTCGAACCATCCATGTTTCCGGAGGTACGGCAAGCCAGGCCGGTGAAAGCGTGTTCAGCGCCTCCGGCGACATCCGCGACGTCACCGACAATCAAGACCTGACCGGTCAGCCCACCGTCCTCGCTCTCGCCGGCTCTCAGGCCGGCCGCGCCGCGTTCACCCTCCGCGCTTCCCTCGACCGCCGCGGTGAAACGTCTCTCGATCAATACCGACTTGCCGTCACGTCAATCCCTGTCGGCCGGTTTTCCCTCGGACGTTCGGCATTCCTTCCCTCCCGTATAGCCGAGTCCGTTGCCGATATTGACGTCGATCTTGTGCTTCCCGGAGGCCGGTTCGACGCCCGGACCGCCCTCCTGTTCAGGAACATGTCCCTGGTGTTTGATGCGGCTCCGCGCAATACCGTTGAGCGGCTGACCCGCGAGGTGCTCGGCCAGATCAGCTCCCTTCGGGCTTCCTTTCGTCTCTGGAACACCGCCGGGCCCCTCGATGCGGCATTCTCCAGCGACCTCGACGATCAGCTGCGTTCCCGCATCCAGCGGGTGCTGGGAGAGGAGCTTGCCCGCATTCAGAACGACATTCGCTCCCGCGTGAATCAGCAGATCGCAGCGAAGCGCGCGGAGGTCCAGCAGATGATCGAGCAGAAGAAGAAAGAGGTGCAGGCGAGAATCCAGGAATATGAGGCACTGCTGAAGGAAAAGCTGGCGCTGGCGGAAGCAAAGAAGAAGGAGCTGGAACAGCGGATTGAGGAGGAGAAGCGGAAGCAGACCGATGCTGCAAAAAAGAAGGTTGAAGACGCCGTTAAGGGAATCTTCAAGAAGAAACAGTAGCCCCCGGCTCCAAACGCCAGCGCCCGGCTGACCGGGCGCTGATACTGCTTCAACTTCTGGATCTCTTCTTTTTTGTGGCGGCTCGCCGGTTTCCTGCCCGTGAGGCCGTCGTCTTGGGACCCTCTGCAGCGGGCGGCTCCTCTCCCCGGACATCCTCTGCTGCCGGTTTTCCCTTCTCAGCGCTCCGCCGCCCCGACCGATCAACTTCTGCAGCAATCCGGTTCTCTTCCTCATCCTCCGCTACCACAGCCGCGACGTCAACAACCTCGTCGGCCGGCTCCATCCTGATGAGTCGAACACCCTGCGTATTCCTGCCCGCAACCCGAATGTCACCGGCATGCTGGCGAATCACCATCCCCTTCGAAGTCACAACCACCACATCGTCTGAATCAACGACCTCCTTGATGGCCACCATGTCGCCGGTCTTCTCCGAGGTCTTCACCGTAAAAATCCCCCTCCCGCCCCGATGGCTGACCCGATACTCGCTCTCTTCGCTGCGCTTCCCATACCCCCTGGCGGTGGCAACCAGGATTGTCGTCTTTCCCCGGCGCAGGGTGACCATCCCCACCACGTGATCGCCTTTCCCCAGCTGAATCCCGCGTACGCCCACAGCCGCACGTCCCATCGGCCGCACCTCCTCCTCGTGGAAGCGGATCGCCATCCCCTTGTGGGTGCCGATCACGACATGCTGTGTACCGTCCGTCATCTTCGCATCCTCGAGGGAGTCCCCCTTCCTCAAGCCCGCGGCGGTGATGCCACTCCGGCGGGGATTGGCAAACTCCGACAACCGGACTTTCTTCACAAGTCCCTTCCTTGTCACCATCAGTACGAAATGCTTCTCGTCGAACTCCTGCACCGCGATGAAAGCCGCAATCACCTCTTCGGCCGGCTTCGCAATCAGGGAAGAGATCGGCTTCCCCTTGGCCGTCCTGCCGCCCTCGGGAATTTCAAAGACCTTCAGCCAGTAGCATCGCCCCTGGTCCGTGAAGAAGAGAATATAGTTATGGGTGCTCGCAATGAACATGTGTTCCACAAAATCATCTTCCCGCGTCGCCGCGCCGGTCACACCCCGCCCGCCACGCGCCTGCCGTCGGTAGCCTGAAACCGGGTACCGCTTGATATAGCCGCTGTGGCTGATCGTGATCACCACATCCTCTTCGGCAATCATATCCTCCACACTGAACTCCTCGGCCTTGTAGATGATCTCCGTCCGGCGTTTATCCCCATACTTCTTCTTGATCTCCAGCAGTTCTTCCTCGATGATCTTCATCTGGAGCGGCTTGGATTTCAGGATTGCCTTCAGCCGCTCGATCAGTTTGATGACGTCGCGGTATTCGTCCTCAACCTTCTTCCTCTCCAGCCCCGTGAGCTTCTGCAGCCGCATATCGAGGATCGCCCTGGCCTGGATGTCTGAGAGCTTGAATTTCTTCATCAATCCCAGCCGCGCCGTCTCGACATCCTTCGACTGCTTGATGAGTCTGACCACCGCGTCGATATCGTCCAGCGCGATGATGTAGCCCTCGAGGATGTGGGCTCGCTTTTCGGCGGCATCCAGTTCGAACGCCGATCGCCGCACCACCACGTCGTTCCGATGCCCGATGAACTTTTCGATCATCTCCCGCAGGGTCAGTACCTGAGGCCGCCCCTCCACCAGCGCCAGCATGATAACGCCGAAGGTGGTCTGCATCTGCGTGTGCGCGTACAGGTTATTCAGCACGACCTCCGGCGTGGCATCTCGCTTCAGTTCTATCACGATGCGCATGCCGTCGCGATCCGACTCGTCCCGAATGTCCGAGATGTCTTCCAGCTTCTTCTCGTTGACGAGGTCGGCAATCTTTTCGATGAGGCTGGCTTTGTTGACCATGTAGGGAAGCTCGGTCACCACGATCCGCTGCCGATCCCCCTTGCCCGTCTCAATGGACGCTCGAGCTCTGACCGTTATCCTGCCGCGGCCTTTTGTGTACGCCTCCTTTACTCCCTCATAGCCGTAGATGATGCCCCCCGTCGGGAAGTCCGGCGCCACGATGTACTTCATCAGCTTTTCGCTGCTGATCTGCTCGTCTTTGATGTACGCCACACAGCCGTCGATCACCTCGCTCAGATTGTGCGGCGGAATATTCGTCGCCATGCCGACCGCGATGCCGCTCGCACCGTTGCAGAGCAGGTTCGGGAACTGCGCCGGCAGAACCGACGGTTCCTGAAGCGTGTCGTCGAAGTTCGGCACGAAGTCGACCGTGTTCTTCTCCAGGTCCCGCAGCAGTTCTTCGGCAATCCTGGAGAGCCGTGCCTCCGTGTACCGCATCGCCGCCGGCGAGTCGCCGTCAACGGACCCGAAGTTTCCCTGCCCGTCCACCAGAGGATACCGCATGGAGAAGTCCTGCGCCATCCGGACCATCGTATCGTACAC
>CAYXMK010000167.1:0-5926 GCA_964465905.1 uncultured Ignavibacteriaceae bacterium | reverse complement strand
CGGACTTGCAGGGGAGTCGTGCGGCCTGTGCTGACCACGATGTTCGTCAGGATGCGGGTCTGATAGCCGACGGCGGAAAAACGCAGGGTGTACGTCCCCACCGGCAGATTGCCGATGCTGAAAGATCCGTCCGTGTCCGTCGCCGAGCCGGCTCCTTCCAGATTCATGATCAGCACATTCACGCCGGGAAGCGGTTCGTCCGACTTCGCATCCCGCACCACGCCGGCAACCGTGCCGGCGTAGGGTTGAGCAGCAGCAATGGAACACGTCAGACCGAGTGCGCACACGAGCAGGGAGAGTCTCATGGGATCCTCATCTCACAATCCTTGATTCAATTGACCAGAAAAATGGACAGTCCGGCAGGAGCAGGGACTGTCAGTCCGTCAAAAATGCCCGAAATCCCCGAAGATTCTGAGGCATGGCACATGATACCCAGGGGGAAGATGCTTAAAGGACCGCGCCATGACACGCTCGATGACTTGGACACTTCAGCCGGCTGTGCTTGCCGTCGTCGTATTCTCCTTCATCGGCTGCTATACTCAGCTGGCTATTGAGCCGGATCCCTCTCCCGAGCATGTCGAGGATCAGGCGATCATCGTCTTGGATCTCCTGATTCCCCCTCCGCCGCCCATCATCATTGTTCGGGATTCGGCCCCGGCACAAGGTGCATCTTTTGAGGCGCCGAACGAGTCCCAACGCACTGCCGGAGTCCAGCGTCAACCCACGAGCACATCCGCCGCAGACAACGCTCGTCGATCCGGCACTGCAGAAGATCGACGGAGGCCTTCCGCCCGATAGCACCTGACCGGCGAAATCGACCGAGGCCCCTGCATGGCCAGCCGGTTTTACAGATTCCGTTTCCAGAAGTCCATCTGCACCTTTCGATAGTGCAGCCGCCCTGCCGGATCGCCGACGCCGTGTTTCCGCATCGGATAGATCATCAGCTCAAAGAGTTTGTTGGCTTTCACAAGCTCGTCCACGAATCGCCACGTGTTCTGGATGTGCACGTTGTCATCATGCGTGCCATGGACGAGCATGAGCTTTCCATGGAGATCCTTCGCGTACTTCAGGAGTGAGACATCCTCAAACCCCTTCAGGTTCTGCTCCTCGGTCTTCATCGCCGCTTCCCCCCATTTCGTATCGTAGAAGCGGAAATCCGTCACTCCCGCTCCGGCGATCCCGGCCTTGAATTCCGTCGACCGCGTCATCCCCAGGATGGTATTCGTACCACCGCCGCTCCATCCGGTGATGCCGAACCGTTCGGCATCGGCGTACGGCTGCTGCTTCAACCAGCGGACACCATCCACCAGGTCGTTCAGTTCCACTTCTGCCGGCGTCCGCTTCACCAGCAGGTTCTCGAGCTTCTTGCTGATGCCCGTCGCCGCGCGGTTGTCCACCTTCGCGGACAGGTATCCCTCGTTCAGGAGCACGTTGTCCCACAGGATGTCCATGCCGAACGAGTTCGAAACCGTCGGAGCCGAGGGTCCGCCGTAGACGTTCACAACGACGGGATATTTTCTCGCTTGCTCGCCCACAGCAGGCTTGAGGATGGAGCCGGGAAGCAGGAAGCCGTCCCGCGCCGGAATGCTCAGGAGCTCCGGGAACCGGATGTCGAATTTCTGCAGAGCCGCCGTGTTCGGCTCGGCCAGCACGTTCTTCTTCTTTCCCGACGCATCGAAGAGCGTCAGAGAGGGAGGGGTAGAAATACTGGAGTATCGGTCGAAGTACCACTGGGCGTCCGGACTCATCGTGATCGAGTGCGTCCCGTCTCCTTCCGTCAAACGCTTCATGCCGCTCCCGTCCATACGGATGCGGTACAGGTGCCGCTCGAGCGGAGATTTCTCCAGCGCCGTGAAATAGACCCATCCGTTCTTTTCGTCGATGCCCGTCACTGCCCGGCGCACCCAGAATGCCCCTCCCCCGGAAGAACGGATCGCCCACGCCCCCTTCGTGACCTGATTGACCAGCTTTCCGTCGAGGGTGTAGCGGTAGAGATGTTCGAAACCGTCCCGCTCCGATGACATCAGGAAGTGCTTTCCATCCTGCAGGAAGAACAGATCATCCGACATATTGATCCACCCTTCGTCCGTGTCTTTCAGAATGAACCGAGCACGACCGGTGGCGCGCTCGACGAAGTAGACATCGAGCTCCGTCTGGAGTCTGTTCATGGTCCGAACACAGACGCGCCGGTTGTCCGGCAGCCAGTCGACCCGAATGATGTACTCGTACGCCGATGGATCGATCTGCGCCCAGGTGGTCTGTGCCGATGGGATTTCCACGATCCCGATCCGAACCGCAGGATTCTTCTCACCCACCTTCGGGTACCGCTGTGTCGTGACCGTGGGGGTCCAGGGCTCGAAGTTCACGTAGTGCTGAACGCTCACCTCGGATTCATCGGTCCTCAGGAAGGCGATGGCCTTCGAGTCCTTCGACCACCAGTAGCCGATATCCTGGCGGCCGAAAATCTCTTCCCAGTACACCCAGGAGAGCGTGCCGTTGAGGATGGTCTGGCTCCCATCCTGGGTCAGACGGATTTCCTGTCCGGACGACAGGTCGTAGACATAGAGATCATTGCCGCGGACAAATCCAATGTTGCGTCCGTCGGGAGAGAAGTTTGCCGATTTCTCCGCTTCGGGGGTTTCGGTAATCCGCAAGAAAGATCCTGCTGGAATATCAAGGACAAACAAATCTCCCTCGAAACTGAAGAGACCGTACTTCCCGGAAGGGCTGATGGATGCCGGAACAGGCGAAAACCTCGGCGCTTCCCGATCCCTGAACAGGGATTTCAGACTCGCTTCGGCCTGCGCCGTGTTGAGGTAGACCTCACGCTTCCCCGTGCGCGGATCAAGTTTCTCCAGCGTGCGTTCGGGGACGGGCTTCCGGGTGTCGTAGACGAGGGCGGTGTTGTCTTCGAGCCACCAGACTCGCGGCGTGCCGAACATTTGCATCAGCAGCGGATCGCTGAGGTTATCGATCGTGAGCGGCTGCTTCTGTTGAGCTGAAGCTGACAACGCAATCACAAGTGCGACGGCAAGCAGCGGCAGTCGGCGGGCGGGGTGAAGGGTCTTCATGGGACGTTCCTTTCCGTGGAGAGAGAGTGTGGGCAGCCTGCAGAAGATAGCCAACATTCCGCGCTTGCACAACGGGGTTTTGATCCCGCGGCTGCCGCGGGAGCTGCACCCCCTGGCGTAGATCTTGAATGTCGCGGCGGAATACCCTACTTTGATAATCGTGTTGCCGGTCGAAGCTGAGCCGTGGTACTCCTTGCCGTACTGCATCGTTGCCGACCCGGGACGGGTGCTCAGCAGTGCAGGCAACGTGAGGGATCGGGGAGCTGAGACGGCTGTAACGGAAGGGTCATCGAACATGGACGCGTACTTCTACGAGGCCTTTGCCGAAGAAACGGATGAACTCCGCCGGCTGATCGGCGATTCGATGGACTGCGGCTTCACCGCAGACACGATTCAGGAAAGTAAGCACACCGTTCCGCCGGCTCCGCTCATCAGCATCCGCACGCAGTCGATCATTCCCGAGACCTGGGCCCCCAGGGTCAGGGGGATTCTCAGCCGCAGCACCGGCTACGACCACCTCCTCGCGTACCGCGCCGTGGTTGCGGACGTTCCGAAGCTGGGGTATCTGGAAGAATACTCCACCCGCGCCGTCGCCGAACATGCTCTCCTTCTCGTAGCGGCACTCCTCCGCAAGTTGCCGCAGCAGATGCGTCAGTTTTCCCGCTTCGACCGCGACGGCCTGACAGGCCGCGAATGCCTTGGAACAAAGCTCCTGGTGGTGGGGGTAGGAAGAATCGGCAGCGAGATTGTGAAGGTGGCGGGTGGTATGGGATTCGATGTGCGCGGCGTCGACATCATTCCCAATCGACCTCATGTCTCCTACGTGTCCGCAGAGCAGGGGCTTGCGTGGGCGGAGGTTATCGTCTGCGCCATGAATCTGACGAACGAAAACCGCGGATATTTCTCTCAGGAGAAGCTCAGGAGAGCACCGCCAGGACTGATCTTCGTCAACATCGCCCGGGGGGAGCATGCACCGCTCATCGACCTGTTGCCGCTGTGCCGGGAACGGCACCTGGGGGGTGTGGGGCTGGACGTCTTCGACGAGGAGCCTTCGCTCGCCGCCGCACTCCGGCATCCCTCGGCCGGCGAGTCGGAGCATGTCAGGCTCGTCAGGGAGCTTCTGGACTTCCCGAACGTCATCCTGACGCCGCATAACGCCTTCAATTCCGAGGAAGCTGTCGCGAGGAAGTCGGAGATGACGATCCGTCAGATCCAGACCTTCCTCCAAACCGGGGATTTTCTCTGGAAGGTGTAGGGCCTCCTCTCGTTCTTCCGGTCGGCTTTCCTACAGGTGCCGGAGCGGCACCCGATCGATGTACTTCCCTTTTTCCGTGTCCACCCTCACCATCTCTCCCGTCTCGATGAACTGCGGCACGAGGATTTCCATGCCGTTGTCCAGTACCGCCGGCTTCAGGGTGTTGTCCTGTCCCCCTTTGATCCCCGGCCCCGTGGAAACCACTTTGAGTTCGACGGTTTTGGGGAAATCTATGGCAAGCGGTTCGTCCCCCAGCAGCTCAACGGTGATTCTCATCCCCTCTTTCAGGAACCGCTCGACCTGGCCGATGACGGCTCTTGGGACTCCCGTCTGTTCAAACGAGACAGGATCCATGAAGTAGCACGCCGCCTCGTCTGCATACAAGAAATCCATCTGTTTCTTCGTCAGATTCGCCTCCTCGAGCTTCTCCGAGTGCTTGAGCCGTCGATCGACCACGTGGCCGAATCGAAGGTCCTTCATCTTCAGCTCGATGAACCCATGCATCTGACCGCTGCCCGCGTGGCGGACGACTTCCAGCACTTTCAGGATCTTCCCCTCGAGCTGGAGCGTTGTTCCCGGCTTGACGTCTTCCGCAAGCACCATGGTTCACCTCCTTTCCCGTCGTGGGAGAGGGATGTACGAGTTCAGGTGGTCCGTGCGCGCCCTTCCGGCTTTCTCAGTTCCGAGCGGCGTGCCGCCGCAGTGCCTCCAGGGCATTCACAAATTCTTCCCGCTGGTGTACATCAACCGACAAGGTTCGCCCATCGCTCAACCGGAGCCGGACCCCTTCGCCGCCGACAATCCCGGAGGCCCAGCCGATCGCGAAGCGGACAGGACGCTTCCCTCGATTATCGTTCTCCCCGGCTGTCACGATGTCCCATCCGGCGAGATCATCAGCATGGTACACTCGCCGGACGATGGGAGCAAGCTCGATCAGCAGTTCATCGTTTGAGACTCTCAGGTGCAGGCGCATCACCACCGCCAGCCAGAGGAGGAGGGCGGTAAACACGATCATGGAGAGGGAACCGATGACCGCACCGCTGATAGCCATCGTAGCCGAGCCGATCATCTGCCGGATGAGGTACTCAAGGTAGAGGCCGTAGACATTCGCTCCGATCACGACGACACAGATCAGCATAATGAACCGCGTGATCCACGAGCGGCGGAACAGGTATGTTTCCTCAAAGAGGACATCACGGTGCGGTGTGGTTTCCATAGAGATCCTTCGGGCAGCCGACGATGGTTGTCAGAAGCCGCTTCGCCGGTTGCGCCTCGATGTCACTCGTGGGGTTCAAGTGCTGGATGCTTCCGATGGGCGTCGGTCGCTTCCTGCAGCGTTTGCGCAACCGCCAGGAGCGTTCCTTCCCCGAACAATCGTCCCACGAGCGTGATGCCGGTCGGCGTACCCTCGGCGCTGAAGCCGTTGGGGAGCACAACGCACGGATGGCCGGTCAGATTCGTGAGCAGCAGGTTATCCCCTTCGAAGGGGGGCGCGACGTAGACATCGATCGTGTCCATCAGCTTCTGCATTTCCTGGATCAGCTGATAGCGTATGCGGTTCGCCTGGATGTACTCCACGGCGGGGATGAACCGCGCCGTT
>CAYXMK010000166.1:0-5941 GCA_964465905.1 uncultured Ignavibacteriaceae bacterium | reverse complement strand
CCGACGCTGATGGGCTTCGACTCCGTGGACCCGTTGGCGCGGGATGCTGAGCGGGGGGTGTTTGTACTCGCTCTCACTTCTAATCCGGGGTCTCGCGACTTCCAGCAGCTCAGGGTCGGCTCCCGCCCGCTCTATGAACGCATCGTCCTGAAAGCGAAGCAGTGGAACCGGCGCGGGAACATCGGCCTGGTGGTTGGTGCGACCCACCCCTCTGCCCTGAAGAGCATCCGCGCCCTTGCACCGCGTCTGCCGATGCTGATTCCCGGCGTCGGCACTCAGGGAGGCGATCTCTCGTCCGCAGTGCGGTTCGGCTCTTGCCGGGACGGCCTCCTCGCCGTCATCAATGTGAGTCGCGGCGTGCTCTATGCCTCGAAAGGAGAGGATTTTGCCGTTGCCGCGCGCTCGGCGGCAGAACAACTCCGCACGACCATCCAACGGCTCCAGAACCGTTTCTTTCCTTCCTCTCTGTAACCACTTTCCGTTTCTTTCAGGAGAGGCCTTCGTTCCTCTCCGTCGGCCTCTGCATGACATGGCAGATCATCTCCCCCGCATGCACGAGCGGTTCCTCAGGCATATCTGGAGCCGTCAGTACCTGGACCAGACTGCTCTCTGTACGACGGACGGAAGGGCTGTACGGGTTCTGTCCGCGGGACGCATCAACGAAGGATGCGGACCTGATTTCGTGGGTGCAAAGATTCGGATCGGCGGCACGACGTTCGCCGGGGATGTGGAGATCCACCGCGATGTCGGTGACTGGATTACCCATCATCATCAGAACGATCCCCGCTACAACCGGGTGATCCTCCACGTCGTGCTCGAGGCGCGGGAACCGCCGCCTCCTACCATGACCAAGTGCGGACGTGCGATTCCGACCCTTGTCCTTGAGCATTTCCTGACGGATCTGCCGGAGACGATCTGGAGCAGAACCGTGCTGGACGAGCGGTCCTTCCGGCAGAGGTCGATTCGATGTCGGGAGCGCAACGGCAGCTGCAGCGCGGAACTCCTGCAGAGAGTTCTTCTTCAGTGTGCGGAAGAGCGGTTTGCTGTGAAGGTGAGGAGATTTCGCGAGCGTCTGCACCAGTTGGCAAGAGAGCGGACGATGATGCTCCGGGAGCCGTGGAGATCGTACATGCGAAGGGTGCGCATCGGTAATCCGCAGGAGATTCCCCCGCCCCTTCCCGATCTGCGCGAGGGTCACCTGAGGGCGCGCGGGATGTGGGACCAGATTCTCTACGAGGGATTCCTGGAGGGACTGGGATACAGCCGGAACCGTGATCCGTTCCTGCGACTCGCTCGCAGTGTGACGCTTGACCATGCCGCTCTTGTTCTGCGATCAGGCGGTGAGGAAGCGCTGGAGGCGGTGCTGTTGGGCGCTGGCGGGCTTCTGCCAAAGATCCGGTCGGTAGAAGAGCGGGATGCGCGCCTTCGGGTGCGAAGACTCCGCGCGCTCTGGACCAGCCAGAAGAACGTCTTGAGGATTGAAGAAATCCACCCGGCTGACTGGGTGTTCTCGCCTGCGCGGCCGATGAACTTCCCGACGGCCCGAGCGGCGGCGGCTGTGCAGATTGTGCGGAAGATCCTGCACGAAGATCTGTTCCGCCGCCTCGTCCGGGTTCTTGCGTCCGAACAGCAGCCAGTCCACACAGTGAAATCCCTGCGTGAGCTCATGGTGCTCCGTGCTGCCGGATTCTGGAGTGATCATCTTGACCTTCAGCATCCCATACGGCGGCGGACGACGCTAGTCGGAAGAGCAAGAACGGACGATCTGATCTGCAACACGGTTCTGCCGGTGGGGTACCTCTATGCTGACATATTCCGGGAACAGAAGGTTCAGCGGGGTGTCAAAGGAGCGTTCGAAGTCTATCCTTCCCTGGCCCAGAACGGCATCATACGACTCCTGGAGCAGCAGCTCTTCCGGGGAAAAGTCGCGGTTGATCGGATGGTGCTGCAGCAGGGAGCTCTTCACCTTTACCGTCACTACTGCCTGGAAGAGCGATGTGCTGAGTGTGAAGTCGGCATGAAGGTGTTTCAGGAAGACGGAACTCAGAAGGAGCTTCCAGCCACCGCAGATCTTGCTGCAGAGCGGTAGAAGGCCGGAGGCACCGGGTCATCCGGTGGCGGTGGCGTCTGCCCAGGGATCGCTACGTCTTCTGTTGCTTCTTCTTGGCCGCCGGGAAGAGGATGTTGTTCAGGATGAGACGGTAGCCCGGCGAGTTCTTGTAGAGGTTCAGATCGGTCGGGGGATCGCCGACGGCATGCTGGTAGTCTTCCGGGTCGTGGCCGCTGTACCAGGTGAACGTACCTCTCCCGAAATTCCCGTGGATGTAGCGGACTTCCTCCGTCCCCTCCCGCTCCGCCAGGCGGACGACGGTCCGCTTCAGGAGACTCTTCTTGAATGCCGTGGTCTGCCCCATGAATCCCTTCACCATGGAAACATGGTTCTGCACGAGCATGGTGGGTACGGGGTCGTATTTTGCCGAAAACTCAAACAAGGTGAAGTAGTCTGTGTTGGGATCGCGGACCGGCGGCGGATCGCTCGGGGGGATGTCGATATCCGAGTATTCGTAGCGAAGGGGGTTCATGTCGAGCCGAAAGTTCTCAAATGCCAGACACTTGCTGAAGTCCAGGCGTTGCTGCGCGCTGGGGTCGGGCGGATCACCGTCGAACATGACGTCGCAGATATCGGTCTGCTCCGCGGCGAGGGCGATGTCGTAACTGTCCGTGGCGGAGCACATGGCAAACATGAATCCGCCTGCGCCGATGAACTCCTTGATCGCGCGGGCTACGGCCTTCTTCGCCTCGGAGACCTTTGAGAAGCCGAGCCGCTTGGCCTCGCGTTCATAGAGCGTCTGCTGTTCGATGTACCACGGTGCGAAGCGATAGTTCGCGTAGAACTTTCCGTACTGCCCCGTGAAGTCCTCGTGGTGGAGATGGAGCCAGTCGTACTCGGCCAGCCGTCCGGCGAGCACCTCTTCGTCCCAGACTTTCGTGTAGGGGACTTCTGCGTACTCCAGGGCGAGCGTGACCGCGTCGTCCCAGGGATTGAAATTCGGGGGGACATAGACGGCGATCTTCGGGGCTTTTTCGAGCCGCACGACATCCATATTGTTGTCGTCGCGTTGAAGCTCTCCGAGGATGCTGACGGCCTCGGGTCCCGACAGCCCCTCGAACCGGACGCCACGGATTCGGCACTCACGCGCAAGCACGTCGCGGTACTCCATCATGAACGACCCGCCCCGGTAGTTCAGCAGCCAGTCAACCTCGCCTCCCTTGGTCAGAACCCAGAAGGCGATCCCGTACGATTTCAGATGATCCGTCTGCGTAAGGTCCATGGGGATCAGAAGGTGGGATTGGGACAACAGGGGGAGTGTGGAGGTGGAAAGTTGAAGAATAAGGATCTGGGAAATAATGGAAAGGATCGCAGCGCGCTTCATTCCTGTGCATGCACGCAGCCCCGCAGGGGAAACACCCGAGTTCGCAAGATCCGTCATGGGGCGATCAGGAGATTGCCGAAGTGTTCAGGCCGGTGAAAGCAGTGCGGGCCGTAGCCGGTGGGGGACCAGCTGAGGAGTTCGTCGCCGTGGAAGCGCCCGGTGGCACGGTAGAAGTTGCAGTGCCATTCGCCGGTGTGATCCGGTCCTGCGCCCAGCGACTCCCAGGGAATCTGAAGCACAGAGCGCCAGATCTTCCGTTCACGGTCAACCAGCGAGGTACAGCGGCAGCCGGAACTCCAATCGTGATCTGCATGTGATTCGGACCCGCTTCGATCGACATCGATGTCCAGCCACCTCCCGTCCGGGGCCACCTGGAACTCCTTGTACTTCCGCGTCTGCCGGGCATCGGGTCCAATGAAGAATTCATACACATCGCTCAACTCCCAGAGTTGGAGCGTCTTGCCGGGAGCTTGGGGTTCCGGCTCCGGACTGAGACGGAGTTGCCGGAACGATCCCTCGAACAAGACAAACAATGCGTGGTCATTCCACCATGATTCGGCCGTTGTCGCGAGGAACGACGGCGCCTCGAGGCCGTCGGCCATTCTGAGGAGAATCCGGGTCGGGGATGCCAGCGGCTGATGCAGAGGGAACTGCTCAAGCTCCTGCAGGCGCGTGCGACAGCATCGGACCACGGGCAGATGCTCTGTCATGATGTGACGGTCTCTCGTCCTGCTCTGCAACTGCTGTTCCGTGATGCAACAGTGATCCGGGGATTTCTGACGGCGATGCGTTTCCGGCAGAAGTTCTCCGGCGAGGAATCTCCTGATTGCCGCAACCTCCGAGGGGAGGAAACTCCGGAGCCAATGCTTGTTCAGAAAACATCTCCCCGCAGCAGGCGGATCCGTCGTCTGGCTTCGGCAGCGAAGAGCGATGATGGAAAGCGCGTCAGCAACTGCTCGTAGGTGGCGATGGCTGCTGCCGAATCCTGCTTCATGGATACCAATACCTCCGCCGCTTTCATGAGTGCGCGGTCCTTCAGGGTGCTGAACCGGAGCGAGTCTGCCACCAGCCGGTAGGCGGCCAGAGCGGTGTCCGGCTTCTGCAGCTGCACGAGGAGGTCGCCGATACGCATCCACGCCTCATCCAGCAGAGGCGCAGACGGGTGGTGCGAGACAATCAGGCGAAAGCGCTCAAGGGCCTGCGTAGTCTGCTTCCGGCGTGTGAGGAGATCCGCCGCTGCGAAGTCCTTCAGCGCGTCCGGCGCTCCTGAATTTTCCTGAAGGAATGTAAGGTAGCCGATGGCGTCGTTGGCGAGGTCGCTGCCGGTGTTCGCAGTGAGTCGCGAGAATGCCGCGGACGCTGAGTCGAATCGCCCTTCGAAATATTCCAGCTCGGCGAGCCCGAAGGCGGCGCGCTGCTGCACCTCGGGTTGCTGCTGCCGCCGTAAGCGGCCGTATTCTTCTCGGGCCTGTCTGAGATTGTTCTGTTCCAGAAGGATCTCGGCGATGCGAAACGACGCGTCTGTCGCCAGACCTCTTGCCGCAGGCGATTCCCGAACTTCCTGGAACGCCGATCGGGCGCCGTCGAGGTCGGAGAGACGCTCGTGACGCAGTACGCCGATCCGGTACAGGGCCTGTGCTGCCGTCTCCGTGCGAGGATAGTCCGCAACGAGAGACTGGTACAACGCCAGGACTCCCTGTGCCGTCGGCGGTGACTCCGCGGCGGGCCGGGAGGCCGTGTCGGATGGGGTGGTGCGCGGATCCGCCACGGGTGCGTCCGGAGAGCCTATGAGCTGTTCGAGGGCGCGCGCGTAGCCGAATCGGGATTGCGCATGAAGACTCCTGGCGCCGGGATGTTCCATCACATCCCGGAATCCGGCAGCGGCGACGCCGTAGGAGCGATCCTGTGCCGCTCGCTGGGCAAAGGAGAAGATCTCTGCTCCGTTTCCACTGCTGAGCCGGTCGATGGTTCGGTATTCCTCCAGGGCGGCATCATAGTTGCGCTGTTCCATCAACAGCCAGGCGAGCAGGCGGCGCAGGAGGGCGTTGCCGGGATCGGCTGAGACTTCTGTCCGCACGACCCCCAGTGCCGCTTGCAGTCCCTCCGGACGAAATGTGAAGGATGCAAGGCGGCTCTGGACATACGCGAGCTGCTGGGGAGAGGTCGCAGGCTGCCGCTGTGAAGCGCTGAGGAGTGCGACGTATTCGCGGGTTGCAGAGTCATATTGAAGCAATGCTGCATACAGAGAGGCAAGATCCTCGGCGAACAACGAGGGATTACCCGCTGCGACACGCGCATCCCGATAGATGCGAGCGGCCTCTTCGTACAGCCGGTATTCGATCATCTGTGAAGCGACGAGGCGGTAGAGCCCTGTGTTCTTCGGGTCTCGTTCCAGAATCGAGCGCCAGAGAGAGTCTGCCGTCGGTCGCTGGCCCATCTGAAAGTAGAGCCCGCCGAGTCCCGCGGTCAGCGAGGGATCCATCGGCGTGAGAGCGAGCCTCCTCTTC
>CAYXMK010000165.1:0-5945 GCA_964465905.1 uncultured Ignavibacteriaceae bacterium | reverse complement strand
GAACCGGCAGTAGGGTCGACGTTTCATCGACCGGCAGGGGATGGTGAGGGTCGGGAGACCCGACCCCTATTGGATTGTTTTCAAGAACCGGCAGTAGGGTCGACGTTTCATCGACCGCAGGGGATGGTGAGGGTCGGGGGACCCGACCCCTACTGGATTGTTTTCAGGAACCGGCAGTAGGGTCGACGTTTCGTCGACCGCAGGGGATGTGATGAGGGTCGGGGGACCCGACCCCTGGATTGTTCTCAGGAACCGGTAGTAGGGTCGACGTTTCGTCGACCGCAGGGGATGTGATGAGGGTCGGGGGACCCGACCCCTACTGGATTGTTTTCAAGAACCGGCAGTAGGGTCGACGTCTCGTCGACCGGCAGGGGATGGTGAGGGTCGGAAAAACCGTTCCTACGTGCGCAAGAAAATCTTCAACCGAGTGAAAATCGCCGCGCTGAGAGCGACGAGGTACGTGATGATGATACCGCGGAGGACTCCCAGCCACGGAGTCGGCAACAGAGTCTCGAGCAACGCTCCCAATCCCGTCAATGCCAACAGCGGCCGGATCAGATTGTTGATGCCGGCGTACGCGATCAACGGATTCTGACCGCTCTCGATCAGCGTTCGCCACCAGCGCTGTGTCTTGAATAAGTCGATCAGAATCATGAGTCCGATCAGCGTGAACACCGCCAGGCCCCCTGTGGCAAAATAATAGCTCAGGGTCGACGGGTCCTTCTTGATTCCCCCTTCAAACGGCTCGAAGTAGAGCCCCAGCACCATCAAATAGATTCCCCATCGATATAATCTCTGCAGAAGCTTTTCAATCTCTCTGCCGGGGCGGCGGAAGAGGAACCATCCGCACCCGCACAGCAGCAGAGCAAGGACGGTCGTCTCCAGCAGAAAGCGTCCCTTCAAGCCGACCAGCAGCAGGATGTTGAACATCAGCATCAACGCCCCTATTACTAGAAGGCGCGGCCTGTTCCAGGAGGCAGACGATTCTTCGCCTGTTCCGGCACCCTTCATCCATTTCAGGAGCATGTCGCCGATGATGGTGCCGGGGACAACAATGAAGAGGTACTTGAGAAAGTCGAAACGGAAGAGCCACGGGACGGGCGAGCTCTGCCACAGGTCGTGTACCCATCCTTCGGGAACGGAGGAGACACGAAGAGCAATGAGGATGCCCAGAACACCGAGTCGGAGGAGAAGTTGTTCCCGCGTGGCCAGCCAGATCAGTCCCGCGAAGACGGCCATGTTGGCCAGAACCAGGATAATGATGTCGCTGCGGTACAGCGAGAATCCACTCCCGTCGGGATATTTCAGCAGCGCCAGGAGGATGATGGCTCCCGCCCAGGCTCCTCCCTTCACTGAGTAGCGCAACCAGCGGTTCCAGTCCCGCGGAAGCCGGACGAACATAGGAATCAGCAGCGCAAAACCCAGGAGTGCCAGCAGCCATATTTCCGCCGTCGGCTCTTTGCTGATGCGCCAGGGGCGGATGTGCTCATCGTAGATGGCGAAGGCCGCAAGCAGCAACCCCCGCAGCAGAAGTCCTCCCGTGATCTTCCATGTCGAATCACCCCGCTCGATCCGTCGGGACAGGGCGATGGGGATAGCTGCTCCCATGGAAAAAAGAAAGAACGGAAAGACAAGGTCCACCCAGGTAATACCGGGAATGGTGGGGATGAAGGTGTGCTCCGGCGGCGGAACCTGAGCATGGTACATCCACGACGGCAGGACGCCGAAGGGGATGGAGCTGGAGAGGATCATGAGGAAGATGGACAGCCCACGGAGGGCGTCCAGTGCCAGGGCGCGTTGTGGAGTCGGAGACGTCATGTCGATTGGCGAGGCGGCGCTGAGCCCCCCTCCCCGGAAGAACCTCGCACGTCCGGGTGCACGAGGCGCCTCCGGGGATCAGGATATCCGGTGTCGGCCGTCATCACAGGTGGTGCATCGGGAAAATGATCAGAGGCCGAAGAGCACAGCGACGTTCAGCGCGATCGTGCTGATGGAGCGGGCAGCAGATATGAAATGCCTGTCGCCGCCGAGCTGAATCAGGGGATCCTTCTCGTCGTTGAGTGCGAGGTACGAATCGATCCGATCATCACGTGCCGGATTCGGGTCCTCCCATGCCTTGGCAAACGGATTCAGCAACGCGTACTCGACGCCGATATCGAGCGTCAGCAGCGGATTCAGCTTGTACAGCACGCCTGCGTTGACGCCGAACCCCAGGCGGGAAGCCGACTGGATCGTGAACGTGCCGCTCGAGACCTTCGATGTTCCCTGGAACTTTACTTCACCCTTGAAGGTATTGTAGGAAAGATTCAGGCCGAGGTACGGCTTCACCGGCAGGGCAGGAAGTCCGAGAGTGAATTCCGGTCCGAGCTTGAAGCTGAGAATATTCTGCGACAATTCCAGCTTGCCTGCTCCGGGCTCGGCATCGCCGCTGTTGCTGAGCAGGCCGTAGTCGACCCCGCCGACGAGCGTGAAGCCCAGCAACCCGACGCGGGCCTTTCCGAGGAGGTTGAATCCCGTGGAGAGGCCGTACTTGGTGCCGGTGAAGAACTCGGTTGTCGATCCGCCGAAGTCCGCCGCCGGCAGTCGGCCTCCGGCTCCGATGCCGGCCTGCAGAGTGATCTGCGCGGGAGCGGTTGCGGCTGCCGAAACAGTGAGCAGCAGCACCCCCGCGAGCAACCATCGAAGAGTACTCATGGGACGCTCCTTTCGTTTGGTGAGAGGGCTTTTGCTCCTTGTGTACTACTTTGTGTCGAGGATGATCGGCAGGCCGTCCTTGCCCGCTCCGATGATCACGACCTTGGCGTTCTGCGATGTTGCGAGCTTCTCGGTGGCCTCGATCCCCTTCCAGCGAAGCAGTTGTTCGCTGATCCCCTGTGCAACGATGCGCTGAAAATCAGCGATGCCCTGCGCCTCGATTCTCTTCCTGTCGGCCTCCTGTTTCTCCTTGGTGAGGACGAACTCCATGCGCTGGCTTTCCTGGTCGGCGCGTTGCTTCTGCTCGATGGCATCGGTCAGCTGGGTCGGAAGGCCGACGTTGCGCAGCGGAGTTGATTCAATGATGACGCCGCGCGGTGCAACGGCGCGTGCCAGCTCTTCCTGAATTGCAATACCAAGACGCTCGCGCTCGGTCGAGTACAGCGCACTGGCCTGGAAGCTCGCCGTCACGGAACGGCTGATGGAGCGGAACTGGGGAACAAGCACGACGGTCTCGTAGTCACCACCGACGATGGTCTTGTACACCTGAACGGCGGAATCGGGGTTCAAGCGATACAGAACGCTGATTTCCAGCCCGATCGTGAGGCCTTCCCGTGAGAGCACCTGCATCGTTTCCTTGTGCTCCTTGGTCTGGACGGAGTACTTGTGCACCACGGCGAACGGATTGACGAGGTTGATGCCGGCAGAGAGGGGCCGGTCGCTGACGATGCCGAAGAAATCCACCACACCGACGTGTCCGGCGGGGACCACTGTAAAGACCTGAGAAAGGGCAACAACAAGGAAGACGACCATCACAATCCCCGAAATGGAAGCGGAGGTCTGGAAAACAGGATTCCGCTCCATCCGGTACTTCTTGCTTGCCGAGCGCCACGCGAAGAAGGCGCCGATGGCAACGAGGATACCCAGGAGGAACATCATGACGGTTTTCCTTTCATGCTATGGATGAGAATGCTGCTGTGGTTGTCCTGTGAACAGCGTGTCGAAAATGTTCGGATCCGATGGCCGTTTTCTTCCTCCTCCCACCCACTCACCGGCGAGTCGTTCAACGCTGCGGAACTCGCCGATCCCGGCACCGCCGTGATCATCCTGGGCTCCGACAAACACGGCGAACGTCCAGTTGTCTTCTGCCGTGGTCAGCAGCTCACGGGGTATGGAGAACGCGACGGTGCCTGTGGAAGCGTTCCCCAGGGGGTTCTTCTCATCGCCCGGCTGAGGCACGTACTCGGCAAGGATCTTGCCCGTTCCGTCGGAAACGCGCACTCCGCCTCCGACGGCGATGAGACGGTCGAACGCATAGTCCTCGGGAACGATCACGTTGCTGTTCATTCCCAGCTCGCGACCCTTTCCTGCCGGATTGTCGTTGAAACGTACGGCAATGGCCGCAAAGGTGAGTTGAAAGCCGTACTCGGGATGCCAACGGGGATTCGACAAACTCCGAAACCGCAGCGTAACGTGCGCAGAAGTTCTGTCGATTGCCACTCGAAACCGCACCAGATCGAGACTCCCCGGCTTGAGGTGCGGAGTCGTGGGGTAGCGAAACCCTCCGGTACCAACATCGTCTCCCTCAAGATCGGCAAGATCTACCATGAC
This sequence comes from uncultured Ignavibacteriaceae bacterium, assembly GCA_964465905.1. Lineage (GTDB taxonomy): Bacteria > Bacteroidota > Ignavibacteria > UBA10030 > UBA10030 > CAYXMK01. Next base: position 1,640 of record CAYXMK010000165.1, on the reverse strand, counting down.
GACTGCATCGGGATGGGCTGCGGTGACTTCGGCGTGTGTGAGTATCCGGTGAGAAGGACCCTGCAGTGATCGGAGTCCGGCACGCACGGTCGGGACGGCGAGGCGGAGCGGCTCCGGTTCACGGACGCGAGAAATCACTGAAGCCGCCGGCGTCGGATTCTGACCGATGATCGCATGAACAGATCCTGGATCGAGCGTAACGACGGTAGTGCCCTGCTGCAGCGGAAGAGCGAACTGGTGGCGTTGACCCTGTGCGAGGATCCAGTCGACACGGACAGTCTCGGCCGGACACCCGGCAGGGACAAGAAGCTCGAACCGGCCGTCGGATTCGGACGCCTGGAGGGCCAATTGGACGGTGAATTCCCCCACGCGGAGATTGGCCTTTGCCCGTCGCAGAGCAGAGGGGAGGCGCGGCTGGAGGTAGAGGGTGCGACCAGGAACGTCCACATGCACACCGAGGTAGTCCTGGTAGAAGGATCGGACGAACTCTGCCAGACTCCATGCCTGTGAAAACGTGCCGGAAAGGCGGGGGAGATCCTCTCCGGGGCGCGGAGCCGCGTCGAGCAGTTCTGAGAGCGTGCCGACGGCACCCCGCTCCAGGATCTGATCCACCATTGCATCGGTGACGCGATACGCGAGGTTCTCGTACCCCAGCTGTACTGCCTGATGGATCCACGGCCCGGCGAGCCATGTCCAGACAATGCCGTTATGGTAGGCGGCGTCCTGGACGTAGAACGGAGCGTAGTGGTGAAATGGATGAAAGTCGGGATCGTTCTGCGAAAGTGACGCAACCCCGTGAGGGTAGACCAGCTCCTCCGTAATCCGCTTGAAGAGCGCAGAGGTCAAGCGAGGGTCGTCCTTCAGGAGGTCGAAGACGAAGAGCTGATTGGGACGCATCTGAAGATCCGCCGTGCCGTCGATGTTCAGATGGTCGTATACGAGGACAGTGGCCGTATCGACGAACCGACTGCGGAAATTCTGCCGTACCGTTGCTGCCGCTGTCCTGCACCGGTCGGCAAACGCTTTCTGGCTGCAGAGATCCGCCAGCCAGGCCGCCGTCTCGAGTTGACGATGCCACAGTGCCTGCACGTCGTTGGCCCGATTTCCGCGCGGGCTCCATGGGCCCGAGGTGCCCACCGCATCCATCCAGGTTTCGGCATCGCCGTGCGTGAGGAATCCCTGGCCGTCGGTGTGGTTCTTCCAAGCCCCCTCCACAGAGCGTCGTACGACGGGGAACAATTCGCGGGGAAGATCAAGATCGCCTGAGTAACGTACGTACTCACCGAGAGCGATTACGAACCACGGCGTTCCATCGGTTGTGTTGTAGCTCAGCGAGGCGGGATTCACGACGTTCGGGATTCGGCCGTACGTCGGGCTCGCCGGATTGACATCCTGCCACTGTGCAAAGGACCTGAGGATATCCCGTGCGTCCGCGAACCTGCCGTTCACCAGTGTCGCGCCGGGAAGCGAGATGAAGGAATCGCGTCCCCAGTAGTTGCTGAACCAGGGGAGGCCAGCGAAGATTCCCTTCTTCCCCTGCTCCATCACGAGGGCGTCCAGGGAGAGCATGGCCCAGTGGAGGGCCTTGTCGAAGCGGGGGTTGTTCGTCCTGACGAAGGCAGCATCCAGAAGACCTTCCA
>CAYXMK010000164.1:0-5950 GCA_964465905.1 uncultured Ignavibacteriaceae bacterium | reverse complement strand
AATTGCGGCGAAGAAAGCACCGGTGAGAGACCGGATCGGTCCGCCGGCATTTCTCCGGTGATCGAGAACAACCCCGAAGGCTGAAATCCCGAGAATGAGCACGGTCAGGACGTGCGCGGAGGAGGACGTGAACACTTCGGCTCCGAGGAGGAGCGGCGAAGGATGGGCAATCAATGCCATGGGCAACGCGAAGATGAACCGCTCACTGAAGCCGGCGAGGTATCCCTGGCCGTTGAGAAGGATGCGTTGCAGGAACTCTGCCGACAGCGACGCTTCTGGAGGCGTGACGAAATGCCGGAGTGCATACTCCACATTCGCACCCTGGGCCGTTTCTGCAGGCCCGGCGAGGATGCTGTTGCGGATCGTCCAGAGCAGAAAGAGGCCGAGACTCAGCGTCAGTATCCGGAGTGCAGAAACTCGCCGGGCTCTCTTGAAGAAGACGAGAGCTGTGGCTCCGACGAGCGCAAATCCCACCTCTCGCACCAGCGGAAGCACTCCAAGGAGAAGCACAAGCAACCAGTGCTGTCGGCGGGTGCCTGCGTCCCCGATCTCCTCGAGCAGGAGAAACACCCCCAGCATACCAGCGAGGAAGGGGGCCTCGGAAAGAATCTCGGTCGACAGAACGAAGAACAGTGGATGCACCGCCAGCAGGACAGTAAGGGAAAGCGCAGCGAGAGGACCGACATGCTTTCTCATCCACCGCCACATCAGGAACAGAGCGAGAATCCCGAAGAGCAGCGTCGTCAGCTTGGCAGCGGTGACCGAGAGGGGAAACAACGCCAGAGCAGGAGCAAGGAGCACCGGATAGAGCGGCGCGTTCATGACGTGCTGCGGCGGGATCGGCGATGTGAAGTCGCGAAATCCCTCGAGGCGTGCCAGGGAAGTTCCCCAGATGAGGTACCGCGTGCTGTCGGTGAAGAGCGAGAGGTCATTCAGCCGGAGCACGCCGAGGAGGGCAAAGGCGGCGATGAGGACGACAACCCCGATCCGTTCACGATTTGTGATGGTCGGCGGCAGGGGAGGCGCCTGAGACTCTGCGGCGTTGTTCATCATCGGGAGGGAAAGGAAGCAAGGAGTCTTCGGGTTGTGCGGAAGATTCGATGGAACATCGGACGCGTGAGTTTACCCGTGAAGGTGTTCTGCTGACTGGGGTGGTATGAGCCGAGGAGCGTCAGGTCGTGAGCGAGCGCGACGCTGACGCCGTGAGAGAAGCGGGGCGGAGCGGTGCGCGGTGGAATACCGAGCGACCGGGCGCTCTGGAGGACGGCATCGAAGGCCGTCTTGCCGAGTGCGACGATTACTCGGAGATTCTTGAGAGATTTGATCTCGGCCAGCAAATATGGTCGGCAGGCCTGGAGTTCTGCTGGGAGAGGCTTGTTGGCGGGAGGCGCACAGCGACAGACGGCGGAAACATAGCAATCTGTGAGCTGCAGGCCGTCGGTTCGCGCAATCGAGTGGGGCTGGTTGGCGAAGCCGAACCGGTGCAGGGCGGCGAAGAGCCAGTCGCCGCTCCGGTCACCGGTGAACATCCGTCCCGTTCTGTTGGCTCCGTGCGCGGCGGGTGCAAGGCCGACGATGAGCAGGCGGGCTGAGGCATCGCCGAAACCCGGAACCGGTTTTGCCCAGTACGTCCAGTCGCGGAATCTCTTCACCTTCGCAGCGGCCACCGCCGTTCGCCACGCGACGAGCCGCGGACACTGGCGGCAGCGGATCACGCGACGGCCGATCCTTTCAAGCGCTTGCATGGGATTGGAACTGCTTCAGGAAGGAGATGAGATGACGGTTGAACGTCTCGGGATTCTCCAGGTTCGGCAGATGACCGGCGTCGGGAACGATGACAAACTGCGATCCGGGAATTCGTTCGTGTAGACTCCGGGCCGCCGCCGGCGGCGTGAGCTGGTCCTGCTCGCCGACGCAGATGAGAGTCGGAACCTTCACTCCCGTCAGCGCTCCGGTCGTGTCGGTGCGGGCGGCGAGGGCAAGGAGCGTCCCGCAAATCCCCAGGGGAGACATGGAGAGAATCATGTCCCTGACCCGTGCAACAACCTGCGGCTTCTGCTGGAACGATGCCGGGGCAAAGACGGTTTTCAGAAACTGCTCGGCGAACACGGCCACGCCCTGTTCCTTCACCGTGCGGATAACGGCCGACCGCTTCACCTTTCCCTCGTTGGTATCGGCTTCACTGCGCGTGTCGCTGAGGATGAGTCCGGACACGCGCTCGGGGTTCCGCTCCGCGGCCCGGAGCGCAATGTACCCTCCCATCGAAAGGCCGCAGAGGACGGCGCGCTGGATACCCAGATGATCCAGCAGGCCGATCAGGTCGTCGACGAAGAACTCCACGCTGTACTGGCCGTCCCCGATGCCGCTCTCGCCGTGGCCGCGCACGTCGTACGTCACAGCCCGGATGTCGTTGGGCAGAGCCATCATCTGTGGATCCCAGAGCGTGTGGTTGAACGGAAAGCCGTGGATGAAGACGACGGGGAGGCCGTTGGGAATGCCCCGCTCGGCATAGTTGAGCGGAAAGCCGTTGACGGTGATCTTCACACTGTGCTTCCTTTCCGTCGGAGAGACGTGAGGTCCGAGAGAACGTCGCGGAGGATGTCCCGAGCCGCCTGCGGCCGTCCAAGCCGGAGCGCCGCTTCCCGTGCTGCCTTCAACAGCGGGGGATTCTCCGCAACCCTCAGCAGTTTGTACATGAAGTTGCCCAGGTTCAGCGCTTTCCAGCCGGCGCCATGCTCTACCAGGATATCCGCATTTCGGGTTTCCTGCCCCGGAATGGGGTCGACGATGATCATCGGCAGGCCCGCCGCCATCGCCTCGGCCGATGTCAACCCCCCCGCTTTGGACACGAGAAGGTCCGACGCGTGCATGAAGTCGTGCATGTTCTCGACGAAGCCGACCACGCGTGCAGTGACGTTCGGGGGAAACACGGAGCGTTCGAGCGATTCCCTGACTCGCTCGTTCTTGCCGCAGACGATCAGCACGTTGAACCGCCGCGGCGCGAGATGCTGCAGCACGCCGAGCAGATGGCCGATGGTCTCCTCCATCCGTCCCGTCCCGAAGCCGCCGGAGAGAAAGAGAATCGTGAATGCTCCACGGGGGATCGCGAGCCGCTTCCGCGCCGCGGAGCGGGAGCCGCGCCGGGCAAATCCCGGCAGCACCGGGATCCCGCTCACCCGGATCTGTTCCGCCGGCACCCCCTTGGCGTGGAGCTGCCATGCGGATTCCTGGTGATACACGTAGTAGCGCCGAACGACAGGATCGATCCAGTACTGATGGGCGTCGAAATCCGTGGTGACGGCGTACACCGGAAGATCCGGACGCAGAGTGCGGAGGGATCGCGAGATGGAGATGTAGGGAAGAAAGTGAGTGCAGACGAGAGCGTCGGGGTTCCGATCGAGGATCTCCTGCAGGAATCGCCGGTAGTTGAAGCGGTCGAAGAGCTTCAGCAGACCGTGGGCCTCCATCCGCCGGCGCTCTGTGCGCTCGTACATGTACCCCCACACGGCGGGAGCGCGATTGACCATGTGAAGGTACGATCCGGCGTAGAGCGATTTGAACACGGGGGATGTGAAGTCCAGGCAATCGTGATGTTCGGCCGTACAGCGGTCTTGCAGTGTATGAGCAGCGTGCAGGAGCGCCTCACCGGCCTGACGATGTCCCGCTCCCCCTGAAGCAGAGAGAATCATCAAGAAGTACTTGCTCATGACGGTTCTCCGTCCGGTGTGGTTCCTGGCGCTCCCCGGTGTGCGTAGCGGGCTGTGACATCCCGCTCAAGCTTGGCGAGTACGTATGCCGGGGCGGACTCTTCGATCATCGGGAAGAGAATGCGGTCCTCCTTCCTGATGTGGGATTCGAGAAGCTTGCCGAACGCCGCAAGATCTTCGCGGAGGTTTGCAGAATCGGGGCGGCGGAACGACTCGACGGCGCGGGAGATGGCGGCGTGCTCCGTCACCAGCTCGCTGATCACCGGGCGGGTTGACGGCAGTTGATTCCGCACGAGCGGAAACAGATTCGTCTCCTCTACACTGAAGTGATGAGCGAGCTCCTCATCGTAGAACGAGGTGACGTAGCGCGCCTGCCAGAGCGGATCATGCGACCAGAGGTGCAGCAATGCCTGCTCACCCTGCTGGAGGCGGACGGCGAGCAGGAGGCCGTGGTAGTGGTCGCGTGCGAGCGGAACAAGTGCAGGGTGTCTCTTTGCCATCGTTTTTCTTCGGTTCGGAACACCCACCCCGACCGGTCCCGGCCGGGGAATCCCCACTGAAAAAAAGGAAAAAGCCCGCAAGTTCCAAGTCCTCGCCGCCTCCCTGTGACGCAACGGGATGGTGCATGCCTGCGCTCTCCACTCGCAAAGATGCCTCTCACATTACCTAGAACGGGAAATCAAACCCTCAATTCCCAATTTTGGTAACAGACTCTCCTGCCCTTCGTCCATTTCCGGCCATTTTCGGCAAGAGAGGCATGGTATGTCTGGAATGCTTCTTGAGAAGTAGTGCGGTTGGCAAGTTGTTGGCTGGCCTGCGGTTCTTGCACGGAAGGGAATGTGCATCTGAATGATGAGGCACTCACGATGAAGAAAGAACGGACCTACGTCACGATCGACGGGAATGAGGCGGCTGCGTATGTGGCGCACAAGCTGAACGAAGTGATTGCTATCTATCCCATCACCCCATCCTCCAACATGGGAGAATGGGCGGACGAATGGTCGGCTTTTGGAAGGAAGAACCTGTGGGGGACGGTTCCGACGGTTGTCGAGATGCAGAGTGAAGGAGGCGCGGCGGGAGCCGTGCACGGCGCGCTGCAAACGGGTGCGCTCTCGACCACGTTTACGGCGTCCCAGGGTCTCCTGCTGATGATCCCGAACATGTTCAAGATTGCCGGAGAACTGACATCGACGGTGTTTCACATCGCGGCGCGGAGTGTGGCGACGCACGCCCTTTCGATCTTCGGCGACCACAGCGACGTCATGGCCACCCGCTCCACCGGCTGGGGAATGCTCTCCTCGAATTCCGTCCAGGAAGTCATGGACTTTGCTCTGATTGCCCAGGCGGCAACCCTCGAAGCGCGCGTTCCCTTTCTCCACTTCTTCGACGGCTTCCGAACCTCCCATGAAGTCATGAAGATCGAGCAATTGTCCGACGACGAAATGCGGGCAATGATCGATGACGAGCTCATCCGCGCTCACCGCGAGCGCGCGCTCTCTCCCGAGCGTCCGGTTCTGCGCGGCACAGCCCAGAATCCCGACGTCTTCTTCCAGGCGCGCGAAGCCAGTAACCGTTTCTACCAGGCCACTCCTGCGATCGTGCAGAAGGTGATGGACAGGTTCGCCGAGGTGGTGGGGCGGCGGTACCATCTCTTCGACTATGTCGGTGCTCCGGATGCAGAGCGCGTAATCGTGATGATGGGATCGGGAGCCGAGACGGCTCAGGAAACCGTTGAGTTCCTGCAGAAGCAAGGAGAAAAGGTTGGGCTCGTGAAGGTCCGCCTCTATCGTCCCTTCGACACGAAATCCTTTGCCCGCGCGCTTCCGAAGAGTGTGAAGAAGATTGCGGTGCTGGATCGGACGAAGGAGCCGGGGGCGCTCGGTGAGCCGCTCTATCAGGATGTCGTGACCGGACTGGCGGAGCTGCAGGCGGAAAGCGCCCTGCCGCTGGCGTCGTTTCCGAAGATCATCGGAGGGCGCTACGGGCTGTCGTCGAAGGAGTTCACCCCTCCCATGGTGAAAGCGGTCTTCGACGAGCTGAAGAACGAGCGTCCCAAGATTCACTTCACCGTGGGCATTCAGGACGACGTCACGAACCTCAGCCTGGACTATGATCCCTCCTTCAGTGTCGAGCAGGACGATGTGGTGCGGGCGATGTTTTTCGGACTTGGCGCCGACGGCACGGTCAGCGCGAACAAGAACTCCATCAAGATCATCGGCGAAGAGACGCCGAACTATGCCCAG
>CAYXMK010000163.1:0-5963 GCA_964465905.1 uncultured Ignavibacteriaceae bacterium | reverse complement strand
GGTAGAACGTGCTGCGGACGCCGACGAACTCGGCCTGTTGACCGTGATCGAGGCCGAGCATGTAGAATCCGTCAGCGGCGATGTCGTGCGTTGCCGAACTGAAGGCCATGAAGGCGAAGATGAGTACCGTGGCGAGAAAGAAGCCGGGGGTGGGAATGACGAACGCGATGGCGAGCAGTGCCACCGCAAGGATCAGCTGGTTGGCCGCGATCCAGAACCGCTTCGTCTTGAACATATCGACAAACGGACTCCAGGATCCCTTCAGCACCCACGGCAGGTAGAGCAGACTCGTAAAGAGAGCGATGTCGGTGTTGGAGATCTCCAACCGTTTGTACATGACCACCGAGACGGTCATGACAAAGACATAGGGAATCCCCTCAGCGAAGTAGAGCGAGGGGACCCATGCCCAGGGATTGCGGTAGACAACTCGTCGACTGGTCATCAAGGACGTTCCTTCCGTCAGACATACAGCGTGCGGACACCGGCCCCGCGGAAGTAGTGCCGCACGATCTCGTCGGCCGCCTTCCCCTGCGTTGCCATGATCGCGGCGCCGATCTGGCACAGTCCAACACCGTGCCCCCAGCCCGCCCCATGGAGCGCAAACCGAGCTCCTCCCTTCTCTTCTTCCTTCCGAACAACAAACGCCGAGCTGTAGAGATGACTGCGCGAGAGCCAGCGCCGGATCTCCAGCTCCTTCCCGACCACCATACTTCTCCGACTCCCCACGATCCGGAGCCGCACAATGCGTCCCGACGGACCCCGGCGCAGCGGCACGAGCTCCTGCACAACGCCGAAGTCGATGCCGGTCTTCTCTCTGAGAATCTCGCTCAGCTCGCCCGCCTCGTACCGGAGCGTCCACCGGAAGAAATGAACCGTTTCCTGGTCGAACGCCGGCAGGATCTGGCGGATGACGGCGGGATCCGTTGTGTTGCAGTACGCCGGCGGAGCAGAGAGGATCCAGCGCTCTGCATCTGCTTCACTGAGCACGGGCCGGAACGGCTCGGGCCCGTCCGCAACCGACGTCAGGTACGGAACCGGGGTGTCCTCCCACGCATTCTCGAAATTCTCCGTCAGCCCGCCGCAGGCCTTGTAGAAACGGGCGTCGCAGATCCGATCACCATACACGAGGAACATCCCCCGCGTCTCCCGCACTGCTTCTTCAGCAGCAGCGGAAATGACTTTGGAAATGCCCTGGTACCGCTGGCAGTGATCGTCGGCACAGACGTCGAAGAGCCTGTGGTCTTCGCGGTCGTACCACCTCACCACTTCCTCGTCCGTGACGCTGCCGTGATGGGTGGGACGCCCCGAGGCACGGTACTGCTCCTCTCGCTCCAGCATCGCCGCAAGCCAGCTCCGGGAAGTGATGGCGTGCGCCTTCAGGAGCTCGATCGGCGATGCCGCGCTCATTTCGGAGGAGATGACGCTCTTCAGGTACGCTTCCAGACCGATGTCGTTCACGACGGTGATCGCATCATCCGCCGTCGCCAGCAGGCGCACGTCCCCCTCGAACGTCTGGTCCTCCTTCCGCTCCCAGTGAAACTTCACTCCGATCGTCACCTCCCGCAGCAGGAACCTCCCGTTCTCTGGAGCGCGCCACCGGACGTCCGTTCCCTCCGCCAGAAGCGTTCCGTCCGCCGCCTGCATCACGACGCGGCCGTTCGCCGCAGTCGCCCGGAATTCTCCGCGATGGGCGGTACCTCCGTCAGATGTGTAGGCATCGAGGAAGGCACCTGCGACTGTTCGGCATCCCTCCATGATTCCCACGCGCAGAACCGGTTCCCGTGCGATCATTCAGAAGGTCTCCAGGATGCGGTCAATTTCATGGTCGTCGACACTCACCTCCCGGAAGATCGAGCGTACCAGTGCCGCGTCCGTTCTGTCGTAGTCGCGCTCCAGCGGCGTGATCACGAGACCGCCGATATCCACTGCCGCCGGACTGATCATGACCTGCTCTTCCCCCTCGCGGAAGAAGGCATCCGGGCGATGCTTCCGGCGCGGAAAGACGATCAGGCGCCACCGACGATCCGCGTACGAGCAAAGGATATTCACCTTCGGTTCCCCCTCCTGTCGGAGCACCGCGCCGATCGCGTCCATCAGGCGCTCGACGGCTGCCGCGAGGGACCGCCGTTCGTCCCCTTCCAGGAGGATCGTTCCCCGTCCGACGTTGGCGAGCCGGGCAACGGCAACACCGTGCCGTTCTCCCTCCTCTCTCCGGAAGACGCTCTGGGCCGCCTCCTTCTCGATCGGGATGCCGCCGGTCGGGCACGCCTGGAAGTGGAGATGGTCGGGCGCAGAGGCCCCGCACTGCGGACCGTTATAGAAGACGGTGAATCTCGGACTCAGGCCCCGGGCGAGATCCAGCATGCTGCCGACGTTGTGCGCGAGTTGTTGGGGCCGATGGGCGATGTGGGAGATGGTGAAGTGGCCGAAGAAGATCGGCGCCGGGTTGCAGAGGACAAGGAAAGCATCCAGCACGAGGATTCCCTGCTGGGGCTCCGGAAGGTGGGGCACGCAGAGGAAGCAGCGCCGCTGCCGAATCGTGCCGGCATCCACCTTTGCAGAGGTACTGACGATACGGACAGGATTGAACTGGAGAAGCACTGACGTCCCCTCCAGCGGAAGGCGCCGGACGCGAACGGAACTGAGCGCACGTACGCCGTCGGCCAGCTGAGGCCAGTCTTCCCGCTGCGCTTCGAGGAGACGCAGCAGAGCGTCGGGCAGTCCTTCGAGGGAATCGGTACAACGACAGAAGATCTTATTCTCCGGAACCTCTGCGGGAAAAGGGAGTGCAGTCACAGGGCATCCGTAGGCATGGGGGGTTGGGGATGGGACCTGAGGAGTGCATCGGCCGGCACGTAGCCGATGTAGTGGCGGACGACACTCTTTCCCATCCGGAACGGCTGCTCCTCGACGATCTGGAAGCCGAGGCGGCGGTACCATTCGACTGCGGCATGGTTCTCCACCATCACGCCGAGCCACACTTCCTTCAGCCCGTACTCTTTGGCATTCGCCGCAGCCAGTTTCATGAGTCCTTTCCCGAGGCCCATGGACTGGAACTCGGGAAGCACATAGAGGGAAGAGACGTAGAAGCGATCCTCTTCGCGCGACAGCCGCGTGATCTCGACGGCCGCAATCGTGGGTCCCACTTCCGCGACGATGCACCCGGTATACGGATCGCAGAGGCGCGTGAAGAGCGCCTCCGGATTGTAGTGCTCCTGGAAGTACGCTTCGAGATCGGTCCGGGGGATGAAACCGCTGAGCGAGCTGAGCCACGTTCTCCAGAGAACGTCCCGGATGAAGGGGATGTCGTCTTCGCACCAGGTGCGAAGGCGCGTTTCGGTGATCATGAGCTGCCGCCCCGGTTCATCCGCTGGCGCGCCAGCATTTCGATCGTCCGGAGACGGTCTTTGTAGAGATCGTTTCGGTTCACTTTTTCGATCGGGAGCGCCGCGTCCGTGTTTCCATCCCAGCGGCGGCAGAGGTAGAGAGACTCGTAGATGCGGCCGATCTGGTAGTCCCGCGACAGCCGCAGCGCGACGGCGTAGTCTTCACCGTAGCTGACATTCGGCAGGAGGTGTGCCCGGAGGATCGACGTCTGGAAAGCGCGAGGCGCGCCCAGGCCGTTGATGCGGAGCGCATTGTTGCGCCCGTTCTCCGGCGTCCACTCCCGGTGATCGATCAGTCCCGGCGGGATCTCCTGCAGGTCCATATTGACGAGGGAGTAGGACCCGATCACCATGGCGTACTCGCCGCTGCGGAACTCCTGCACGATGCGCTGCAGTGTGTGTTCATCCCGATAGAGATCGTCCGAATCGAGTTGGACGGCATACCGGCCGCAGTGGGGAGACAGCACCGCCTCATTCCAGCAGCCGCCGATCCACAGATCACGGCGGGAGGGGATGAGATGGCAGACGCGGGCGTCCTGCGACGCCAGGTCGGTCAGGAGTTTCGTCGTGCCGTCGGTGGAATGATTGTCCACCACGATCAGGTTGAAGGGGAAATCGGCCTTCTGCCGCAGAACGCTGTGGACGGCATCCGCCACCGTGCGTTCGCGGTTCCGGACAGGAATGATCACGCTGGCCTCCACCGGAAAGCGCTCCGTCGAGCGGGGCACCGGTTTGAAGACTGGCGGGAGGTACACCTGGACGTTCTTCAGGTGCTGCGTCACAACGGTTTCCAGTTCGATCTGAACGGCGCGGTTCCGGGGATCGACATAGTCGAACAGCTTCTCGCCGCTCTTGCGCACGTCAGATTCCACTTTCGTGCAGAGCAGTTCCGGCACATGGAGGATGGCGTGGTCCACCGACACCTTGAGGCGAAGATCGTACAGCCCCGCGCGCTCGACGGCAGCCACCGGACCGTAGCGCGCAACGGCATCCTTGACGGACGCCGTTGCATAGAACTGCACCACACCAAAGTCGAATGTGTCCCGCACACTCCCGAACTGGTAGTCGATCAGGGGATGTTCGGACCGGACGCCGTTCTTCACTTCGAAGTAGTCGGCGTACACCATACCCGCTCCCGTCGACGCAGCCGCGTCGCAGAATCGCTCCAGCGCCGCCTGACCGAACACGAGTTCGTGCGACTGCGTGATGATCATCAGGTAGTCGGTCGAAAGGTCTGCGATAACACGATTGAGCAGTTCGCCCGCAGCCGGTGACGAGGCACGGAGGCCGCGGCACTTCGGTGCAGTACCGTTGTAGGAACCATCATGCGCAATCAGAACGCTCTGCACAAGCGGCGATGCGATGAGGGGCTCCAGCGTCCGCGCAAACGACGGCTCGGCGGAATACGGAAGGAGTGCGGTAATACGACTCATACGATCGGCTCCATGAATGGAACGCTGCCCTGAGGAGTACAGACCCCTGCCCTCACGGCGCCTCAGCCAGCCTCTGCGCCATGAGCACGGCCCCGAACGCCGGAGGAGAGGCGGGGGTGACGATACTGATCTGCGGGAGCGAGAACGTGATCTTGTGATACAGGATCTTCTTGAAAATCGAATCTGCCGTAATCACGCTGCCAATGAACGCCAGGGGAAGTTTCTGGCGGGCGTGACCCCGGGCCGATGCCTCGATCTTCAGGGTCAGCGCACGCACGTGCTCCGTCAGTTCGAAGGTCGCCCGATTGAGGATTCGCTCGCAGTCGGGATCGTGTTCGGCTGCCGCCTGAATCACGAGCGGCGCCACGGAGGCAATGTCGAAGTTCTCGCGGTAGACGGCGGCAATGATTCGTTCCTGATCCGCCAGTCCGAATTTCTCCGCCACCAGCTTCGCCAGGATGGTCTTGCGGATCCGGCCATCCAGACTCCGCGTCACGACGTTGAGTCCCTCCCGGCCGAGGAAGTACCCGCTCCCTTCGTCTCCCAGAATCCTTCCCCAGCCGCCCACGCGGTGGACGGTCCCGTCGTATCCCTTTCCAAAGGCAATCGAGCCGGTCCCGGAAATCAGGATGATGCCCGCGGCGCCCTTGAAGGCCCCCTCCAGCGCGATGCGCGCATCGCTCTCAATGAGGATGGCGGGAACCGTCTGGCCCTTCTTGGCGAGGCGCTGCCGGACCGCTTCCCGCATGCGCTGCTGATCCGCCTCCCGTCCGGCTCCGCCCAGTCCGGCCACCACCGCCCCAACCTGACTCAGCGAACAGCCCGCCTTCCCGCAACACGCGGTAATCACCTCGTGCAGGACGCGGGCTGCCTCCTCGACGCCGATGACCTGGAAGTTCGAGGCCCCGCCTGTCGCTTCAGCCACAACGCTTCCCGATCGGCTTGCGAGCATCGCCGCAGTCTTGGTTCCCCCCCCATCCATGCCTATGACGTACTCAGTCCGTTTCATACCAGGGCTACGAAAAATAGCCAATTCCGAAGGAAACTTCAAGGGAAGAAGACCGGATCCCGATCTTCCCGCATCCAATCCGACTGCGGCCTCATCTCATCAGTACCGACGGCGCGTCAGTCGGAAAGACTCAGC
>CAYXMK010000162.1:0-5992 GCA_964465905.1 uncultured Ignavibacteriaceae bacterium | reverse complement strand
ACCACATATCGATTGTCGAGCCTTAAGCCGTTAAAGAACTTATTGCACAGCCTCTCAATGCCACGTTCTACAATGCCTCCCTCGGAAGGGGGAACGCACGACGCTGGCTGCAGGACGTGGAAGCTCAACCCCAATTCCTCTTCACCGTCAAGCTGTTCCGGGGATTCACGCACTCCCGCAATGCAACACTGGGTGAGTATCGTTCCGTCTGTCGTTTGCTCGACGCGCTGAACGAAGGACAGAAGCTCCACGGCTTGGTCCTGCAGTTCCCCTCGTCCTTTTTCAACTCACCGGAACGAAGGGCATACCTGGCCAAGCTCGCGCAGGCGTTTCGTTCCTTCACGCTCTTTCTTGATGTCCGCCACAATTCCTGGAACACCTCTTCCTCTCATCGCTTCTTGCAGGAGCAACGGCTCCACCTCATCAACATCGACCTCCCCCGCATCGGAAGGCACATGCCCTTCCAGTCCATTGCCTGGGACGGTCGGGCGTACTTCCGCCTCATGGGGAGGAACTCGCAGACGTGGTTCCACCCTGAGCGGGGGGACCGCTATGCGTATCTGTACTCCCGGGAGGAGCTGGAGGAACTGGCCCGAATGATCGCCAGGGCGCACACGGCGGCTCACTCCACGTTCGTGATCTTCCATAACGATCCCGAGGCCAATTCTCTTATCAACGGATTTCAGCTCCGACGTCTTCTCTCCCATCCTCACGAGACCGCCCCAGCGTCCCTCCTGGACCTCATGGAGGCATCGCATCAGCATCCTCGTCGAGCCGAGATCCCTCTGTTCTCTTCGCTCAGCTCTTCTCTTCTTCCACCGGCTCAAGACACTGAGGAGTGTTGTTCTGTGCCGTGTTGATCATCCTCGAAACGCGATAGGCCTTCAGGTACTCCGAGGGATAGGGACGGATCAGTCGGTCGAGCTTGTCGATGTCTTTCTCGTCCCGGTCCAGCCACTGCTCGAATGACGGCTCCTCGAGGATCGCGGGCATGCGGTGGTGAATGGGAGCAAGGAGTTCATTCGGCCTTGTCGTAATGATGGTGAAGGTACCAAGCTCTTCCTCCCCTCCCTCCTTCCTCCACACCGAGAACAATCCGGCGAACATGAAGGGCCGTTCGTCCCTCCTGCGGATGCAGACGGGGTGTTTCTCCTCGCTCTTCCCCCGTCGCTCCGTCTGAGGCACCGCGACCCTCTGCCACTCGTAGAAGGCATCCGCCGGCACAAGGCAGCGGCTCCCCCGGTAATAGGGAGAGAAGAGTTTGCTGGACCTGAGCGTCTCTCCCTTGGCGTTGAAGGTGGAAAAGGAGGTCTTCGGCTCCGACGCCCAATGCGGAACGAGCCACCATTTCATCAACTCCACCCTCAGCTCGCCCTCCCGCTGCGCGACCACCGGCATCATCCCCATCGGTGCGGCGTTGTACTGCGGGAGCCGGTCGAACACTCCGGCACCGACCACCGCCTGCTGCAACATTGGAAAGGTTGCCAGCACCTTCTTTCCATCGATTAAGGCATAGCGGCCGCACATGGCAACATCCTTTCTCCGCAGAATCCCGTGTACTCCGCGAAAAGAAAAAGAACAGTCCCGGCGCCTTCGCCGGGACCGCTGGATAGGAAGTCGGACTGTCTACTCGTACTTGACGGAGCAGCCGTACGGCGTGGTCGTGGAGGTGCTCACGGGCTTCCCCGCCTCGATGAGATCGAGAGTCGAGCGGACGTAGTTCACGACCTGCTCTTTGTTTCCGCGCGGGTCATCATCGATCGCTCCCTGGTAGACGAGGATTCCCCTGGCATCAATCACGAACATGTGCGGCGTGGTGCGCGCATCGTAGAGCTTTCCGACCTTGCCGTCGGTATCGAGGAGCTGAGCGGTGTACGCGGCTTTCCAGTCGCCGAAGGTCTTGTTCAGATCGGCCGGGGTCTCGAAATCCTTGTGCTTCGCATTGGTAGAATTGACCGCCAGCCAGACGATCCCCTTGTCCAGAGCTGCCTTCTGCAGTCCCGGCAGATTGCCGTTCTTGTAGTGGCGCTGGACAAACGGGCAATTGGGGTTGGTCCATTCCAGGACAACCACCTTTCCCTTGAAGTCCGAGAGCTTCACGGCCTTGCCGTTCGTGTCGTTCAGCGTGAAGTCGGGGGCCGGGCTGCCGATCGACGGCCCCTCTGCCTGCGCAACCGAAACGGTGAGGGCGGCGATAAGCATCCCTGCACCGATCGTCCGAATGAATCTCAGCAACATAGCACCTCCTGTGGAAATGAACGTGTGGGTTGATGGATCATGAAACTACTTTCTTGCAGTCACGGCAGAACAGAGGTACCCGACACCATCGATGACGACGATCCCGCGCACCTCCTTTAATCCAACGGTCGGCTGTGCCGGAGTCAGGGGAATGGTCACCGTTCCGCCGCTGACCGTGATCTTCCGGTGGTCAATCGTATGGTCTGCAACCGGCTCTGGGAAAAAATCCGAGATGCGCTCCGCCAGGGAGCCCGAGAACGTGAGCGTGACCAGGCGTGTGCTCCCCCGTATATCCCACGAGGAGCTGCGGAGTTCAAGTCCGGGTGCCGGCAGCGACGCGCGCGGCATACGGGCGCGCAAGAGTGTCAACGCACGCTCGTTGAGGAAGTTCCCTTCCTCAGCCCCGGCGAAGACTTCGACACTGACCTTCGCTGAACCGGGGATACAACTCTCCTTACAGATCAACCAATCGAGGTCGGCTGAAACGCTAAATGGTCGTGAAAGATCGAATCCCTCCGGGGGGGTCAGGCGGCACAGCACCACAACCTCTTGTTCATAGCCGAAGCCGATAATGCCGCCGCTCTCGAACTTCCGCGGAGTCGGAAACTCCACTGCGCCGGCGCGGAAGCTGTCGGGCAGGATCCACGTGACCTCGAGCGGGAGACCGGAATCACCGGGATTGATCCAGTACAGATGCCATCCGTTCTCGATCGAGAAGCGGATTGCTGCGACGAAGCTCCTGCCGGGGCGAGGGCGTTCCACGATGATGGAAGCGGAGACCGGACCTTTGTCTCCGGTCTGCGCGCTGGAAGCATCGGGCAGGCCCGCCGCTGCGGCGAGCAACAAGAGCACGATGGTCGGGAAGGGGAAGCGGGTCAGCATGATAGCGAGCGTCTTGAGATGAAATGCCCTCATGGCGCCAAAAGTTCCCGCCCGGGGATTTCAGGCGGGACAACGGGCGTTTTGGCGGGTTTGAAAGGTGAGGGCTTGTCTTCCTCGGCGGATTTGCGCATCTTATGTGTCCAAGTTCTCTTCAGGATCCTGCCGTCTTCCTGCGGCAGGCACCCCGCGTATGGAATACGAACACAAGTTACTCACGTTTCTGGCTGAAAACAAGGATCGGCTCTCTCCGCTGCTGATTCTCACGCACGACTATCCAGACCCGGATGCACTGGCGAGCGCGTACGCGCTGCAGCATCTGGCCGAACGGACCTTCGGCATCAAGGGAAGAATTGTGTACGGGGGAATCATCGGCCGGAGCGAAAACCGGGAAATGGCGAAGATTCTTCGA
This sequence comes from uncultured Ignavibacteriaceae bacterium, assembly GCA_964465905.1. Taxonomy (GTDB): domain Bacteria; phylum Bacteroidota; class Ignavibacteria; order UBA10030; family UBA10030; genus CAYXMK01. Next base: position 2,463 of record CAYXMK010000162.1, on the reverse strand, counting down.
CTGCCGATCCACAGGGTCCACGCGACCGACTTCGAAAAGTACCAAACGGTGGCGCTTGTCGACACGCAGCCGGGGTTCGGCAACAACTCGCTTCCGCCGAAGCGGAAGGCAACGATCGTTGTCGACCAGCACGCGTCGAACGTCAAACCGACGGCCGAGTGCACGATCATTGACACGTCTGCCGGCGCGACCTCCGTCATCCTCGCTCAGGCGCTGCTGGAGAGCAAGACGGAGATCCCGACGCGGCTCGCAACGGCCCTGGTGTACGGCATTCTGTCCGACACCTTGAACCTCTACCGTGCAGGCCGTCCTGAGATTCTCGAAACGTACCTGACGCTGCTGCCGTTGTCCGACCTGAAGGCGCTGACGCGGATCCAGAATCCCGAGCGTTCGCGGGCATTCTTCGCCACACTCCAGCGGAGCATCGAGAACGCGATGATGAAACGGCGGCTCATCGTGTCCCACCTTGGTCATGTCGAGAGCCCCGATCTGGTTTCGCAGATCGCCGATTTCCTTCTCTCGTTCAAGGGTGTAACGTGGGCGTTCTGTACGGGGAGGTACGGCGAATTCCTCCACGTCTCCCTCCGGCTGGCCAGTCCGGGCGGCGCCGCGGGAGAAATCCTCCGTGACATCTTTTCGAACCGCGGTCAGGCGGGGGGACACGGATCGATCGCCGGCGGGAAACTGAAGATCGGTTCGCACGACGACGAGCATCTGTGGGAAGGTACCGAGCAGTTGTTGACACAGCGACTCGTCAAGCGGCTCCGGATCCCGGCCAAGGTAAACTTCACCTATCCCTTTCGGAGAACACCCGCTCCGCTTCCCGTGGAGGCAGAAGGGCAGCCATGATCGAGATCGTGAAGGAAATCGGCCTCTCGGGGTTCCTGGACATCGTCTTCATCGCTGTCCTCATCTACTCGCTCCTTGTCTGGTTCAAGCAGACACGGGCACAGCTGGTGCTGCTGGGATTGTTCCTGGTAGGAGCCGCGTACCTTGTGGCGCGGCTCCTGGACCTGAGTCTCACGACCTCGGTCTTCCAGGCATTCTTCGCCATCATCGTCGTTGCGCTTGTCATCATCTTCCAGGAGGAGATCAAGCACGTCCTGGAGCAGCTCGCAAGCCGCAGTCTGATCCGGAATCTTCGCTCGTCGCGCCTGATGCAGCTCCCCCGCCGGGAAATCGAGATCATCGTGCAGACGCTCTATGGTCTGGCCCGCGAGCGGACAGGGGCGCTGATCGTGCTCTGGGGCAAGGACCCGATCGTCCGGCATCTCACCGGCGGTGTCGATTTGAACGGAGAGATCAGCGAGCCCGTTCTTCGGAGCATCTTCGATCCCCACTCCATGGGGCACGACGGCGCCGTCATCATTCGGGGGGACAAGATCGTCGAGTTCGGCACCTACCTTCCGCTCTCGCGCAATCTGCGGAAGCTGAAGAACACCGGCACCCGGCATGCGGCAGGACTGGGGCTTTCCGAGCTGACGGATGCCATGTGCCTGATCGTCTCAGAGGAACGAGGCACGATTTCGCTCGCGTACAAAGGTGCGCTCCGGCCGATCAGCGACATCGACGAGCTGCGAGCCGCCATTGTCCGCTTCTACGAGGAGATACTCCCCCGTCCGGTTCAGCGGCGCTGGACGAGCCTCATCGTCACGAACTACCGAGAAAAACTGGTCGCGATCTTCGTGACGCTTTTTCTGTGGGTGTTCTTCGTCTTCGGGGCGCGGACGCAGTACCGGACGTTCACCGTCCCCGTCGAGTACAGCGACATTCCCCCCAAACTCACAGTCACCGAGATCGCTCCGCCGACCGTCGACGTCACGCTCTCCGGCCCCCGGCGCGTCTTCTACGCGCTGGATGCCATCAATGTCCATCTCGAGCTCAAGCTGAATGACATCCGGCCAGGCACACAGTGGCGGACCGTCAGCCGGACGAACATAACGTTCCCGCAGGAGCTTGTTCTCGAGACCGTCCATCCAAACGAAGTGATGCTCCAGATCAAGCAGACTCGCTGACGGGAAACCCAGCCCTCCGCTGACCCCGTCGAGGATCAGACATGTCACGACAACGCAAGAGCCAGACCCGAACACAGCGCGCAACCTCCCGCTTCGGCCACCTGACCGACCTGGACATCCATCTGTTCAGAGAGGGAAATCACTTCACGTTGTTCGACAAGCTCGGTGCCCGTCCTGCGACGGTCGACGGCGAAACCGGTACGTACTTTGCCGTCTGGGCCCCCGCCGCCGAACGCGTTTCGGTCATCGGCGACTTCAACGGCTGGAATCCGTCATCGCATGTCATGAACGTGCGCTGGGACGGATCCGGGATCTGGGAGACGTTCATTCCGGGTGTCGGGCAGGGCTCTATCTACAAGTACGCCATCGAGTCGAAGCACCACCGCTACTTCGTTCAGAAAGCCGATCCCTTTGCCTTCCATGCGGAAACACCTCCCCGCACCGGTTC
>CAYXMK010000161.1:0-6010 GCA_964465905.1 uncultured Ignavibacteriaceae bacterium | reverse complement strand
CGATTGCAGGATATGCTCTACGCGCAGGACATCTATGCCGTGTTGATGATCTTTCAAGCGATGGATGCGGCGGGGAAGGACAGTGCCATCAAGTACGTCATGAGCGGTATCAATCCGCAAGGATGCCAGGTCTTCAGCTTCAAGGCTCCGTCGGCCGAGGAACTCGATCACGATTATCTCTGGCGGTCGATGAAGGCGTTGCCCGAGAGAGGCCGGATCGGCATCTTCAACCGGTCGTACTACGAAGAGGTGCTGATCGTGCGCGTCCACCAGGAAATACTGGAGAGCGAGAAACTGCCGCCCGGGAAGAGGGGGAAGGAGTTCTGGAAGGAACGGTATCGGGAGATCAATGATTTTGAACGATATCTTGTGAGGAATGGGATTATCGTTCTGAAGTTCTTTCTGAATGTCTCAAAAGAGGAGCAGAAGAGGAGATTCCTGAAGCGGATCGACACGCCGGAGAAGAACTGGAAATTCTCGTCCAGCGACGTTGAGGAACGCCGGCACTGGGACATGTACATGAAAGCCTACGAGCAGATGTTCCGTTCCACCAGTACCCCGTGGGCGCCCTGGTATATTCTTCCGGCCGACCACAAGTGGTACACCCGTGCCGCGGTGTCGGACGTGCTCGCGGCAAAACTCCGCTCTCTGAAGCTCGCTTATCCGAGAGTTAGTAAGGCGCACAGACTCGACCTCGAGACGGCCAAGAAGATGCTTCTCGCAGAGGAGAAATGACTGAGCGCTTCCTCTTCGTCTGCTTGTTGGGCTGGTTGTTCTCGGCTCCTCTCCCCGGGCAGGAGTCTCGGGTCGTCGTGCTCACGGATTCCTCGATCTCGGTTGAGCTGGCAGGGGTGCTCGAAGTCTTCCAGGATTCGTCGAATAGCGTGACGATCGAGGATGTTCTTTCCCCGAAGGGGGGTGAGCAATTCAGGGCTGCCGGTTCTCGGGCGTCGAGATTCCTTCCCTCCCCGTATCCCGTATGGGCAAAAGTCAGCCTGATCGATTCGTCCGCCTACGATGGGAAGTGGTTGCTCCGCCTGCCGTACGCCACGATCGATTCCATCACGGTCTATCTTGCGCGCGCGGGGAACGTCATTGCCGCGCAGACGTGGACCACCTTTGACCTTCCGGAGATGCACGACTATCCGGGTCGGTTTCCTCTCTTCTCTCTTGCTCTTCCTAAGCGAGATACGTCAGAGCTCCTGATCCGCGTCTTCTCTCACACCTCCATCCCGCTCCGGTTCACCCTGGGGACCACAGTAGCGTATGCTCAGGTCGATCGGGAGGAAAGATTCTTCGTCGGAGGATTCTATGGAATTCTCTTCATCATGATCCTCTACAACCTCTCTCTCTTCGTCTCTGTTCGCGAGAGAGTCTATCTTATGTATGTGCTCTACGCTCTCACGTATGGGTTCTATCAGTGGATCGTGGACGGTCTCTACTTCGAGGTATTCTCGCCCGTCGTTTCGTACCGGACGTGGTTCGTGGTGGGAGCGGGATACCTGTTTTTGGGGTTTGCGGTGCTTTTTGCCCGGGACTTTCTCAAGACCCGCAGGTTTCTGCCGCGCTTTGACCGCGTTCTTCAAGCATCCTCATTCCTCTTCTTCACCCTGGCGGTCGTCAGTCCGTTTGCCGGCGGGCGTCTCTACCTCTTCACGGAGATAGGATGGCTGCTCATGCTGGCGTTTGCCGTCATCAATGTCTTCGCGGCCACGGTCGTTTACCGCAGGGGGTACAGGCCTGCCGGCATCTACATTCTTGCCGCGTCCGGCATGATTGCCGGTTTCGTCGTTCGGATGCTTCGAGTGGCCGAGCTGATTCCCTACCAACAGTTCCTCGAGGATTCCCTCAAACTCGGCTTTCTCTGGGAACTCTCGCTCCTCTCTGTTGCACTGGGGAATCGCATCCAGGAGTATCGCAGGGAGCGGGAGCGCGAACGTGAGCGGATTCGGAGCCAGATCTCCAGAGACCTGCACGATGACGTGGGCAGCGATTTGAGCAGTATCGCTCTCGGCGTGGAGATGCTGGCATCATCGGGGCGGCGAGGCCGCCAGCGTGACGAACTGACACGCCTGAGCCGTTTGGCACGCCAGGCAACGGAGTCGCTGAGAGACATTGTGTGGCTCACCAATCCGGCGAGGGAATCGGTCGGCGATTTTGCCGTCAAGGTCACCGAGGCGGCCCGTAGAATTCTCGGTTCGGTGTTGCTCACGGTCGACGTGGACGAGGATCAGCTTGTCTCCATCGATCTCGAGCTTCGCAGGAACCTGTTCCTGATGATCAAGGAGGCCCTGACGAATATCGCGCGCCATGCAGCGGCAAAGGCCGTAACGATCAGTTTGCGGAGAGAGGGAGAGAATCTTGTTCTCACGGTGAATGATGACGGCAGAGGATTCGATCCTTCGAAGGGAACGCAGGGATCGGGACTGTCGGGAATGCTGCTGCGGGCTAAGGCCCTGGGAGGCCGTCTCAGTGTCGAGTCCTCCCCGGGACAAGGGTGCAGGATCCGGGGAACCTTTCCTGTGCGGCAGCCCCAGAACTACGAATCCCCGTAGTTGAGACTCGTCACGGCAAACCGTAGACTTCTTCCGTAGAGCTCATTCAAGAACAATGGCAGAACGAAAGAACTCTGTCCACAGAATCAGCATCTGGATTCTCGAAGACCACCAGGTCTATCGCACCACACTGCGCAAGCTTGTGGCTGCTCAGCCGTGGGTGGAAAAGGTCCGGGACTTTGACACGGGGGAGGGTCTCCTGAAGGAGGTCAAAGAGGACTCGCCTCCCGATATTCTCCTGATCGATCTTGGCCTTCCGGGGATTTCGGGGATCGAAGTGATCCATCGCGTCAAGCGGGTCTCGCCTGCGACGCGCGCGCTCGTGCTGACAGTCCATGACGACGAGGACAAGATCTTCGACGCGATCCGTGCCGGGGCGGACGGCTATCTGCTGAAGGCCTCTTCCCCTGAGGATCTCCTGAAGTCTATTCAGGAGCTGAGGGATGGCGGATCACCAATTACTGCCGGCGTGGCGCGGAAGGTGCTGGCAGCATTTGCCGACCTGCGCAAGCCGTCGACGGACTATGGATTGACGGAGCGGGAACGCTCCATCCTCAACTTCCTGGTGGACGGTATTTCGCGCAAGGAAATTGCAGACCGGCTGTTCGTCAGCTATCACACCATCGACTTCCACATCCGCAACATCTACCGCAAGCTCCAGGTCAACACTCAGTCCGACGCTGTTGCCAAGTCCCTCCGCGAACGGCTGTTGTAGGCGTCGTCGGGTCCTGGAATTCTGGCCCATTCCTTCAGATTCCTCAGATCAGTGCCCCAGAATAGTGCCCTCCGTACTTCTACGAACTTACGTAGTTGTGGCGCAGAGGCCTTCCTCCGTACCATAAGACCGGCGGATGCGGTCAGAATTCGGGCCCGGCTTCCGTTCAGCCCCCCAATGCGAATTCCACTATGCGGCAGTATGTGATTGGATTCACTGTTGCAACGGAACTTCGGAGTTCCGTTTCTGGTTGACACGTGGTCGACGGTGAAGCGGGTTGTTCAGGGGAGAAATGAAAGCGACCCTGCTTCCGACCGATGCAAGCAAGCGTCGGCGAACCTCTCCGGGGGAACCCACCCGAAGCACTCCCCTGAGCTCTGAGCAATCTGTTCCGATCGGCGTTCTCGAGTATGTTTTGGTCTTTCCGATGGGAGTGCGGACCGTGTCAAGAAGATCTATTACTGAGCTGTACTGCTATTCACGTTGAACAGAGAAATCCATCGACACATTACATACGGAGGAGCCATGCGCTCAGTTCGTTTCGGTGTTGTTCTCGTGCTTTCTGCACTCTTCGCCCTTTCCGCCGGTCATGCCCAAGTGTCCGGCAGTATCGCCAGTGACACCACGTGGACTGCAGCCGGCAGTCCGGTGATCATAACGGGCACGGTGACCGTGCCCGCAGGTTTGACGCTGACCATCGAGCCGGGTGTGACCGTGAAGTTTGCCGGCGAAAGCCGACTGGTGGTCGACGGGAAGATCATTGCGGCGGGCACAGCGGCTGATACGATTGTGTTCACGAGCAGCGGCGTCTCCCCATCGGCCGGTGACTGGGACGGGATCGAATTCGGCAACACGTCCGACGTCGGCTCAATCGTACGCTACGTAAAGATCGAATATGCGGGGAGCGGACGCGGCACGGCAATCTTCTACCGCACCGGTGCTTTCGGCGTAGAGATCTCGCACAGCCGTATCCACAGCACGCTCGGGCACGGCATCGATGTCCGGTCGTCCTCACCCCGGATCGCCAACGTGACGCTGGAGAACAACAGCGGCTTCGGCGTGTTCAGCGCCATCTTCACAAGTGCGCTGATTGACAGCTGCACGATTGTCAACAACGGCGAAGGGGGTGTGCGCGTACCGATCAACTCGAATCCGACGATCAGGTACTCGACCATCTCCGGAAGCCCCAATGGGTTCTTCGTCGATGCGTCCGCCAATCCGACGATTCAGTACAACACCATCACGAACAACACCACCGGCATTCTCTTCTACGAGCTCGGTGTCGCTCAGCCCTCCATCAAGTACAACGTGATCTCCGGGAACACGCGTGCGGGCCTGGAGAACCTGAGTGCGACCAATCAGATCCTTGCGCGCTACAACGACTGGGGAAGCATCTACGGCCCGTACCATGAATCGCGTAACCCCTCGGGTCGGGGGGATACCGTGATCGGACGGGTCGAGTTCCACTCGTGGAAGTACAGCGGTCCGGCTCTGACCGTGACGAACATCTCGGCGAGTCAGGCGAGCGTGAACTGGCCGGCGGGAGTGTACCGCATCAGCGGCAATATTACCCTCTCTGGGACTTCCACGTTCCAGCCGGGCGTGATCGTGAAATTTGCCCCGGGTGCGTCGCTGACAGTCTCGGGACCGTTGAGTGCTAACGGCACGCAGGACAGTCTCATTGTGTTCACGTCGGACTACGATGATGGATTCGGAGGGGATAGCAACGCGGATGGAGAGACGGCTCAGCCGGTGGCCGGAAACTGGCAGTACGTTCTCTTCGGCAGCGGCTCCGGCGGGTCGGATCTGAAGAACCTCGTCTTCAAGTTTGGGGGTCAATCGAGCCAGTCGACCTTGCGTATCGAGAGCGTGGCTCCGACGTTGGACGGCGTTGTGGTCTCCAATGCCGGCTACCACGGCGTGCGGTTCTACAACACTCCGGCCCTCACGGTCCGGGGACTGACGGTTGGTGCACCCGCTGCGTCGGGAATTATCATCGAGCAGAATGCAAACATCTCCCTCGTTCGGGCCAGGGTGTATGGTTCCGGGCAGTGGGGCATCCAGCTCAGTAACGCCACGCTGGCGCTGTTAGACAGCAGTGTTCTCTCGCGCAATGCGTACGCAGGATTGGGAACGGCGTTCCCGTCGGCCAGCAACTATGTCGTGACGACAGTCTCGAACTCGCGGTTCGCGAACAATGGGTACAGTGGAGCTGCGGTGGCGAGCTGGACGAGCACAACATTCAGCAACAACATCTTCGAAAACAACAGCCAGCACGGTCTCTGGTACTACAGTCCGAATCAGACTGCCACAATCACCGGCAACACGTTCGCCAACAACGGTCTCGACGGTCTGGCTACGTCGCGGGCAGCTGTGAACAACAATACATTCCAGGGCAACCGCACGCCGGTGTCGCTTCTCGGCCGCCTGGGCACCACCTTCTCCGGCAATATGTTTCTTGGCGGGTCCGTCTATGATGCGTTCGGTCTGCTGAACACATGGAGCGGTTCCGAAGTGTATGTGCGGGATACGCTGGCGGCAACACTCCCGGGCGTCTACGCCGGAAAGCCGTACCTGGCGCACGAGGAGATACGTGTGGGAGCCGCCGATACGCTCTTTCTGGAAGCCGGTCTTGTGATGAAGTTCCGTCCTTCCACCGCCCTGTCGTCGGCGGGGGCGTTGGTTGCCGACGGCACGCCGTCCCAGCCGATCGTGTTCACCTCCTACCGTGACCACGCCT
>CAYXMK010000160.1:0-6016 GCA_964465905.1 uncultured Ignavibacteriaceae bacterium | reverse complement strand
TAGCGATGCCACGTTGCGCCGTTGAAATGCCAGATCATGCCATCAAAGCCTACGATGAATACATCGTTGGGATTATTGCCCCGGATCCTTGCAGGTCAGCGGGCGGGAATCCGGACGTGCGCCGTCACCTATGGGGCATGCCCGCGCGAAATATTCCTTCCTCTCTATCCGGATCGGATCATCGACGAGTTCAGGGAGCTGAGGGTTCTCTGCTGAGGGGAGGCGTTTGCCGGTGCGGCGGGAACAGTCAGTACTGCAGCAAATACTGAACCTTCATGAAGTACTGCCGCTCGGTCTGCCGGAAGTTGTACCGCCGCTGGTCATCGTAGTCCATCAGATTGTACGTTGATCCGATGTAGAACACCGTGAAGGCGCTCAACCGGTAGTTGACGAGCGGATACACGTCGATGGCCCTGTCGAAGGAGTCGTACTGTCCGATGAGGCGAATCAGCAGCGCCGCTGTGAACTGGTACGCTGTGACCATGCGGGCGATATAGCCGTCGTAGAGGAGATTTCCTCCCGACACGCTCTTCAGCCGTGCCCGGTCGTAGGAGAGATTGACGGAAAGCTGTGAGGTGGGGCGGAGCCGGAGGGTTACCCCCAGCTGATGGCCGGCTCCAAGCTCGGGAGGATCGTCCCGGTTGATGAACTTGCCGAATTCCCCGGAGAATCCCGCCTCCAGGCTTTTTGCCGGATTCGTCCAGGCGTTGACGAAGAGCCGCTCGATGTGAGGGAACCACGCGCCGCCGTACCGTTCCTGGTTGAACGGCAGAACGCCCACGAAGACGGATGCGGGACCCTTCGTCCGCAGACCGCCGCCGATGAACCACCAACGTTCCTTCCGGACACCGTCGTAGTTGAATTCCATTCCGGCTTCGGAGTCGAGGAACGCCCGGTCCACGAACGAGCTTTCCGGGTAGAACGTGTACTCGTGGTTCATATGGATCTGCCGCTGGTTCGTGCGCGTGACGAACCCGTTCTGAGCCTGAAAGGTGGGGGCGTGATCCCGCACGCCGACGTCGAAGCTGTATTCGCGGGCGCTCCTTCCGACGCGCAGATCGACGGCCGACCCGGTGTACTGTTCCCCGTCGAAGGCGGCGGTATAACGCGTCGAACCAAAGCGGCGGGGGTCCGAGAACAGACCGGGGTCGTTCAGCTCTTTCGTGTGGGAAACGATGGCCTGCCCGCGGAGGAAGTAGTTGTCAAGAAACCGGTAATTCCCGTCGATGGAACCGGCGTAGTTGTGCGCTCCGTCGATGTTGCGTGCCGTGATCATGGCCCCCAGAAAGGACTCTTCTCCAAGATCGTAACGGGCTCTCAGGATGTTCGAGAACGAACGGTACGACGAGGATTCGAATGAGCTTTCCTCTTCTCCCGGAATGATGAACGGCGTGTGACGGTCGAGCGACGTCACGTACCCGAACGAGAGCTTTCCGTACTTGCCGGTGACTTTGGCGGCTGCGAGCGGGTTGTTGATCATCCTCGAATGGTACATGGTGATCCGGGAGTTGAACTGGTCGGCGCCAGACACGAAGAACGGCCGCTTCTCGGGATAGAAGAGAGCGAACGTGGTGTTGACGGAAATCTGGGCCGCGTCGGATTCGACCTGACTGAAATCGGGGTTCACGACGGCGTCGAACGAAAGGTTCGGAGAGGGTGCATAACGGATGCCGCCTCCGACTCTCGCGTGGAGAGCCTCCCTGTCGAAGGGTGAAGCGGCATCGTCGATGTCTCGCAAACCACTTCTCTGCATGGCAGCGGCGTACGGCAAGAGCTCAACGGACCTGGTCGCCTCGACGTCGCGGATGCCCGTGAGTGTTCCCGCCTGACACATGAGGCAGGGATTGTTCCGGTCGTACGTCGTCCAGGCGAAGGTGTACCGGCTGTCACGCGGGTAGATGCGCGCGAAGTGAATCCGCCAGATTTGCTCTTGACTCGAAGGGAATCGGAGACTCTTGAACGGAATGGCCATCTCGGCCGTCCATCCTGAATCGCTGACCGCTGCGGCGGATTCCCAGATCGCGTCAAAGCTGTCGTCTTCAAGGTTGCCCGACTGGAGCGCATCACCCTGGATGCCGTGGGGGTTCACGAAGAACTCGTACGCCCGCTGGCTGTCGCCGTACGTGTCGAGCAGGAAAACGACGAAATCATCCTGGTAGATCTTGTCCCGCTCCGTGATGCTTGCCCGGATGGCGGTCGGGTTCGAATCTGCGCAGTCGAAGCCGACGTAGAGATATTCCGTGTTGTAGAGGACGTACGCCGTTGTGGCAACCCGAGGAGGGGTGTTCTCCCCCGGATCCACGTCGTGGCGGAGAGCGGCAGGTTCAGCGGTTCTCCACGCAGGGTCCGACAGCCGACCCGTCAGTCTGAGGGTGCGGTCGATCCGGCGCGCCTGCATGGTGAAGCGCTGCTGGTTGGACGTCTGAGCTGTGAGAGGTGCAGCGAACGCGGCAAGCAGCACCAGCATCACTGCAGGGATTAGTCTGTTGTTCGGGCAGCGCATGGACAGGCGTTCCGTACCCATGTGGGAGAATGGTGTGCGGACTCCAGAGTATACTCAATCCGGGAGCGTTTGTTGCAGAATTGGGAAGGGCGAACAGGCGCCATGTCTTTGGCAATCTGGTCGAAATTCCCTATGTTCCTGCGGTGCATCCGTTGCAGCCAGGGAGCAGACACGATGAACGCCCGCCAGGTCCTTGAATTCCTCAAAGCCCGCCGGAATCCGAAGAACGTCGAAGGCATGGCGCGCTTCGGCATCACCGGAGCAAAAGCCTTCGGAGTTCCGGCACCCATGCTGAAAGATCTCGCAAGGCGGATCGGGAAGAACCAGAAGCTCTCCCTGCAGCTCTGGAAGACGGGGATCCATGAAGCGCGCGCCGTGGCGTTCCTCATCGGCGATCCGAAGTCCGTCTCGGAAGCGCAGATGGAATCCTGGGCCAAGGAGTTCCGGAACTGGGCGGAGTGCGACGGCTGTTGTCTCTGGCTTTTCGACTACACGCCGTTCGCCTACAGGAAGGCGGTAGCGTGGAGCAAACGGAGGGAAGAGTACGTCAAGCGCGCAGGCTTTGTTCTGATGGCCACCCGGGCGGTGCACGACAAGGATGCCGGTGATGCGCGCTTCGAAAAACTTCTTCCGCTCCTGGTGAAGGGGGCAGAGGATGAGCGGCCGATGGTGAAGAAAGCCGTCAACTGGGCGTTGAGGCAGATTGGGAAGAGGAGTCTTGCTCTGAACAACAAAGCCGTGCGTACGGCGCAGGAGATCCGCGCACTTGGTACCCCGGCGGCGCGATGGATTGCCTCTGACGCGCTGAGAGAGCTCAAGAGTCCGGCGGTGCTGAAACGGCTGAAGGCGAAGGAGGATCGGCGCCGATCCGGCGAAAGCTCCCGGAGTGCCGGCCGGATTCGAAAGCGCTCGTGAACGCGTCGCGCCCGAGTGCTTCTGGGCTTCTGCCACTTGTCGTCCCTCTCCATTAAGAAGAAGCAACCGGGATTCCGAGCCCTACCGGGCCTTTCCCTGAGAGGGGAAAGAGAATTGAGATCAGGCAGATCTGCTCTTCAGGAGAGTGAGGCAGAGGGTCTTCGCAAGGGGCGAAACACGGGAACAATCACATTCCGGCTGCCGAGCACCCTGTCTGCTGAAAGACCAGGCAAGGGGCAATAATGCCCGCTTCGCTCGACAAATTTCCGTCCTGAGCTTGGCATTCCCCTCAACTTTTCCTACTTTGCCGTCGCCTCCCTTACTCCGTTTCAGAAGGATCAGGTCCATGAAGCGATTCCTTGTCCCTCTGCTTGAATACGGTTCCCTCGTGCTGGCGCTCGCACTGCTCGCCTTGCTGCTGGGTCCGCCGCAGGGCCGACGGAAGGACGTGCGCGGCATGGAGGGACCAGCCCCCGCGTCGCTCTCTTCCTCTGTTGAGAAATGGGAGCAGGAGCTTGTCCTGCCCCGGCGAAGCGACCGGATCGCCAACTACACCATGGGCGTCCGGCTCAATACAGCCACCAACATCATCAAGGGCTGGGAAATCCTGGAATGGAAGAACACCACCGGCAGACCGCAGTCCGATTTTCCTTTCCATCTCTATCACAACGCCTGGAAGAACAACCGAAGCACGTTTGCGCGGGAGAATGACTTCACCCTGCGGGGCCGCTTCCTGCAGGAGCGAGAGTACGGATACACGAACGTGAGGAAGATCATCCTCCTCGACGGACGGGAAGAGATCGATCTCATGCCAACCTTCCGGTACATCCAGCCGGACGACGGGAATCCCGACGACCAGACGGTGTTTCAGATCAGCATCCCCCGACCGCTTCGGCCGGGCGCGACGATGCGGTTGATGATCGAGTTCGAGACGAAACAGCCGGCACCGATCGCCCGCACCGGCGTCATCCGGAACTACCACTTTGTGGGTCAGTGGTTTCCCAAGATCGGCGTCTGGTGGAACGGTGCGTGGAATTGCCATCAGTTCCACGCGACGTCCGAGTTCTTTGCCGATTTCGGCGTCTACGACGTCGATATCACCGTTCCCGCCGGGTATGTCGTCGGCGCGACGGGAGGCATCCCCCGCTCCGTCACCGAGCACGGCGACAGCACGGTGACCTACAATTTCTACCAGGAAGATGTGATCGACTTCGCCTGGGTGACGTCACCGGATCTCGTTCGCACTGTGCGCACCTTTGTGCATGATGCGATGGATGAGCACTGCTCCGCCTCCCGTCATCACGACCTGCGGCCGGTCGACGTGATCGTGCTGACCCAGCCGCACCACGGCAACCTCATCGACCGCTACTTCGACGCGACCTTCAAGGCCCTCCGCTTCTACGGCGAATGGTACGGCGAGTATCCGTATCCCACGGTCACCGTCGTCGATCCCGCCAACGGAAGCCGCTCGGGCGGAATGGAGTATCCGACGCTCTTCACCGGCGGGGGGAATATGTTTGTCCCGAGAGAACAGGCGTCGCCCGAAGGAGTGACCGTGCATGAATTCGGCCATCAGTTCTGGTATGCGCTGGTGGCGACGAACGAGTTCGACGAGGCGTGGATGGATGAGGGATTCAACACCTACTCCACCGCCCGCGTGATCACCGCCGGATGGCCTCCCTTCAGCGAGGTGAGATATTTCTTCGGGGGACCGGGGGCGGGATCGTTCGTCGGCATTCCGTACGTTCTGAGGGATGCCCCCAGCGAACGGTTCGCAACGGGGAATCTCGAGATCCGCCGCCTGGGCAAGAACGATGTCATGGCAAAGAAGGCGTGGGAGTACGGCGACTTCGAGTCGTATCGGCTCAATGCCTACACCAAACCGGCCATGTCGCTGGTGATGCTCGAGCGGTATCTCGGCGAACCCATGATGTACCGCGTGATGCGCACGTATCACCATCGCTACCGCTTCCGGCATCCCACGGCCCGCGATTTCATCAACCTGGTGAACGAAGTCACCGGTACGGACATGAGGTGGTTCTTCGATAACACCTGGTACAGCTCGAATCTGTTCAACTATGCAGTGGACGGAATAGCGAATATCCGCGTTCCGCCTCCGCAGGGGCGCTTCGACATCAACGGCAACCCCCTCGAGCCGTCCCTGGCGGAGCATGCGTACCTGTGCGAAGTCGTGGTGAAGCGTGAGGGAGAGGCGATCGCGCCGGTGGATGTGCTGGTAGAGTTCGACGACGGGCGGCAGATCCTCGAAGCATGGGACGGGAAGGATCGGTGGAGAAAGTTCGCGTACCACACGGACGTGCCGGTCCGATTCGCCGTCGTGGATCCGGAGCAGAAGCTGGTGCTGGATATCAACTATCATAACAACAGCAAGGTCGTGCGGGAAGAGGGATTTCGGTCCCTTGCGGCCCGCAAACTGGCGTCGAAGTGGATGTTCTGGTTTCAGGTACAGCTGGAATCGGCAGCGTTCTGGCAGTAGGCTGACACGCGTACTATCGGAGGAGCGTACGATGGTGTCTCTGCGTGCAGTTCAGCGCGGCATGCGGCTTGCCCTGCGCACGAAGCGGATGGTTATCCTTG
>CAYXMK010000159.1:5679-6032 GCA_964465905.1 uncultured Ignavibacteriaceae bacterium | reverse complement strand
TGTAGTGATCGCGCAGACCGAAATCTGTAAGCAGGCCAATCAGGGAGAAACCCTGCGTTCGGTGAGGTTTCGGAGGGTGTCGGGACACCATCTTCGAGGGGGGGAGAAGCCTATCGTTCCAGTCGGACGCTCTTGCCGGACTTAGCCGACTTGTAGATGGCGTCCACGACCTTCATACGATGCACGGCCTCTTCGCCGGTGGAGATGACCGTATGGATGCCGCGGAGTGAACCGACCCAGTGCTTCAGTTCGTTCTCGTACGACTTCCGGTAAAGACTCTGCGGCGTATCCTTCGTTGCGGGGGCGACGTTGACAAGATTACCGTGCATCCTCTTGAGAATTCGGAAGGGATT
>CAYXMK010000159.1:0-5669 GCA_964465905.1 uncultured Ignavibacteriaceae bacterium | reverse complement strand
AGGGATTCAGCGAACCGCTTCCGTCCGTACCAAAACAGTCGCAGTAGAAGAAATCCGAATCTGATTCAAACGACCAGCTCGCTTCAATCATGATGGTGGAGCCGTTCATCATCTGGATGAACATGATCGAAGAGTCCTCCACGCCGCGCGTGTTGTGCGAGTAGTTGGCTGCCAGGACTTCCCGCACTTCCGGATACCCCATCATCCAGAACGCCAGGTCGAACATGACCAGTCCGAGGTCGAGGACCACCCCTCCGCCGGACTGTTCCTTGCGCGTCAGCCAGGGGTTCGTGGTGCTCAGTTTCTTGAACCATCCCGCCTTCGCATAGTAGACGTTGCCCAGTTCACCGGCCTCGACGAAGCTCTTGAGGATCATTGCATCCGGCCGAAAGCGATTGTTCATGCCGACCATCAGCTTGCGGCCGTGCTTTCGCGCAGCAGCAACGATCGCATCGGCCTCTCCCTGGCTCCGGGAGAGCGGCTTCTCCACGAGGACGTCCTTCCCCGCTTCGAGGGCTGCGATGGCGAGGTCTCGATGGGCTACGGTGGTCGCACAGATATCGATCCCCGTGATGGATTCCTCCTGCCTGAGCATCTCGTCCATATCGGAGTACCACCGCCGGATCCCGAACTTGTCCGCCACGAATTGCGCCTTGGATTTCTCCCTGTCGCAGACAGCCACAACGTCGGCGTCAGCCATGCGGGTAAGGATGGGGAGATGGACGCTCTGGGCAATCCACCCGAGTCCGACGATACCGATGCGGGCTTTTTCCATGCTTCTCGCGTGCTCCTACGGAGTCGTGACGGGTGACGGTGTCTTGTGCAGGAGGGAACGGACCATCTGAGCGATACCGGCCGGATGGAGATTCAGCATCTCGTGCAGTTCGGGAATCGTCCCGTGTTCGATGAACTCCGGCGGCAGGCCGTGCACTTTGACCCTGGCATGTGCCTCGGGCATGCTGTGGATCGCCTCGAGGACTGCTGATCCGAACCCACCCTCGATGACATTGTCTTCCACGGTGAGAATCTGCTCGAACCGCATCACCACCGACCTCAGCAATTCGAGATCGAGCGGCTTCACGAAGCGCATATTCACGACCTCCACGGAAATCCCTTCGTCCCTCAGGAGCCGGGCCGCTTCGACGGCGTGCAGAACCATATTGCCGATCGCCAGGATGGCGAGATCTTTCCCCTGCACCTCCACCTCGCCCTTGCCGATCGGGAGAGCACGGAATCCCGCACGAACCTGCACACCGACGGCGTTTGCCCGCGGATAGCGCAGGGCGATGGGTCCCTTCCGGTATTCCACGGCCGTGTACAGCATATCCCGCAGCTCCTGCTCATCCTTGGGAGCCATGACGACCATGTGCTGGATTGAGCGGAGGTAGGAGAGATCGAGCGCTCCATGGTGTGTGGGGCCGTCGGCACCGACCAGTCCGCCGCGGTCGAGCACGAACACCACATGCAGGTCCTGCAGAGCAACGTCATGGACGACCTGATCGTAGGCCCGCTGGAGGAATGTCGAATAGATGGCCACCACAGGGATATAGCCCTCTGTCGCCATGCCTGCGGCGAAGGTGACCGCATGGGCCTCAGCGATGCCCACATCGAAGAACCGATCGGGCATGGCCTGCTGCAGGATCGTCAGTCCGGTCCCGTCACCCATCGCGGCCGTAATACCGACCACCCTGGGATTGTGCCGGCAGATCTCCACCATGGCCTCCCCGAAGACCTTCGTATAGGCGGGAGGGCCGGAGGATTTGGGAGCGATTCCCGTCGTCTTGTCGAACGGAGTCACGCCGTGCAGCCGCGTGACTTCCTTTTCCGCCGGCTCGTATCCCTTCCCCTTCTCGGTGATGACGTGGAGCAGGATCGGCCCCGAGAGATCGCGGATGTGTTGCAGGATTTCCACGAGCTTCACGACATTGTGGCCGTTCACCGGACCGAAGTACCGGAATCCCAGCGCCTCGAAGAGCATGCCGGGGGTCACGACAGCCTTCACGCCCTTTTCCACCTGCTGCGCGACCGATCGGAGCCGATCACCGAATGTGTCCAGCTTGCCGGTGAGTTCCCAGACGTTTGACTTGAACTTGTTGTAGGTCGGGTGGGTCAGTATCTCGGCGAAGTAGTCGTGGAACGAGAGTCGACGAGGCTCGAGTGACGAGAGGGAGGCCATCCGGTTGTCATTCAAGATGACGATGATATCCCGCTTGAGGAGCCCGGCATTGTTCATGGCTTCGTACGCCATACCTCCGGTCATCGATCCGTCGCCGGCGATGGCGACGACCTTGTACTTTTCTCCCTTGAAATCACGGGCAACGGCCATGCCGAGGGCTGCTGAGATAGCGGTGCTCGCGTGCCCGGCGCCGAAGGTATCATACTCGCTCTCATCACGTCGCAGGAACCCGCTCAGGCCATGGAGTTGACGGATCGTATGGAAGCGGTCCTTGCGACCGGTGAGCAGCTTGTGTGGATAGGCCTGGTGCCCTGTGTCCCAGACGAGTTTGTCGACCGGCGTGTTGAAGACGTAGTGGAGAGCGACCGTGAGCTCGACGGCGCCCAATCCGGCACCGAGATGACCCCCGGTCTTTGACACTCGGTCCACGAGGAATTCCCTCAGCTCCCTGCTGACGATCCGGAGCTCACGGGGACTCAGTTTGCGCAGGTCCGCGGGATCATTGATCTTATCGAAATACCGAAACTCGAACTCGCTCATCCATCCACCTCGGATTCGAGATCCGTGACCTTCAAGGCCCCCTCGGCGGAGCGGGAGAGCTTCTTCAGCTTGAGCTCTGTGGCCTTGAGCCGCTCGGCGCACTCCGCCGAAAGCCGGATCCCTTCCTCATACAGCTCCACGGCCTTGTCCAGCGGGACGCTCCCCTGCTCCAGCGCCTGCACAATCTCTTCCAGACGGTTCAGAGAGGACTCGAATGACTGCGGAGCGGTCTTCCGGCGGCTCATGGCTTTTTCACTATCGTTGGTACCGTCCCGTCATGAAACTGGAGGTCCGCGCGATCGCCCGGTTTCAGTCGACGGGATGAAGTGACGACAACTCCTTCGTGCCGCACCATCACATAGCCGCGGCGAAGGACGCTGCTCGGTGCGAGCGATTCCAGTCGTTGCTGGAGGGAATCCCGACGGCTGCGCGTCCGCTCAACCAGATGTGACGCGGATCTCCGGAGGGCTCGCTCCAGCTCGTCCACGCGTTGGGCGTACTCGCGCAGGAGGTCACGCGGACGGTTCAGTGCGTAGCTTCCTGCAAGGCTTCGGACCTGCTCACGCCGTGACTGTACAAGTTCCTGCACAGTCTGACGGATAGTATAGTAATTGTTGCGAAGAGTTTCAACAAGATCGGCCCGGCGCGGGACCACGAGCTCTGCAGCAGCCGAAGGAGTGGGAGCTCGCAGATCCGCCACAAAGTCAGAAATGCAAAAGTCCACTTCATGCCCCACCGCGCTCACCACAGGAATCCTGGATGCGGCTATTGCCCGTGCAACCTCTTCCTCGTTGAAGGGCCAGAGATCTTCCAGCGACCCTCCCCCCCGCCCCACAATCATCACGTCGACATCCCCAAACTCATTCATCAGTCGGATCGCCTCGGCAATCTCAGCCCCGGCGCCGGCCCCCTGCACGCGCACCGGACAGACAACGACCGTCACAGACGGGAAGCGGCGGGACAGGACACTGAGGATGTCGTGCAGGGCCGCTCCTGCAGGCGATGTCACGATTCCGATGGACTCCGGGTACGGCGGGAGGGGCTTCTTGCGAGCCGGGTCGAAGAGCCCTTCGGCTGCCAGTTTCCGCTTGAGCCGCTCGAAGGCGAGCTGAAGCTCACCAATGCCCAGGGGAAAAAGCTGGACGACGTCCAGCTGGTACACCCCGCGCGGAGGGTACACCGTAACGCTGCCGAACGCCCGAACCTTCATGCCGTCTTCCGGCCGGACGGCGAGCGAGGCGAGGCGGCCCCTCCAGAGAACTGCGGAAATCTGCGCGGCTTCATCCTTCAAGGTGAAGTAGACATGGCCGGAGGTGTGGAATTTCAGATTCGAAATCTCTCCCTGAACCCAGACGCCGGGAAAGGAAGACTCGAGGGAGTGTTTGATGAGGCGGGTGAGTTCGGATACCGTCAGGAGCTGGCGTTCTGCGGTGCTCAAAACCGGATGCTCATGCCGAGTGTGGGAAGGATCGGGAACATGTTGGTTTCCCGGACGCCGAGGGTCGCGTCATCCTTCACATAGTACCCATAATTCAGGACATTTGCACGGTTGTACACGTTGATGACGTCGAGGTAGAATGACCAGTCGAGTCCCCAGATCACCGTGGAAGCCGTCAACCGGAGGTCGAGCCGATGATAGGGGGGTTTGCGCGCCGTGTTCTGCTGATCGGGGCCTCCGCGATCGATGTCGAAGATCACGTTGCCGGCCACGTCGGTCTGGATGACGGGATCACCGCTGCCCGATGTGACAATTCTCGGCATCACCCCCACCGCGGGGGTATAGGGGAAGTTGCTCCCGTATCTCCACTGGAGACCGGCCTCAAGCCAATCGAGGATGCGGTACTGAGCCACCAGACTCACCGTGTGACGCTGATCGAAATCAAAGGGAAGCCATCGCCCGTTCTCGTTTCTGTTGGCCCAGGCGAGGGCATAGCTCAGCCAGCCCGTGAGCCGCGTCTCTGACGAAGTTCTCCGCTTCTCGAGCAGCAGCTCCACGCCATAGGCGTTTCCGTATGATGCATTCACCGGAACCGTCGATATGGAATCCGCCTGATACATCTCGGGCGGCGTCCAGCTCTCGCGCCGCCGAGGATCCATCCCCGGCATCAGGAATGTTCGGTACCGTGTGCCGGGCACGATGAGCGTCTGGAGGAGATCATCGAAGCGCTTGTAGTATCCATCCAGATTGATCTGCCACTCTTCCGTGAGGAGGCGGTCCACTCCCAGCAGTACATGGAACGCCTGCTCGGCCAGCAGATTGCGCGACGAGCGCTCGTCCAGCTCGCGGAACCCGCCTCGCTGCTGGTCCACCAGTTTCTCGTAGCCCGGCGACTGGTAGTAGCGGCCGATGGCGGCGCGGAGTGTCGTCACCTCGTCCACTCCGTACGAGAGCGACAGCCGGGGAGCCAGCGTGGACCTGCCGATCAGGTCGTAGTAATCGAATCGCACACCCGGTTCAACGTACAGACGGGAAGCCACCTCCACTCTGTCCTGCACATAGACGTTCCAGCGATAGTACGTTCTCGACTGCCGGATGTCCTCGATGACGCCGATACCGCGGTTGCCGAGGATCGCTTTCAGTGTCGGATCCAGTTCGACATTCCAGGTGAGCAACGTGCGGAGCACATCCACACCGGCGCCGATATCGATGAGATGACGCCCCTGTTTGCTGACGAACTCCTGCTTTGCGGAGTACTTCTCCAAACGGTATTCGGACTGGGCGGAAATCGTGAAGAGACGGATGCCGGACGTGTCGGCGTTTCTCCCCTGGAACCGCTCCCGGTCGAGCACAGGGTCGAGGAACGTCCCTCCGAAGTCCGTGATGCCGTCATTCCGATAGTATGACGCCACCGTCTTGCTGAGGAATCTTCCGGACGGAGCGTAGTGCCAGGCCAACCCTACCACAGCGTGGTTGGTTTCATTGAACGCGCTGACGCTGTCGGGCGTCGACCGG
>CAYXMK010000158.1:0-6063 GCA_964465905.1 uncultured Ignavibacteriaceae bacterium | reverse complement strand
GAGGGATTGGTGCGTTCGGGTCGGATCAACTGTATCCCTGCAGCGACTACCAGCAGGGCGATCCATAGCCATCGTCGCTTCACGTTCATTCCTGTTCTTGCTGAAGTCATAGCATGGATAGGTTCTCACGTGTTCCGCCTGCTGCCGCGTCACCGGAAACGCACCTATGGCTTGGCATAGCGGATGCGGACGGCGGGGATAAGGTACTCCTCGAAGGCCGGTCGGAACGCGTAGCGGGGTTTCCAGCCCCAATCCCTTCGGGCAGCTGAATCATCCACGTCTGCGGGCCAGGAGTCGAGAATGCTCTGACGCTTCAGGTCGGGTACGAAGCGGATGCGTGTGTTCGGGAACGATCCCTGCAGGAGCGCCAGAATCTCCGCGGCGGTGGGGGAGAAGGAGCCGACGTTGTAGACCTGACGGCTGAGGCTCGTCCGCGCGGCGCTCTGGAGCGTCAGGAGTGCGTCAATGGCGTCGGGCATGGCCATGAACGGGATACGGGTATCTTCCCGCACGAAGCAGGCATAGTCCTTCTGTTGGGCGGCGTGGTGGAGCATCTCGGGCGCGTAGTCGCTCGTCCCTCCCGTGGGCAGGGTGTGGGCACTGATGAGTCCGGGAAACCTGAGCGAGCGGAAATCGACCTGTCCCTTCGGCGGCTCGGCGTCCAGTTGCCGGTAGTAGGAAGCATAGTACCGACCGAGCTGTTCGCAGTAGAGCTTGTTGATTCCATACATTGTGCGGGGCGTGCACCACTGGTCCTCCGCAAGCCGGCCGGCAGCATTCTTGGTGGCAAGGTCAGGGAGGCCATAGACGGCGATGGAACTGGGATAGATGAACTTGATTTCACGCCCCTGCTGGTGCGACTGCGTGACAGCGATTTCCAGAAGGTTGATCGTGCCGTTCACGTTGACGCGGTGGGCGAGTGTTGGCTGGCGTTCGGAGCGGGTGGAGAGAAGTGCCGCGAGGTGATAGATGGTGTCGAAATCGTGAGCCGTCGACAGACTCTCCAGCATGCGGGTGTCCAGGATGTCCCCCGTCAGCACGCGCCGGCACTTCTTCCGGATGACGTCGTCGATCGGCTGGAGATCGACGGCGATGATTTCCGAGTCACCCTGCTCCGCGAGCCGGTCAATCAGGCCGTGGCCGATCTCCCCGTTCGCTCCCGTGATGAGTACAACATGCCTTGACATGTGTGGTCTTCCGTTGTTCTCGTGGCGAAGGGATGGGCTCAGGCCGTGTAGAGCTGAGCCGGATCAGTTGCGGCAAGATCGCTCAGAAATGAGGCGATTTCGCCGATCGCGTGGTCGACATAGGCCTTCCCTTTGGCGGCGGTTGCCTTTCGGGGATCGCCGATGCCGGTGTCTCGCGTGACGCTCGTCCACCGGCGCGGCGTCCATGCCCATCGCTGGCGCAGGGCGGGGATGCGGGGAATCTTCGATGCGCCGTCGCCTGCTTCCGTGAGAGGAAGAACCAGCGAGGGTGCAATGTGCAGCATGACGCTCGTCTCCATCTCTCCCGCATGATCTCCCGGCTCTTCGAAGAAATCCTCCCATTGCCCGACCTGGTACCAGTTGAGAACGCAGAGCAGGAGGTCCGGATAGCGGGGCTGGAGCTCGCGGACCATCTGGCGGAAGTCGTTTCCCCCGTGTCCGTTGAAGATCACCAGCTTCCGGATGCCGTGGCGCGAGAGCGAATCGACAATATCGCCCAGCACCGCCGCCTGCGTACTGGGGTTCATGTTGATGGTCAACGGGATATCGAGCTGACCGGTGTTGACGCCGAAGGGGATGGCGGGGAGCACAATGATCCTCGCTCCTCGCTCCGCTGCCAGCCGCGCAGCCGCGATTGCCACCCATGAGGCGTGAAGCGTGTCGGTGCCGTAGGGGAGATGGTAGTTGTGGGCTTCTGTCGCTCCCCACGGGAGGATCGCGACGTCGAAGCGCTCCGTGCTGATGCGCTTCCACGTTGCCGTTGCCAGTTCAACTGCAGGTGGCAGGGAAGAAGTCTGATGGTCTGGCATGGGGAATCAGGAAGTGAGGTGATACAAACGAACGGATAGAAAGTGATGGAATATTTCCGCATTAGCAAGCGGGGGAGTCACGATGGGCGATTCTCCGCGAATCGCGGGCCGAGGCCCATGAGCCGGCGGCTGCCGTCAAGAACGTTTGAGAATCAGGAGGGAGAGATCGTCGCTGGCGGGTGCATCTCCCCGGAAGTCCTCTACCGACCGCAGAATACTCTCACCGATGCCGGCTGCATCGCGGTGCGCAACGGCGGGCAGGAGGTGCTTCAGTCGCTCGACTCCGTAGAATTCACCCGCATTGTTCCGGGCCTCGGTGAGACCGTCGGAGTATGCCACGAGCAGATCGCCGGAGACGAATTCCAGTGTCTGCTCGACGTAGCTCACGTTCGGCATGAGACCGAGGGCCGGTTCTCCCTTCCCCGCTTCCCGAATCGACTGGCGCATCATCAGGAGAGGAGGGAAATGTCCGGCATTGACGAACTTCACGGTGCCGAGGGGCGGAAAGATCTCCAGGTAGAGAATTGAGGCGAAGATGTTCGGAAGACTGTCCTTGTGGAACTGCTGATTGATTTTCGCTGCCAGCGCCGCCAGGTTGGGCGCATCCGGGGCAAGGGCGCGCAGGGTGGCTTGGAGTTTTGCCATCAGGAGCGCGGCCCGGAGCCCCTTGCCGGTCACGTCGCCGATGGCGAGTCCGATGCGCTCAGGAGCGATTCGCTGAATGTCAACAAGATCTCCTCCCACTTCGTTCGCCGGCAGACTCCTCAGCCAGACTGACCAGCCTTCGACGGCGGGTGATTCCTCGGGCATCAGGGCATGCTGAACCTTCCGTCCCGCCTCCAGCTCGTCGCGGGCAAGGAGTTTGTCTTTGAGCTCCAGCATCAGCACGAAAAGGAGAAGAAGCCCTCCCACGAGGTGCCAGTTGTCGAAGGAGACAGATCCGCCGGGGACGGCTTCCTGGTAATTGACGGTGTTGCCGAGAAGGATGAGGAGGATTCCGAGGAACAGGAGAACCCTCCGACCCGGCGTCAACCGCAGCAACATGCTCTTGAGCAGCCAGCCGGTCTCATGGAGGGCCCTTCGGAACCACTTCATCTGCCGGAGACGGGCCTTCTTCTCGTCGTCAATGTAGAAGGCCCGGAGTTCGCGGTAGTCGCGCGAAATGCTCTGCCATAAGTCGCGGCGGCGGATGTCGTCGCGGAGTGTATGGCTCAGCCGCGGCTCGGACGATGGGGGAGTGGTGGACATCGGCGTTTCTTGGAATTGACTTTCACCCATATACGGGAATTCCGGACAAATGTTCGGCCTGAGTCAACGGACCGTCCCGCGAAATCCGTGCTCAGGACACGACCAGCACTTTCGCGCCCCGGATCCGCCGCGATTTGAGATCCCTCAGAGCTTCGTTCGCACGCTCCAGCGGGTATTCCTCGATTTCGGGCCTGAGGCCTGCCGAGGCGGCGATGTGCAGGAACTCGCGCACATCACGACGCGTCACATTCGCAACGCTCTTGATCTCCTTCTCCATCCAGAGATGAGCCGGATAGTCAAGCGTTGTGAGGATGTCTCTGTCATGGCTCTCCTTCCGAATGGCATTGATGATCAGCCGCCCTCCGGGCTGGAGGTGCTTCAGCGCGCCGAGGACCGGCGTCCAGACCGGCGTCGTGTCGATGATGGCATCCAGAAGCTCGGGGGGGCGATCCTCGACCGTGCCCGCCCATACGGCTCCCAGCCCCAGCGCAAAGGAATGCTCCTCCTCGCTCCGGGCGAACACGAACACGGGCGTCTGCGGAAAGAGATGCCGGACCAGCTTCAGCACCAGATGACCCGAAGCGCCAAACCCGCTCAATCCGAGTCGGCCTTCCTGCTGCAGCCCTGTCAGCCGGAGCGAACGGTACCCGATGGCGCCTGCGCAGAGCAGAGGGGCCGCTTCGCTGTCGGAGAAAACGGCGGGGATCAGGTGTACGAACCCCTCGGGAGCGACCATGAGCTCAGCGTAGCCGCCGTTCACGTCGCGCCCGGTGGCCCGGAACGATGGACAGAGATTCTCGCGGCCCGATCGACAAAACAGGCATGAGCCGCAGGCGGAATAGATCCAGGCGATTCCCACGCGGTCGCCCGCCGTGAACTCTGAGGTTCCAGCGCCGCACGCGGCAACCGTCCCGACAACCTGGTGTCCCGGGATCACGGGAAACCGCGGCGGCGGTGTCCGTCCTTCGATTTCGTCCAGCTCCGTGTGGCAGACGCCACAGCGCGTAACGCGGACGAGGAGTTCACCCTTCCCCGGAATGGGGTCGGCGACATCGGTCAGCACCAGGGGTGCCGGCGTTGCTGCAAGATCGGCAACGGCAGGCAGGATCATCGCTTTCATGACAGGATTCTCAGGAAACGACGGCTTTCGACGTCACTTCGGGTGTATGAGAAGTGCGATGCCGAGCACGAATTCCCATTCGGTAAAATCCTCGACAGGATCCCCCAGCACTCTCAGAGCGTGGAGTCCGCAACGGATCAGGGAGCTTTCGCTGATCAGGATCCGAGCGCCCATCTGAATGCCCAGCGGTGTGCGTGCTGTTGCAAAGCTTCCTATCCATTCCTGCCGGACACCGGCCAGCACTCCCGCGTACGGATAGACAGCGATTGAGACATGCCGCGGTTGCCATGTCATTCCTCCCAGGATCTCCAGTTCATCGAGAGCTCTGAGATGCCGATAGCGGAGTACCAACTCACCGCTGCCGAGGCCCTGCAGCAGAGGGACATAGAGCCCGCCCCCGCAGCCGGCCGTTCCGCGGAGGGAACGGTCGACCTGTACGAAGGAGGCAGAGAAGCCGAGTTCCACGTCGCCGGCACAGATAGCGGCGCCGACATCGGTGGTGTCTGCGGCGAGCGCCGGGAAGGAGAGCATGACCAGGAATGCGACGGCATGAGCGGTGCGTCTCATTCGAACTCTCCGCGGCCCCATGCCGCATGCAGTTCGGATTCGGCCGGCTTTCCGAACGGCGTGTAATCTGTATCGCCGGGGTTGGTCACAGTATCGAGTCTGCAATTCCACCACATCAGTCCCTCCAGCCAGGCCGCGCTCGACGTGGCCTCCAGAGCTCCCCAGTACAAATCGGCCTGCTCGAGCGGATCAGGGGCGCCCTGCGTCTTGTGGGCGTACGGCTCCATACCGGCTCCGTCGATGCTCCGGTAGCCGATTTCGGTGAACAGCAGCGGGCGCCCGGTTTGACGGTGCAGGTGCGAGAGACGGTCCAGCCACAGCTGCCATCCGGCGAGAATCTCCGGGCGGCTCGGATGGGAGCGGATCACCAGAGGAGCGTAGAAGTCAATTCCCACAACGTCAAGTTCACGCCAGAAGGGAATCCGTTGCGCCTCGTCCCACGATGCTGCGTACGTGAGCGAACCCGAAAAACGCTCTCGCGTCCGGAGGATCAGCTCGCGCCAGCGGTCTGTCTGCTTGATTGTCTGTCCCAGTTCCGTGCCGATGATGAAACAGGCCGCGCCAAGCGAATCTGCAAGGGAAGCGAGCGGCAGGAGGAGCGCGCTATAGGAAGAGAACCAACGTGCAGGGTCATCGGGGAAAATGGTCCCTCTCCAGGAGCCGTCGGTTACATCGACGTGGGGCTTCAGAGCTGTTGAAAACCCCCGTTGCCGGGCACGGAGGATGATGTGACGAAGGGATGCAAGCGACGGGGTCCTCTGCGAGTCCTCATAGACGCTGGATGAGGTCGGGTGATCCTGATAGTACGTGATGAGTATCGCGACGCGGTTCGCGCCTGTTGAAAGGATGCGTGCGAGGGCGTCATCGGCCTCGGCGGACGAGTAGCCGTCGCGGGTCCACGTCACGAGCGTGACACCGCGCACCGGATAGAGACCCTCGGCTGCAGGTCCGGAAGGGAGTTGTGTGCAGCTCTCCAGCAGGAGAGCCGTTGCGGCCAGGACCCACCGTATGCCCGTGGTTCCGTATGCGTGCAGCATCGTCACCGGGCGAGGATTGCGTCAATGGTGGAAAGTTCCTCCGCAGTCAGCGAAGGAAACTCCAGAGCTCTCAC
>CAYXMK010000157.1:0-6180 GCA_964465905.1 uncultured Ignavibacteriaceae bacterium | reverse complement strand
ATTGGCATTCGCCCGGATGTAGACCAGAGCGTACGTCGAATAGCCAAGGACGATGAAGAGGAAACAGAGCAGACCCACGTGCAGCAGGTGCTTCTTCTGCCGGTAGGAGTAGTACACCCCGTAGAGCGCGCCCACGATCGCCACGATCGGGATGTAGGAAACGAGGTCGCTCCGACTTCCCCGGAATTCACCGTCGAGCATGGAGGGGAGTTCCTTGACAATCCCCGGATAGACGAGGAAGAACACCACCAGCGCCACCACGCCGAAGCGCAGGAAGGATCGAAGCGTTACCTCGTAGTGCCGGAAGTACACCAGCAGCATCACAGAGAAAAGGGTCAGCACCGCCAGGAGGTGAACTCCGACAGAGAGACCAACGAGATAGGCAATCAAGAGCAGGTAGAGGTCGCTCCGCTCCCAATCCGCCCGCTCGTACCACCGCAGCGCGAGCCACAGAATGGCACTCACGAAGAGCATGCTGAGACCGTACACTTCCGCCTCTTCCGCATTGAACCAGAACGTGCTGCTGAAGGCCAGGGACAGAGCCGCGATCACACCGGAGCCGTACACGGCGATCCGGTCGAACGCTGTTTCGGGCTTTCCCCGCCAGAGCATCACGAACCGCACCGTCACGAGATAGAGGAACATCACCGTCAGAGCGCTCGCGAGGGCGGAAATAAAGTGCATCCGCACTGCGATGTCGGTAACAAACGGGATCATGCTGAAGATTCGCGCGATGAGAAGGAAGAGCGGAGCGCCCGGAGGATGAGGCACCTGCAGGAGGTACGCCGCCGCGGCGAACTCCCCGACGTCCCAGAACACCACGGTCGGAGGGAGACACAGGACGTAGACCAGCAGGGAAATCCCAAACACACCGCTGCCGATGATTCTGTTCAGCTTTCGATGTTCCATGCATTCCTCAGCATTTGTCACTCACAAGGGTTACAAGGTAGGGGAAAAGACCCACAAGCTCAAGAAACCTCATTTGGCAGGAGAGCCGCGCTCAGCGCGTCACACACCTGATACCCCAGAGCCGTGCAACGGAGGCGCCCCTCCTCCTGCACCAGCAATCGTCGCGCGATAAAGTCCGATAACTCGTCCCTCCGCTTCTCCATCAGATCCACAGCATACCGCTGCCGGAATCCCGCCACATCGATTCCGTCGCTCCTCAATCCCAGGAAGACTTCTTCCGTCATCAGCTCGCGGGGTGTGAGTTGTTCCTCGCCCGACACCGGCAGCAGCCCGCGCTGCAGATATTCATGATACCGGTCCAGGTCCGCAGTGTTCCACCACCGGCATCCTCCCCAGAACGAGTGGGCCGACGGTCCGAATCCGAGATACGGCCCGTGATTCCAGTAGGTACTGTTGTGATGCGAGTGGTAGCCCGGCAGGGCGAAATTTGAGACTTCGTACTGGACGAATCCCCGACCCGTCAGAAACGAAATCGTCTGTGCGTACAGGTCTGCATCACGATCGGCATCAGGAAGCGTCACCGTCCCGCCTTCCACAAGACGATGCAGGGGAGTTCCCGGCTCCACGATGAGGCTGTAGCAGGAAAGATGCGTCGGTTTCAGCCCGACAGCCGTCTCGAGGTTCTCCAGCCACGCAGCAGGAGTCTGACCCGGCAGTCCGAAGAGAAGATCGATGCTCACATTCTCGAATCCGGCTCCCTGCGCCTCCGTCACGGCATCGCGTGCCTGCTGCGAGGTGTGAATCCTGCTCAGGAACCGCAGATCCTCGTCCCGGAATGATTGGACGCCGATGCTCAGCCGATTGATGCCCATCGAACGGAACGCCCGAAGCTTCGCCGGATTGATCGTGCCGGGATTGGCCTCCAGGGTGATTTCAGCCGTCCCGTCAACCTTGAAGAGGACCTGCACCCGGTCGAGAATCCGCGCCAGCTGCTCAACGTCAAGCAGCGACGGCGTTCCACCGCCGAAGAAGAGACTGTTGAACAGAACGTCCTGCCCGTGCGTCCGACTTCTCAGATCCAGCTCGGATTCCAGGTCAGCGACGAACCGCTCCTTTGCTTCTCCCCCCTGCGATCCGAACCGTGCCGCAGCCACGGAGTAGAAGTCGCAGTAGAGGCACTTCTGCTCACAGAACGGTATGTGCACATAGAGACCGGGCATGTGGACCCCTCAGCGGATGAACGTGCCGATGCGATCCCAGCGGATCACTGCTCGGGAGGGCTCTCCGGACTTCGAAGCGGGCCTGGGAGAGACCGACCAGTAAATCATCACCGCTTCACCGATGACAGCAGATGCTGCCACGGGTCCCCACGATCTGCTGTCGCTGCTCTGCTCCAGGTTGTCGCCGACCACAAAGTAATAGTCCCGCTCCAGGACGATCTGCTGAAGGTCTCCAGCGCTTTCTTCATCGCGTCCTGAGGGGGCCGGCCATCCCTCCTGGCGAAGGAACGACTCCCACTGACGCCAGCCAACCTCCTGGCACGATACGACTTCCCCCTTCCCGGGCACCGTCCAGCGTGCAGAGCCGGAATCCCTTTCTCCTTCCGGGCTTCCGGGGTGCCGGCCGGGCAGAGACACGCTTCCTCCGTTCACCCTCAGCGTCGCTCCCTGCACCTCGACCGTGTCGCCGGGCAATCCCACCACGCGCTTGACCAGCACGTCCGGCAGGGGCTTTCCATCAGCATCTCTCAGCTTCGAAGCGGAAAAGACGACGACATCTCCCCGCTGAACCCGGCCGATTCCTCCGGCAGCAAGGACACCCACCCGCGGAATCGTCTGCAGGATCGGCAACCGGTAGGCCAGCTTGTTCACCAACAGGTAGTCGCCCGGCAGGAGCGTCCCCTCCATGGAGGCCGAGGGCACAGCGTAGGCGCCGACGACCCATGTGCGGAGTGCTGCCGCCAGCAGCACTGACGCTGCGACGGTCAGGGCAATGCCCAGAGAGCGCGAGAATCGGAACGATGTCTTGGAGTTCGCCACGTCCGTCCGATCGCCGTCAGTCGATGATCTTCCCGATCCTCCCCCACCGCACAGAGCCGAGGCGCTCGAAGATGAACGTCAGCGGAATGTTACTGTTCCACGACCAGTAGACGAGAATGGGAGTGCCGACGAGATTTTCTTTCGGAATGAATCCCCAGTAGCGGCTGTCCAGACTGTTGTCGCGGTGATCTCCCATGCCAAAGACGTAATCCCGCTCCACCACATAGGTCGACGTCGGGGTGCCGTCGACCAGCACTCCCTCACGCGTAAGGGCCACGGCGTGTCCTTCCCGCTGGAGGAAGGTTTTCCACTGATCATAGTTCCCGACGTTCAGCGGCACGGTCATGCCCTTGTACGGCACGACCAGAGGCCCGTAGTTGTCCTCGTTCCACGGCATCCCCGGAGGGAACACCCGCTCGTCCACAAATTCCGGAGGTCGGCGAACCGGAGAGCTGAACTTCATGTTGCGCGGAAGAGGGAACGCTTCGTCGTTCACGTAGAGGACGCGGTCGATGATGCGGACGGTGTCCCCGGGCAATCCGACGCAGCGCTTGAGGTAGAAGGTGAACTCCTCGGGCTGCACCTCCTCCCGGTACCCGGGGAAGACGAACACAATCACATCTCCGCGCTCTACATCCCTGATGCCGGGCACGCGAAACCACGGAAGTCGCACATTGGTGAAGGGTATGTTCCGCGGCGACGTACCTCCATAGATGAACTTGTTGACGAAGAGGAAATCGCCGGTCATCACCTCATTCTCCATGGACCCGGTCGGCACCATGAAGGAGGCAATGACGAAATTGTTCAGCAGGAGGAATGCACCGAGTACGATGCCGATTTCCTTGAGGGCCGCCAGAAGCTTCGCCCTCCACACCGGCACTTTCTGTTCCTTCGCTGTGGTCTCCATCCTATTCCTCCCGGTGAGCATTGAACAACGTACGATTCAGTCCCCCGCGGTCACTCCTCCATGGAGAGGACCGCCAGAAACGCCTCCTGGGGTATCTCTACACGCCCGACGAGCTTCATGCGCTTCTTGCCTTCCTTCTGCTTCTCGAGGAGTTTTCTCTTGCGTGTGATGTCCCCCCCGTAGCACTTCGCCAGCACGTTCTTCCGAATGGCGCTCAACGTCTCGCGGGCGATGACCTTGCTGCCGATCGCGGCCTGAATCGCGACCTCGAACATCTGTCGAGGAATAAGCTCTTTCAACTTCGAACACAGCTTCCGTCCCCAGTCGTACGCCTTGGATCGGTGCACAATGGTCGAGAGCGCATCAACGGGCTCCCCGTTCAGCAGGATGTCGACCTTGACAAGGTCGGAAGGACGGTACTCCAGGAAGTCGTAGTCGAACGAGGCGTAACCGCGGGAGAGTGACTTGAGCCGGTCGTAGAAATCGAAAATGATCTCCGCCAGCGGAAGCTCGTATTGAATGTCCACGCGGTCCGGACTCAGGTACGTCGTATTCCGGTGAACGCCCCGGCGATCCATACAGAGCTTCATGATGCTCCCGATGTACTCGGAGGGCGCAATGATCTGGGCCCGGACAAAGGGCTCCTCCACCCGCTCAATGTCGGCGGGGGGCGGCATGAACGCGGGATTGTCTACCAGCATCACCTCGCCGTTCATCTTCAGCACACGGTACTCCACGTTGGGAACCGTGTTGATGAGATTCTGGTTGTATTCCCGTTCCAGACGCTCCCGGATGATCTCCATGTGGAGCAGGCCGAGGAACCCTGCCCGGAATCCAAATCCCAGAGCCAGAGACGTCTCAGGCTCGAATATCAGTGATGCATCATTGATCTTCAGACGCTCAAGAGCGTCCCGGAGCTCTCCGAAATCATCGCTGTTCGCGGGATAGAGGCCGCTGAACACCATCGGCTTCACCTCTCGATAGCCGGGGAGGGGAGTCTGCGCCGGCTCCGCGGCCAGCGTGATCGTATCGCCGACCTTCGTGTCGTGGACGTCCCTGACATTGGCGATCACGTAGCCGACGTCCCCCGTCGACAGCTGCCCGGTCCGCCTCCGCTGCAGCTCCAGAATCCCCACGTCCTCCGCCTGGAACTCCTTCCCTGTCGACATGAAGCGAATACGATCCTTCTCGCGGAGCATGCCGTCAACGACGCGGATGTACGCAACAGCACCGCGGTATTCATCGAAGACCGAGTCGAAGATCAGTGCCCGCAGAGGCCCCTCCCGCTCTCCACGCGGAGGCGGCACACGCCGGACGATAGCCTCCAGGACTTCATCTGTCCCGATACCCGCCTTCGCGCTCCCCAGCAGAATCTCGTCTTCCCGACACCCCAGAAGTTCCACAACCTGTCGCTTGACGGTCTCCAGCATGGTCTTCGCGCTCGGCAGGTCGATTTTGTTGATGAACGGAATAATCTCCAGTCCGGCCTCGATGGCGAGGTACACGTTCGAGATGGTCTGTGCCTCCACGCCCTGCGTTGCGTCGACGACGAGGATTGCCCCTTCACAGGCGGCAAGCGACCGCGAGACCTCGTACGTGAAATCCACATGGCCTGGCGTGTCGATCAGATTCAAGACGTACTCGCTTCCTGCCTGCGCTCTGTACCGAAGCTGGATGGCATGCAGCTTGATGGTAATTCCCCGCTCCTGTTCCAACTCCATGTCATCCAGCACCTGCTTCGTCATCTCGCGCGCGGCCACGGCTCCCGTCCGCTCGAGCAGCCGGTCCGCCAGCGTCGACTTCCCGTGGTCAATGTGCGCGATGATGCAGAAGTTCCGGATCTTGTCCATTCCACGCCGCCCCTTCAGGGAGAACCCGCGTGCGTCCTCGTTGTTCCGCCAATCCTCAAAAACGATAGAGAGTAAAGCCCGTGTGAGCCTTACTCTCGCAAAATCTTTCCAAGATACTCCAAAAACGCCACAAGGGCAAGGCGATCTCTGACGTCAGCGTGCTTTCTGTCATTGGACGGACACCCGGGCGCTGCTGTTCCGCGAGCGGTACGGTTCTCCACCTACCCCCTGCTCCGCTTGCCGTGTCCTTTGAATCCCGTCGCCAGAATGGGTATCTTCTCCTCAACGGGCAGACAATCTCGAGGGATACGATGAGAATCGTTGTTGCCGGCGGCACCGGACTTATCGGTCGCCGATTCATCCAGACGCTTCGCAGCGACCGACACGACATTCTCCTCCTGACGCGCTCCCCACGGGACGGAGCGCCGCAGGTTCACGACTCGCGGGTGATCCCCTGGGATCCGCCGTCCGGGGG
>CAYXMK010000156.1:0-6205 GCA_964465905.1 uncultured Ignavibacteriaceae bacterium | reverse complement strand
TCCTGCACCATCCGGACCATCGTATCGTACACCGCCGTATCTCCGTGCGGATGGTATTTCCCCAGAACCTCTCCTACAATGCGAGCGCTTTTCTTGTAGGGTTTCCCCGCCAGGATCCCAAGATCCAGCATGCCGTACAATACGCGGCGGTGCACCGGCTTCAGGCCGTCTCGCACATCCGGCAGAGCCCTCGCCACAATGACCGACATCGAGTAGTCGATGTACGATCCCTTCATCTCCTCTTCAATGTCGACCGGAATGATCTTTTCGTTGACAGATGCCATCGTTATGCCTGCGTCCCTCGTGGTGTGTGACCGGGGGGTCTTCTACACGTCCAGGTTCCGGACATACTTTGCGTTCCTCTCGATGAATTCCCGGCGCGGCTCCACTTCGTCTCCCATGAGGATGGAGAACGTCCTGTCCGCATCCGCCGCGTTCTCAATGCTGACCTGGAGAATTGTGCGTGTTTCAGGATTCATCGTCGTCATCCAGAGCTGCTCGGGATTCATCTCACCGAGCCCCTTGAACCTGGAGATTACAACGCCGTCTCCCGCCGCGATTCCTCCTCCCTCTGCCGCTGCAACTTCTGCTCCCTCAGCCGCCTCCGCTTTGCCTCCCCGCGTCTTCTTCTCCGCCTTCAGCCTCCGCACCAGCTCATCCCGTTCATCCTCATCATACGCGTAGAGTTCCTGTTTTCCCTTCTTGATCTTGAAGAGCGGCGGCTGCGCGATGTACACATGGCGCAACTCGATCAGCTCCCGCATGTAACGGAAGAAGAGTGTGAGCAGGAGCGTCCGGATATGAGACCCGTCGACATCCGCGTCACACATGAGAATGATCTTCCCGTACCGGATCTTCGAAGCGTCAAAGTCTTCCCCCACTCCCGTGCCGATCGCCGTGAAGATCGCCCGAACCTCTTCGTTCTCAAGGATCTTATGCAGCCGCGCTTTCTCCACATTCAGGATCTTTCCCTTCATCGGCAGGATCGCCTGAAAGCGCCGGTCCCGACCCTGCTTGGCGCTCCCGCCAGCAGAATCGCCCTCCACCAGGTATAACTCGCAGTGCTCCGGATCGTCAATCGAACAGTCGGCCAGCTTCCCCGGCAGGTTGCTCGAGTCGAGGGCATTCTTTCGCCGCGTCAGATCCCGTGCCTTGCGCGCCGCCTCACGGGCTTCCGCCGCCCTCAGGCACTTCTCGATGATCCTTCGTCCCTCCGGTGAGTTCTGCTCCAGCCACTCGGCCAGCTGCGCACCGACCACTCCCTCCACGATACTCTTCACATCGCTGTTGCCCAGCTTCGTTTTGGTCTGTCCCTCAAATTGCGGCTCGGGAACTTTCACGCTCAGAACAGCCGTCAGCCCCTCCCGGAAATCATCCCCGATCAACTGCACTCCCCCTTCCTTCACGATCCCATTCTTCCAGGCGAAGGCATTCAAGGATCGCGTCAGCGCTGTGCGGAATCCGACGAGGTGCGTGCCCCCTTCATGCGTGTTAATGTTGTTGACATAGGTGAATACATTCTCGCTGTACTGATTGTTGTACTGAAGCGCGACCTCAACCTCAACCGGCCGCCCCGCCTCGTCTTTGTCCTCCCCTTTCGCCGAGAAAATCTTCTTCATGATGCTCGGCCTGGTGGCGTCGATGTACGCCACAAACTCTGCAAGTCCGCCTTTGAAGTGGAAGGTTTCCTCCTCCGGCGTCCGCCCCCGCTCATCCCGGATGACCAGCGTTACCTCCGGATTCAGAAAGGCAAGTTCCCGCAAACGCTCCGCCAGCGTCTCGACCTTGAATGTCCGGTTCTTGAAGATCGTACCGTCCGGCAGGAAGCGTATCCGCGTGCCCGTACGGTTCCGCTCCGCCTTCCCCGTCACCTTCACATCCGCTACCGGATCTCCCCGTTTGTATTTCTGATAAAACACCTTGCCATCCCGACGCACCTCCACCTCCAACCACTCGCTCAACGCGTTCACCACCGACACCCCCACGCCATGGAGCCCCCCTGAAACCTTGTAGCTGTTCTTGTCGAACTTTCCCCCTGCGTGCAGTACGGTCATCACAACTTCCAGCGCTGAACGTTTTTCCTGGGGATGGATATCTGTCGGGATGCCCCGGCCGTCGTCCTCAACCGTCACCGAGCCATCAGCGTTCAACACCACAATGATGTTCTTGCAGTACCCTCCCAGCGCCTCATCAATCGAGTTATCGACAACCTCATAGACCAGATGGTGAAGCCCCCGAGCGCTGACGTCGCCGATGTACATCGCGGGTCGCCGCCGGACCGCTTCCAGTCCTTTCAGGACCGTGATGTCATCCGCCGTGTAGGCGTGGTTTCCTGTGTCCTGCTGACTTCCCGCTTTCCCTTTCGCCGGCTTCCTCTCCGGCGCTTCTTTCAACTGCTTTCGACTCATGCTGCTCCGTCTTGTGTTAGACAAACTGGATTTCTTTCACAACCGCCCGCCCGAGATGCGAGTTGAGTTTCTCGATGATCTCCCCCTTCCGAAGAGAGAGCTCCTGCCTCCAGGGTGAACTGTGAACTTCAATGAAAAGCTGACCCCGGCGAATGCCCACTGCCCTTGTTACACCTGCAATCTTCTCCCCGACGACATCGCTCCACGCCGTTACCGCCTCATACTCACGGACACGATCGCCCACCCCCAGGCGATCCAGCAGCTGTTCCAAGGCAACCTGCAGGGAAACGGGCGATCTCTTTTTACCCGACACCATACGCCACCTTCCCTGCACTTACTTCGAAACACCGGTTCTCTCCCCCACCGAGCAACTTCTCCTCAAGCACTTCCCTGTCCGTCGTTGTGATGAACATCTGACCCAGCGGCTGCACAACGTCCAGGAGCCGCCCCCTGCGTGCACGATCCAGCTCGCTGAAGACGTCGTCGAGGATCAGAATAGGTGATTCGGCGCACTGTGCGCGCAGGTACAGAAACTCCGCGATCTTCAGTGCCGTGAGAAACGTCTTGTGCTGCCCCTGGGATGCATACCCCCTGAGGTCAAGGTCGTTGATGGCAAAACGCAGTTCGTCACGGTGCGGACCCACCTGCGTTGAGCCGAAGCGTCGCTCCGTTTCCCGAGACATCGCAAGCTCACGCTCAAACGCTTCGCGTACCGCCCCGCCCACCGTGCCTCCTTCGCCGACCGACGCTCTGTATTCAACCAACGGTTGCTCGTCTGCCGCCCCGATGCTGCGATACACCCGTTCCAGTAACGGAATCAACTCCGCCACAAACTCTCTTCGCCGAATGATCAGCCGCGTTCCCCGCGTGATCAGGGTCTCATTCCATGCCTCGACCAGCTCCCCGCTGCTCCGCCCTTTCATCCGCTCGTCTAACAGAATTCTGTTCCTCTGCCGTAGCGCCTTCCTGTATTCGAGTAAATCGTCCATATACGACCGCGACGACTGGGCAATCACCAGATCAAGGAACTTTCGTCGATCCGCCGGACTGCCAAACGTCACTGCATGGTGCTCGGGCGAGACCACCACAACCGGAAACCGACCGATGACGGACGAGAGGTGGTCCACCGGTGTATCGTTGATCCAGAATCTCTTCCCCGACTCCCCCCGGTCAAATTCCACCACCACCCGGTAGCTCGTCTCATGATCGGATTCCAACACACCCGCCACCCGAAATCCCGGCTCACCGACCTGCACCACAGTTCTGTCGTTCGCCGCGTAGAAGCTCTTCGTCAGGCAGAGGTACGCCACTGCTTCGACGATGTTTGTCTTCCCCTGGCCGTTAGCACCGAGGAAGATGTTCGCCCGGGTAGCACAAGGAATCTCGGTCTGCTCGTGATTCCGAAAATTCCGCAGCCGGACCTCCAGGACTCTCATTGTTCGTCCGATTCTCTACAAAGCGATAGCCCCGTCAATGCGGGGCTATTCCTCATCGTCTCCTCAGAGGCGATCCACTCCTAACTGTTGAGCCGCACCGGCATCACGAGCATCAGAACATCCTCTCCCGGTCTCTGCTCTCGCGGCGATACGATTGCCGCGCGCACGGGAGTACTGAGTTTCAGAACCACTTCTTCATTGTCGATGTGAGAAAGAACATCGATAATATAACTTGAATTGAAGCCGATCTCCATCTCTTCGTCTGCATAGCTGCAGGCGATCTTCTCCCGCGCCTCTCCTCCAAAGTCCACATCCTCAGCCGCCACACGCAGCTCGTCTTTTTTGAGAGAGAAGCGAATCTGATGCGTCGTAGCGCTTGAATAGAGGGCGACTCTCCTGACCGCAGCAAGCACCGTGTCCCTGTCAACGGTCAGAACCTTCGTATTATCGCCCGGGATGACGCTTTCATAGTTGGGGTACTTCTCCTCGATCAGTCTCGACGTAAGCGTTGTCGTGCCGAATTGAAACTGGATATGCGTGCTGTCGAGATGGAGCGTATGACTCCCGTCTTCCAGCCCCCTCAAAATGAGCGAAAGGGCTTTCCCCGGAATAACAACGTCGCGGCGTAGCCCCTTCATCTGAATATCTTTGATGTGGTAGCGAACAAGGCGGTGGCCATCCGTGGCGACGGCGCGCAGATCTGTATCCATGAACTGCAGGAGGACACCCGTCATGGCCGGTCGGAGTTCATCTGCACTCACCGAGAAAACTGTCTTCTGGATGATTCTCTTCAGAAGGGAGCCATCCAGCGGAACCTTCGTCTCCGCCTTGAACTCGGGAACACCGGGAAAATCATGGCCGGGCTCCCCCATGAGCTGGTATTCGCCTGTGTTCGTGATCATTTTGATGCGATTTGCTGAGAGGTCTGCGGTAAAGATGATCTCCACCTCAGGTAGCGAGCGGACCGTGTCCATGAGGCGCTTTGCCGGCACTGCAAGAGAT
This sequence comes from uncultured Ignavibacteriaceae bacterium, assembly GCA_964465905.1. Classification (GTDB taxonomy): domain Bacteria; phylum Bacteroidota; class Ignavibacteria; order UBA10030; family UBA10030; genus CAYXMK01. The sequence goes on along the minus strand of CAYXMK010000156.1, from coordinate 1,359 downwards.
CCGTCTTCACTTCCTTTTACTTCGAGGCTGTCGGACATCGACATCTCGAGATCCGTGGCAGCCACACGGAGTGTATTCTTCCGGAGATCGAGCAGAACATTTTCCAGGATGGGGAGGGTGGATTTTGAGGGAACAACACCACTGATTTTCGTGAGTGTCTTCTGCAGGTTGGTGCTGCTTACGGAGAATTTCATCGGAGTCTCCTCGCAAGGCGCGTGAAGAAGGGTGGAATTGTAAACTTCATGATACCTAGAAAAACCTAGAATTTCAAGGATTTTCGGGCTATTTCGAACGGAAAACCGGCTTCTGACACCCTATCTCAATCTCCGTTTCAAAATACAGACTTACTCTACTAGCAGTGTGGACAATCAACGACTGCCAATGGATCGAAGTTTCATCTCCGTGTGGAACGTAGGTTTCGAAGCAAGCAGGAAGAAGGGAGAAGCTGTTGAAGGAGTGTAGAAAACTCTGTCTCTATCCACTGAAACCCAGTTGCCCCCATATCGCGGCTGGGAGGAGATTCGGATACTCACATGGTACTCCCAGATGTCAACACGAAGTCCACGCGATCGTGTGAAGGACAACTCAGCATGCAGCTGCCCGTTCGGGTGCAGGAAGGAAGTGGGGTGGGACAGGCAATCCTACAGACGGCTACTGTTGAGCTTAATGCGCCTTCGAAGCTGTTCAATGTTCGATTTGAACAAAGGGTCCGTGTTGGAGCGGTCTTCGACGGTCTGACATGCGTGAATGACCGTACTGTGATCACGTCCCCCGAAATGCAGTCCGATAGTCTTCAAGGAAGAATTCGTCAATTCCTTTGCCAGGTACATGGCAAGCTGGCGGGCAAGAGAAACCTCCTGCTTACGGGTCTTCGCGCGGAGAAGGTCAACCGGCAGGTCGAAAAACTCCGATACGTTTCTCTGAATCTGCTCTATGGTAATGGGCGGACGGAGGTCGTGGGCGACAACCTTGAGAACATCCTTTGCAAGATCGACGTTGATGTCTCGATTCTCCAGCGAAGCGCGGGCGAGAATGCTGATAAGGCACCCTTCCAGCTCGCGGATATTGCTCGTGACATTCGCCGCAATGAAGTCGATGACGTCCTGTGGAAGCTCCAGGCTGTTTTCTTCACTCTTCTTCCGGAGGATGGCGAGCCGGGTCTCAAGGTCGGGCGGCTGGATGTCGGCCGTAAGACCGGACTGGAATCTGGAGATGAGCCGATCGTCAAGCCCCTTAAGTTCCTTCGGAGGAACGTCAGAGGAGAGGACAATCTGTTTGCCGAGCTGGTAGAGGGTGTTGAACGTATGGAAGAAGTTGTCCTGGGTCTTCTCCTTGCCGGAGAAGAACTGGATATCATCA
>CAYXMK010000155.1:0-6260 GCA_964465905.1 uncultured Ignavibacteriaceae bacterium | reverse complement strand
TCTCCGGATGCTGCCGCTCGAATTCGGGGATCAGCACCCGCACCATCTCTCCCTCGTTGCCCATGGCCCAGAACCGCACGGTGGTTCTTCCGGATTCGCGCCGCGTGCACCCTGCAGCCAGAATCATCATCAGCAGAACAATGAGGAGCCTGTCGTTGCGCATCAGAGGGAAAGGAGATTGTGAAGATACCGTACGGCGACCGGATCATACCGTCGCTGATACGGAGCACCCCGACCACCGGTCCGAAGGAGCCGACCCCGCACCTGAATCCTCGACACAATCACCCGTCCGGCTCCGTGCCCGACCTCCAGCACGGCGGGAATGCGGAGGCCCAGTCCGCATGACGCCAGCACCTTCTGCGGCAGGGAAGGAAGCACCGTGTGCTCGGAGACGATCTCTCCCCCGAAAGCTCCGTTGAACCACTGCAGGTAGGTCGCCGGGATGCCTCGGAACAGAGGATGCACCGGGTCCTTCGGAAAGACGTACGTGTCGTACCCTCCCCTGTCCGTATCCTGTCGCCGCTCGATGCGGAGACTCAAACGATGCGAGACCGCCAGCTCCTTCGGATCAGTCGCCCTGAACTCCGGCTCCTGCACCACGACGGTTCCACCGGCATCCAGGAATTCCGTGATGCGATCCAACATCCTGCGATACTCCGCACGCTCCAGACCGAAGGTGTTGACGAAGAGGACTCCTTCCTCCAAAGGAGCATCCGGCGTGAGCAGCCGATGCGGAATCCTGTTCACCATCAGATGTTCTGCCACTTCTCCAAGAGGATCAATTAGAACCGGCGGACGCGATGGTGCGTGAGAATTCCCGTCAATGAGGACGAAGAGTGTTTTCTCGGCCGCTGCAACCGTCTCGCCCCCGGCTTCGAGCGACATCCTGAGTCCCCATGCCCCCTCACGGGTGGGCATCGTCATTCGCAAGCTGACGATTTCCCTGTCACCGGGAGCCACCTCTACATCTCTCCGATGCTCCTGAACAGCATTCCCGAGCTCATCTACGAGTGCCGCCGCGATCACGCCTCGTTCTCTGATCCCTGTGTCATTGAACACGTGCAGCGGGGCGTCCACCGCCTCACCCCCTTCGAAGTGCCGATCCCACATCGCGCAGCTGAAGCCGAAAGGGGCAAATGCGTTCTTCAGGGCCGTCAGAATCGGCTTCGGGTGCAGCTGTGCGATGGCACCCTCAAACCAGTGTCCCGTCGGTCCGTCGCTGTTGCTCAGGTACACGAACGGTTGAATGGCAGCACAGCGCATGCGGCGGAAAAGACCTACAAGCTCCTGCACAAGGTATTCCTGTCGTCGCAGGAGTTGCTCGCCGGAGGGATTGGGCCCGAGCCACCTCTCGACCACGTCCTTCATCAGCTCCGTCGGACGTCCCGCGTTGTCAAGCCACCACCAGATGAATTCGTTGACGACAACAGGCCTTGAGGAATTCTCGAGCGAGCGCAGCGCGTCTGTGAATCCGAATCGCCGGTCGGGAAGGGTCATCCCCAGGGAATAGATGTAGGGATGCTGCTCCTGGAAATCCACAGCCTCCCACGGCCGGGTCGGATCCAGCTCACGGAGAGCCGGTACGACATCGTGGAGGAGAGACGCATCCGAACACTCGTTGATCGGATCCCAGATGACGATGCTCGGATGATTCCAGTTGTCCCTGAGCCACTGCCGCATCTCTTCCTCAATGACCCGGTTCGAGCCCGTCACACACCAGAATGCCCATTCATCCTGCAGCAGCATTCCGTGTTCATCCGCAATGTCATACCACCGATTGTAGGCATGACCCAGGTGCAGGCGGAAGAAGTTGAAGTGGTGTGCTCGCGGAATGTCCACCAGCAACCGCTTGATCCACGCCGGGTCCCACGGCAGCCGCTTCCGCTCGGGATCAGCCAGGAAGCGGTGAAAGGCAATGTTCCCCCCTTTGAGGAAGATGCGCTTTCCGTTCAGCAGAAACGCGTTGCCCCTGATCGTGAACTCCCGCATGCCGAACCGCGTGGTCACTCTGTCAGTCGCTCTCCCCCCGCAGAAGAGGGTGACCGTTGCGGTATAGAGAAAGGGATCGTCCGGTGACCAGACCCTGCAGCCCTCCATCGGGACAACACACTCCGCAGACGCCGAACCTCCCTCTCCAAGCTCGATCTGAGCCCGCCTGTCCACCGAACGCTCGGCGTTCCGGAATGCCCGCACCTCCACGAAGAGCTCAGCAGACCGTACCCTCGCCGGACCCGAGTCCAGCCATACTCGCACTGCGGCTTGTGACGGCTTCAGCCGGGGGATCACCTGGACCGCCTCGATGCGCGGCATACCCGCACAGACCAGCCATACATCTCCCCATATTCCCGGCGTGAATACCGATTTCTCCTGATCCCGACCGACGGCGCTCTCCGGCGGCAGTGTCTCGCGGCAACCGACCCGGATCTCGAGGCGGTGGACCTTCCCCGTGCGAAGAACGGCATCAAGCCGATACTCCTGAGACGTGTAGCAGGCCATCGATGAGCCGAGCGGAACGCCGTCAAGGAAGACGGCGGTACCGAACTGAGCCTGTTCGATCTTCAACCATACGGCCGACGTTGGCGGAACCCCCTGAACCTCTATGTTGCACGAATACCATGCATACGCATTGTCGGGCCCGCCGGGCCCGAGTTCCCTGGGGTCCAACACGGAAGGCACTTCGATGGCGCGGGGAGGACCGGCGGGAGCGCCCACGCCCCCGTGCGCCACGTCCCACGATCCATTGAGGGAGAAGATGTTGCGGGGGGCGTCCGGATCGCAGAGAAATCGGAACGAGTTCATTTCAGGAGCACCATGGCCCGCACGTGCTGCTCGGCACCGACTCGGAGAACGGCGAAGTACGTCCCGGCCGACAGCTCGCCTGCCTCGAACGTGACTTCGTAAGCGCCGGGAGACTTCCACGCCGCCTCGACGAGCGAAACCCGACGCCCCATGAGATCAACCACACACAGCTCCACTCTGTCGGATCGCGGAAGGGTGTAGCGGATGGTCGTGGAGGGATTGAAGGGATTGGGATAGTTCTGTTCCAGCCACAGTTCACGGGGACGTATTGATGAAGACTCAACCGAGGTTACTGGCCTGAAGCCCGCGCGCTCGAGCCCGGTCTGGATGTACGGACTCTGCATGAACTTCCTCCAGACACTCTGCGTGAAGAAATTCTCGATCATGAGCACGATCGGACCCTCGTCAATGCCAATGTAGTCCAGATCGAACCAGTTGTAGCGCAGATTGAAGGCGTCTCGAAATCCGTACGGTCCCCACAACCGAGTCTCGCTCCCGACACAGTACAGCGCATACATCGCCTTCAGCGCCTTCAGGCATTCCTCCGGGGCAAAGACAATAGATCCTCCCGGAGCCGTCGGCGCGAGGGTACCATCGTCGTTCTGAGCCGGCGGTGCCCCTCGGGCCTGATAACCGATCCCGGGCGGCCCGTCGCACGCCGTGATGCCCCAGACGCTGTCGCTGTACCCGGGGTGTCCTGCCGGATTTGCGCTGCAGTAGGCGCGCTGAGCCAGCGTCGCACGACGGGAATTCTCGAAGTAGTCGATCCCATAGCCGGCCATCTTGGCATCGGTGATGCCCCGGAAATCGATCCAGCAGTGCGAATACTGATGGACAAAGAGGGGCGGATAGTAGACATACGTGTAGCCGAAGTGTGTGCCGTAGTCATAGTCCGAGGTCCAGTTCGTCCACAGCTCCGGGGCAACCGGGTGCGTGGGCGACCCCAGAGCCATGATGTAGAGAATCATAGCTTCGCTGTAGTTGCCCTTCCCCCACCACGCGTCCAGCCAGCCGGTCTCCGGGAACCACCCCATGTTGAGCCACAAGCCGAAGTTCCGGAACGCTTCAAAATTGGCCCGACGGTAGATGGAATCGGCCAGCGCCCGGATCTCCGTCTCCACCGCGTCGGCGCCGTCGAAGTACTGCTGCGCGTGGAGGACGCCCGCGAGCAACAACCCCGTGTCGATCGAGGAAAGCTCGCAGTTCCAGTCCCGGACGGCCGTATCCATCTTCAGGAAGTGGTAGAAGAAGCCGAGTCGTCCGATCATCCCGGAAGCGGCGTAGCCCTGCGGACCGGTCCAGAAGGTCCGGAGCGTCGTCCGAACTCTGTCGGCGGCAGCCGACCTCGCAAGCCAGCCGTTGTCCGCGGCAACACAGAGACTGGAAATGCCGAAGCCCACGGAGGCGATGCTGCTGGGAGAGGTGGACGTACTCCGGTCTCTGATGAGGCCGTTCGACGCGTTTGCCTCATTCCAGAAAAACTCGAAGGCCTTGCGCTGGACCGTCCGGAGGAAGAGACTGTCCTCTGTCGAAATCGAGATCAGAGGCTGTGCCTCCACGCCGCAGACGAGGGCCAGGGCCAGGCAGGAGACGAACATCGATCTTCTGCGACGGTAAGAGTGAGACTCCATGGCTTCTGCCGGAGGTGACATTGGCAACATGAGTTCGGCTCCTCGGTTGGAAGATACAAAACGAAGGGATCAGAAGTAGGGCGTCGCGCCCTTCACGTCCGGGAGCGGCTCCCGGCGCTCAGAGCATCAGCGCCCCACAACCGGCTCAAAACCTGCCGCCGCGAGACCGCATTGGATTTCCGGGATCTTCATGAAGCGATTCCAGACACTCTGCGTCAGAAAATTCTCGATCATGATCACGATCGGTCCCTGATCAATCCCGAGGTAGTCAGAGGCGACCCAATCCATCGTCAGGTTGAAGGCATCCCTCATGCCGTACGGCCCCCACAGGCGCGTATCCTTGCCTGTGCAGAGCACTGCATACATCGCCTTGAGAGCCTGAAGGGATTCATACGGAGTGAACGGAATGGAACCGCCAGCCGCCGTCGGCGCAATCGTGCCGTCATCGAGCTCCGGATTCGGTGCCCCTCGTGCAAAATACCCCTTGGCCGGTTCCCGGTCCGGACCATCGCACGCCGTGAGTCCCCAGAGGCTGTCGCTGTATCCCACAAAGCCGCCGGGATTCTCGATGCAGTAGGCCCTGTTCGCCAACGTCGCGCGGCGGGAGTTTTCAAAGTACGTCAGACCGAATTCGCGGTTCTTCCGATCAGCAATGGAGCGGAAGTCGATCCAGCAGTGACCGTAGTGATGTCCAAAGAGCGGCGGGAACGCAAAGAAACTCATTCCATACCACGTCTCGTACCGATACGTCGCAAGCCAGCCGTCATAGTAGGACGACGGAAGAGGATGCACAGGCGCACCGAGCGCGAGTATATAGAGAAAGAGCCCCTCGTTGTACCCCTGCCAGCTCCAGCGGATGAATCCCGTCTCCGGAAACCAGCCGTTGCCAATCGTTGAGCCGTCCTTCTTGAGCTCGGCGTCCGGCTGGGACATCCATTCCCAGTCCACCCGCCGATAGATGGAATCGACCAGAGCCCTGATCTCACGCTCCCTCTCATGGTCGCCGTCAAAGTACGCCTTCGCATCCAGAAGCCCCAGAAGGAGGAGACCCGTATCAACGCTCGAGAGCTCGCAGTCCCAGAACCGGGTCCCTTTGGCAGGGTCGAGAAAGTGATAGAAGAATCCCTTGTAGCCGATCGTACCGTGACGCTCCGGACCTTGATGGCCGTACCAAAGTGTTCGAACGGTCGTCAGCACGCGATCCCGTCCCTCCGCTCGATTGATCCATCGATTGTCGATGGCGATGCAGATGGACGTCAGGCCGAAGCCGATGGCGGCAATACTGCTGGGAGACCATGAAGCACTCCGATCCTTGATGAGGCCTGTCGCCGGATTCGCCTCCTCCCAGAAGAAGCGAAACGACTTCTCCTGCAGCATCCTCAGGAACAGACTGTCCTCCGCCGAGATCGCCGCAAGCGGCTGGGCTGCGAGCATCGCCGCCGTCAGAACCACCAGAATCACTGCTGCAAGGCCCTGTCGGACGCTCGTGGGCATGCCCTTACCGTCCCATCACAATGCGCACTTCGTGCTCCGTTCCCGATCGGAATCCCGGGAGGCAGATCCCCCGCGTGCCGCGCGCGATCAGAAGATCCCGGCCGTCGACCATGACTGCGGCGATCCCGCCGTCGACATGATCGGGGTTCTCGACGCTGATGTGATACACAACTCCGCGGTACCGCCTCCGCACACGGTATCCATCCCACGCAGACGGAATGCACGGTTCGACCATCAATCCCTCTTCAGAAGCACGAACCCCGAGAATCCCCTCTACCCCTGCCTTGAACAGCCATGCCGCCGAACCGCTGTACCACGTCCATCCCCCTTTTCCGT
>CAYXMK010000154.1:0-6331 GCA_964465905.1 uncultured Ignavibacteriaceae bacterium | reverse complement strand
CGCGGGCGATGCCCTGCGTCTTCGTGCCGGAGTTGTTGGCATTCAGCGTGCTGAACGTCAACGTGGTGGTACCGGCCGTCCCGACGCTCTGGTTGGTTCCGGTCAGATTCACGGTGCCGGAAATGGACTTGTCAACGGTCAGGGAACCCGTGTTGATGTTCCCGGACACGTTGATGGTTCCGCTTCCCGTGAAGTTGGAGTTGTTCCTGACGATCAGGTTCTGTGCCAGGACCGAAGCTCCGAGAAGCGAGAGCAGGAGGAAGATTCCTCCTCCTCGTGCAAGGATGCGTGCTGCGTTCATGAGTGTACTCCTTTTTGAATGTGAGACCGATGAATGACGACCGCCTTCGACTGCCTGTTTCCATCTCCCCACAGCATGAGCGGTGGGGCCGAGATGAAGCGACTGCGTTTTCATGATGGTGCTCCTTTGTGGATGATACATCTGTTCGTACATCAGGGACTGTCCTTGCTCAGGGGACAGTCGGGCCTCCGCCTTCACGGCGGCCGATTCTGCGTCGTTGCCATGGCGTCCTCCTTTCGCCTGTTGTGGTGTGGGATGGTCTTCATTGATTCGTACCCGTCACTTATGGACCGACATTGATGACACCGTTGTTCGTCAGGGATCCGTCCATGTCCCAGTCTCCGACCACCGTCAGAATCCCGTCCGCATTGACCTGCACGGCGATTCCGCTCGGAACCGTGAGGTCAGCGTTCGTTTGCACGGTGCCGCCGGTCACGATCTTCGTCGCCGTGTTCGAAAACACCAGATGGCCGTACGTGCCGAGGGCGATCGTCTGGCCGGCAGGGGCCTGCGCCGTTGTGCCGTTGTACTCCACCGTTCCTCCGGCAAACACCACACCATTGGTCGCTCCCGCGAATTTCATCGTGCCCGTGTTGGTCTTGGCGCCGCCGATCGACAGTCCGTAGGTCCCCATGGACGTCACGACGCTGTTGCTGAAGTCGTGATTGACGGTGAGGGAGCCGTCCGGCGTCTTGTCCCCGCCGCCGCTCAAGGTCAGGTCGTAGTACGTGATTGCCAGAACGGTCTGAGGACTTGCCCCGTTGTAGTTGATGGCGGGGCTGTTGGTTGTAGCATCGGCCGAAGCCGAGCCGGTGATCGCGAAGACGCCGGCAATGCCATGAGTGCCGGCGCTGAAGGTTTTGGTGCCGCTGTTGCTGAGCGTCAAGTTGTAGTAATTGAACGCGGGCACGGTCTGCGCTCCCGAACCATTGAATTCGACCGTCCCGTCGAGCGTGACCGTTGCGTAGTTGTTCGGGAAGTTGCTGCCGGTGACACCGCCGCTCGATCCGCCAAGCTTCAGGACAGCACCTGTGCTGAGCGACAATACGCCACCGGCCGAAGCACGGTTGGCAGTACCGGTGCCGAGATCGAACGTCCCGGCCGAAATCGTCAGATTGCCGCCGATGTCGTAGGTGCCGCTGCCCTCGGTTGTTCCGGCGTTCGAGTAGCTGCCCGAAAGCGTGATCGTACCCGCGTTGGAGAGCGTGCCGGTGGTGTTCTCGACGTCCTTCGCGACAACGACGGCGCCCGAGGTCAACGACACCACGGCGCCGTTGTTGGAAACAACCTGCGCCCACACGGCTTTCCCCTGGAAAGCCAGCAGAGCACACCACAGCAAGAGCACTCTTCTCAAGGAAGAGGCCCTCGCTGTGGCCGTGGTCTGTATGTGGACCGCGTCATTCATGCGCTTGCACGCATCTCTTCGACCTTACTTGTATTCAAAAACAACGACCACGCCAGGTGCTCCATTGCCGCCTGCCCTGGCAGTGTTGCCGATGGATCCTCCACCGCCAGAGCCGTAACCAGTTCCTGCAAGCCCGTTGCCAGCAGTGCCCCCCGAGTGACCGGCGCCCCCGCTGCCAAACACGGTGCTCCCACCATTGCCCGCCAATCCATAGCCATTAGTAGCGGCCAGTCGAACACCCGCTCCGCCCGCCATACCGGTTATGTTGATGTCGCCACCTGTTGCGGTTCCCCCTGTCCCTCCTGTTCGGGGTGATCCTGTTGTTCCAAGCCCAACGGTTCCGCCTCCGCCTCCGTTAGCAGTCAAAACATCAAATGTCGTAGCACCTCCTGCAGTGCCATTGGCATTCACGACTCCGGTACCAGCCGCACCAATCGTGTAGGAATACGACGACGCCAGCGGGTTCGTGTACACTTTGATTGCCGTTCCACCGGCGCCACCTCCGGCTCCCGTTGCTCCGGCTGTGTTCGGACAACCGCCGCCGCCTCCTCCCCCTCCAATAGCATACACGACAAAAGACTTCACGTCTCCTGAAGGTGTATATGTGCCGTTTGCGGTAAACACCTGCACCGCAGTAAGTACACCGATGGTTGCCAATGTCCCTGACGTCGGCAGGGTGACATTGGTGACGCCGGTCGACGTGAGCGTCGTGGAGAAGGCTCCCGCCGTGATCAGCGATGAGTTGTCGGCAAGGGTAAGAGTCGCGGAGGTTGCCGGCTGAGTGATCGTGACGTTGTTGATACTCGTCGCCGTCGCGGCTCCTAATGTCGGCGTCACAAAGGTCGGCGAATTCGAAAAGACCGCCAGGCCGGTCCCCGTCTCATCAGAGAGCACGCCGGCAAGCTGAGCAGACGTGGTGGGTGCAAACACGCTTAGGTTGTCCGCCGTTGATACGAGGGGAAGCCAGGACGTGCCATTATGAAAATTCAGCACGTTGGAGCTCGAGTTGTAGATCAGCAACCCCTGCACGGGCGACGAAATCGAGCCAGATGCCAGCCGGGGGAGCAAGAAACCCCTCGACGACGACCTGAGTTCCAGAATCGCCGAAGCGTCCGGAGTGATGGAGCTCTCGCTGATGCCCACGCCTTGAGCGCGGGATTGCTCACCGCCGAGAGCGAAGAGAAGCATCACCGCGGCAAGGAACATCCTCAACGGCAAGAGATGCGTCGAGCCAACCAAGTCCTGACGATATGTGCCGGTACAACGTGATCGAAGAGCGTGTTTCGATTCCATTTCAGTACTCCTTACGTGTTCTTGCATTTCCCAAAACCCTCGCGGCGTGGTGTATGCCGGATTCAGGAAACCGTTCTCGCGGACCATACACCGGCAGATTCGCGTGCTCGCACAGCGCAGGGCAAAGCGGCCGCACACGAGGCGGCGTACTCGGTGGGCAGGCGCCGCGGCTCGTCGATGCTTGATCAGACAGCCACACGGACCGACCGTCCTTCCCTTTCGATCAGCGACAGCAATGCCGACTTCATCGAGTCCTTCTCGATGTAGTCATCGGCGCACTCCAGAGCGGCCCTGCGGTACACTTCGCCTGAGTGAGAGGAGAGAATGACCACTTTGGTCTTCGGGTGATGCATCTTGATCTGACGGGTGGCATCGAAGCCGTTCAGCTTCGGCATGCTGATATCCATGAGCACCACGTCAGGGTCGCAGGCATCTGCCTTCTCGACCGCTTCAAGGCCGCTGGCCGCTTCGCCGACGATCTGCACTCCGTGGGAGCGGAGGAAGCCGGTCAGGAGCGTCCGAAAACCTGTGTGGTCATCGGCAACAACAACTTTGAGAGGTTGCATGGTACAGCTCCTTGAATATGTTGGGAGGTTTACGCGAAGGAGGAACGTCGGTGAGGGCACCGTCAGGAAATTGCCGCACATCCCCCCGGCAATCACCGGATGTAGCGCCCGCGAAAAGAAGATTCGGCATGCCCCCCATGTCCGAACGACGCAACAAATGTAAACCTGCGTGTCCGGCAAAACATCAGCAATCCAGCTTGATTTTGCACCTACGCTGATCTACGTAGATCTACGTAGAATACCATAGGGGAAGAACCAATTCTGGACAAAAAAACAGGAATTGTTCCCAGATTTCGCACAGATGAGAAAACCAGGAGCTCCAAACACCACGGGGAGGTGGCGGGAGGGATTGTTGGAGAAACTGCCAGAGCCTACCGGCAGGGTCAGCGCTACGGGGAGGTACTTCTGCGCACGAAGCCCTTCTCAATCGCGAAGCGGACGAGCTTCGCGGTGTCGTGGATATTCAGCTTCTGCATGATATTGGTGCGGTGCGTGTCCACGGTTCGGTGGCTGATGAAGAGCTGTTCTGCGATCTGCTGGCTGTTCAATCCTTCGCCGATGAGGGCGAGAATCTCCGCCTCGCGGCGCGTCAGTGCGTACTCCGTTTCCGGCCGCGTGGCCGAACGCTCCTGCGTACCGCGCAGAAAATCTTCCACGAGGCGGTCGGATACCTGCCGGCTGAAGTATCGCTGCCCCCGGGCGACGGTGCGGATGGCAAGCGATAGCTCTTCCCGACCTGAGCTTTTGAGCACATATCCCTTTGCTCCGGACTTGAGGATCTGGTACAAATACTCGTCGCTCTCGTGCATCGTCAGGATCAGCACATTGATGTCAGGGAACCTCCGGCAGATGGATCGCGTAGCTTCCGTGCCGGAGACGCGCGGCATGGAGAGGTCAATCACCACCACATCGGGGTGCAGTTCTTCGGTCTTTCGGACGGCTTCAGCACCGTCAGCCGCCTCACCGACGAACTCAAACTCGGGAGAGTTCGCCAGGAGACTGATAATTCCCTTGCGGACAAGCTCGTGATCATCGGCCAGCAGAATGCGAATCCTCTTCATCTCACTCTCCCTCCGGAAGGGGAAGTTCGACCAGGATTTCCGTGCCGGCCCCGGGACGCGTCTCGATCGTGAGGATCCCTCCCAGCGCCGCGACCCGCTCCTTCATGCTCACAAGGCCGATGCGACCGGGCGTTGTTCTCCGAACGTTCCCCCCTTCCACGTCGAATCCCTTTCCGTCATCTTCAACGGTCAACCACAGCGATCGGTCCCTGGTGAACAACTGGACCTCCACTTCAGTGGCCTCGGCGTGCTTCGCCGCGTTGGTCAGCGCCTCCTGGGCGATGCGATACAGCCCTGTCTCCACGCTCGACGGAAGGCGCTCCACCACACCCTGCGTCTGAAATCTGACAGTGAGCCCGGTGGACTTCGCCGTCTGATGGCAGAGACTCTCCAGTGCGGGCGAAAGACCGAAATCCTCCAGAACGCTCGGCATGAGATTGGAAGAGATCTCCCGCACTTCCTTCATGGCGGCCTCCAGCTGAGCCCTGATATCGCTCAGTCTCTCTCTATCCTGTGCCGTCAGGTTGGGGGCGTCTTCCAGGATCTCGATGCTGAACTTGATGGCGGTCAGCACCTGCCCCAGCCCGTCATGCAGTTCACGCGCCAGTCGTCGCCGTTCGTCTTCCTGCGCATCCACGCGCGCTCCAGCAGATGAGGCCAGTTCACTGTCGAGCGCCTGCGAGCCGGGATGATGGGTAACGCGGGTCCGTTCCTCCTTCACACGCCGCGCCGCCCAGGGAATCGCCCCGAGGAGCGCGACAAGCGCAGCCGCGATCAGGTATCGCAGATCGGGCAGCGGGGAGGTGAAAACGAGGATGATGAGAACCCACAGGAGGAGGGAAGCTGCGATCAGGAGACAGAACAGCGGAACCGCGCGCCGCAACGTCAGGCGCCGCACGAGGTGAACGCCGAGCACGGATGATTTCATCAGACGAACCTTGGAACTCCGCGGGGAGTCCCGAACGCTGCTATGACCCGATGAGTGCCTTGTAGGCCGCAGCGTCCAGCAAAGCGTTGACCTCGCCAGGATTGGAGAGCTTGATCTTCACCATCCATCCCTGGCCGTAGGGATCCTTATTCACGAGTTCGGGGGTCTCCTGAATCTTCTTGTTGATCTCCACCACCTCACCGCCGGCCGGTGCATAGAGATCGGAGACCGCCTTCACTGCCTCGATGGTTCCGAAGGCCTTGCCGGCCTCCACCTTCTTTCCCGCCGCCGGCAGTTCCACGAAGACAATATCCCCAAGTTCTCCCTGGGCGTACTCCGTGATGCCGACGATGCCGGTCTCACCTTCGATGCGGATCCATTCGTGGTCTTTTGTGTACTTCAGGTTTTCCGGGATATTCATACGTTCCTCGCTGGTCAGAAAGATGTACGGGAAATGCCGTGGGGTCAGTCCTTGAAATCGAACGACTCAATGAACCGTGTGTCAAACTCGCCGCTGGTGAAGCGGTCGTTGCGCATCAACTTCATATGGAAAGGGATGGTGGTGTGCACGCCTTCGATCACAAACTCATCGAGGGCGTTGTACATCTTCTCAACGGCCTGCTGGCGGGTGGTCCCTTTCACAATCAGCTTTGCCACGAGCGAATCGTAGTAGGGGGGGATTTCATAGCCGGCATAGACATGGGAATCGACCCGCACGCCGAAGCCGCCCGGAAAATGAAGACTCGTGACTCTGCCGGGGGAGGGACGGAAGTCGTG
>CAYXMK010000153.1:0-6362 GCA_964465905.1 uncultured Ignavibacteriaceae bacterium | reverse complement strand
TGACTGCTGGCTTTGAGGGGGGGCGATCCGGGTGGGGGGTGGAGGATGTGGGCGTACGAGCAGAGCTGTACCGGCTCGGGCTCGGTTAGGATATGAAGAGAAGAAATGCTATGCTGTAGTGCCGGCGAGGGAATTGTCGGGATCGAGGGTCCAACGCTCTACGCGCGGTCGTCAACAATCCGGAGGTCACCAGGAAGCTGTTTATCGGCAACCTGTCCCGCGACGTCACTGAAGACGACCTGCGCCAGGTGTTTCAGCCCTTTGGTACGATCGATTCTGTGGCAGTGGTCAAAGACAAGTTCAGCGGCGTCTCCAAGGGATTCGCCTTCATCGAAATGCCGAACAAACCGGAGGCAGAAGCCGCGATTGCCGGTCTGCACCGGACCGCGCTGAAGGGGCAATCACTGGACATTACGGAAGCCCGTCCGCGCGAGGAGCGAAAGTCGAATCGCGGAGGAGGAAGCTGGGGAGGCCGCGGCGGCCGAAGGGGAGGCGGGAGACGTTGGTAGACGCTCCCGGTGCGTGATCAGCATGGAGCGGGATTGCTGGATCGGATGGTGATTCTGTGCGCAGCTGCCCGTGATCGCTCACTGGGTTGTAGCTGAAAAAAATGATGCCCGCGGCAGGCCGCGGGCATCGATGTTTCCGGACATCAGACCGGATTATCTGGATCGTTTGAAGAAGCGTTTGAACTTCCCCTGCGGCTGATGCTGTGGTGGTTCGGAATGGGCTGCCGATGTCTCTCCGTCAGACTCCCGCACAGCCGTTGTCGCCGCTGGCTCGGATCTCAGCGACCCCAGCCCTCGCGTCCGGCGGACGGTGTGTCTGAACTTTCTTCCGGCGGTCCGCCGCTGGGACGCTGCGCCCCGCGTCGAATGTGTCGCCGCGAATTTCGCAGCAGCGATCTCCTGCTCCGACGCCTCAAACCCCGGATATGCCTTTACCGGGTGTTCCTTCCCAACGAAGTACTCGATCTTCCTCAAGTATTCCCGTTCCGGGCGAGAGACGAACGTGATGGCATCGCCCGTGGCCGCGGCCCGGCCTGTCCGTCCGATGCGATGGATGTAATCCTCGGCAAAGACCGGCGTGTCGTAGTTGATCACGTGGGAAATGCCGTCCACGTCAATGCCGCGAGAAGCGATGTCGGTGGCGACGAGCACCTTGTAGTGCCCACGCTTGAAGCCGTCGAGGGCATGCTGGCGCTGAGACTGCGTCCGGTTCGAGTGGATCGCAATAGCTTTCTCTCCTCCGCGCTCGAGCCGGCGGGAGATCTTGTCGGCGCCGTGCTTGGTCCGCGTGAAGACGAGGACACTCTCCATCGGTTCGGTGCGGAGAATGTGGAACAGCAGGTCGGCTTTGGCTTCCTGCGGTACGCCGTAGAAATGCTGGGTGACGGTCTCCACGGGCCGCCGCTGCTCGCCGACTTCCACCAGCTCGGGATTGGTCTGGGAAGAGGCTGCGAGCGCTCGCACTTCTTTCGGCATGGTAGCGGAAAAGAGCATCGTCTGCCGCTTGGCCGGAAGCCGGGAGAGGATCGAACGGACATCGTTGATGAAGCCCATGTCGAACATCCGGTCGGCTTCGTCGAGCACGAGGATTTCGACGTGGGAGAGATCGATGGTCCGGCGCTGAAGGTGATCCAGCAGCCGGCCCGGCGTGGCGACGACAATGTCGACGCCGCGTCGCAGTCGTTTGATCTGGTTCTCCATGTTGACGCCGCCGAAGACGCTCAGACTCTGGAGACCCGTGAAGCGGCCGTACGTTGCGACGGACTCCTCGACCTGGAGGGCAAGTTCGCGGGTCGGCGTGAGCACGAGTCCCCGAACCCGGCGACTGGCATGGTGCCCGTTACGGCCGGCGAGATGGTGGAGCATGGGGAGAACGAACGCGGCCGTCTTCCCCGTCCCCGTCTGAGCACAGCCGATGACGTCTCTGCCGTTGACGGCGAGCGGGATGGCGCGTGACTGGATGGGAGTGGGAGTTGTGTAGCCCGCGGCAAGCACACCCTGCACGAGCTGGTCAGAAAGACCAAGAGTTGAAAATGACATGAAACAATCCTAACAGGATACATGAAACAGAAGTTGAAACGCGCTGTGAGGACGGAGAGGAGAGGAAATCGTAGGACTGCGGAGTGTCGAACCCTGCCGAAGAACGGACGCGAGTCCGATCTTCATCCCAACAGAAACCTAACTTCGTATCATCAGAGAGCGAGTCTCGTGATCCGCCCCTGATGCGTAGTGCACAGAAGCGGTTGCCGCTGCTTGCGACGTAAATAAGGTAAGTCTTTTTCGGATGACTTCCAAGGAGAAACTTGTCTTCAGAAGAGGGGGAAACGCCTGGCCCCGTGCGCAGAGGCTGACTCGATCCCCACTCCTCCCCCGGGAGCTGTTCCCTGACCCCCGGCAGGAGGGGTGACATCAGCGTCTGCTTCCACTCTCAGCCGCCCGCCGGCACCGTCCCAGGGCCGCCTCTGTGCGCGCCCGACCCCGACTCCTCACCAGATCGGAGCTGCTCGTTCGTCCCTGATTCCCGAGACAAACGGTCACGCGGCGGGAGCGTTGCCCTTCTGTTCTCCCTGCAATGATGCCGACAAGAAGCCTGAAGACCATGGTTGCCTCCTTCGGTTGGTGGTGGGTGAGGTCTTGGAGGACGGGATTCGGCGCAAGGCCTGCGAAGAGTGACCAATGTGCCAGACATACAGCGAATGTGAACCTGCACTTCAGCTCTTTCCAGAACCACCGGAATAGGTGATTTTTCCATACCTTAGAGTGATTCTCCTCGACAATTCCCGGACATTCTCCGTGATGCAAAGACTCGATCCTGCCGCGCACGACCCACATTTCGAGATCGCTATGATCAACCTCTTGAGGGCCACCGCCGTAGTCCTTGTTCCGGTTCTCCTCGTTCTGTTTCCAGCCTGTTCGTCGAGTGTCACCGTCACGGCCGTCCGCCAGTCCGGCATTGTGATCGACCGGAGCATCGCGGTGGACGTAGGAACCATCGCGGGGGCAGACGCAGTGAAGTTCAGGGATGACCTGGTGAAGGCCGTCCGCTCCAACAACGCGTTTGGATTTCCTGATGACACGCTGGGCCGCCCCTTCTATGCCGTGCTTCGCATCGAAGGGTACTACGAACCCGGGTACGAGGAAAGTCACTATGATGAAGAATCCGGCGGAACAACGAAAAGCATGGTGGAGAAAATCTACTCTGCCCGCTTCGACTATCGGATCATCGACAGCCAGACCGGCGATCTGGTCATTGACGGTGCGCTGGACGAAAGTACCTCGGAGAAGGAGGAGGAGAGCACAAGCTTCTTCGGGTCGATCCTGAAGGCCGTCGTTGAGGCGATCGTGAGCCCCGATCCCCATGCACCCCTCCGGGAGCGGATCATCAGCCGCTTCGTTGCAGAAATCAGTCCGCACGATCGCAGGGTGAGGGTCACGCTCTTCGAAGACTCCGATATGCCCGAGTTGAAGTCCGGCATCGGCTTCGCCCGTGCGGGGAGATGGAAGGATGCCCTGGGGCTATTCCTTGAGGCAACGGAGAAGCACCATGCGCACGAAGAAATCCACAAAGCGTACTACAATGCCGGCGTTGCGTTCGAATATACCCACCAGTACGATCTGGCGCGGGAGTATTTGGAAAAAGCGGTCCAGATATCGGACGAGGACGAGTACCTCGAAGAACTCAGCCGGTGCCGGAGGTATGAACAGGAATGGAAGTGGAGGGAGGGATACCTGGAAAAACTCAGGATGATGGGAGAGTGAAGACGGAAGATCGTTTCGGTGGAACAGCAGATCCCATTGGCATTCAGAGCGATATGCACTTCGGGCTCACGATCGCTTGGTCAAGAGATCGGGTCCAGACCTTGCGGCTTCGAGGCATCACGTTTCCATGCAGGCAATCTCCGAATCATTTCTCGGAAGATCCTTGGCACGACTTGCCTGCCATCCGTCTGGCGGGTCGAGAACCCGCACCCCACCGAGATGCAAGTCCCCCTTCTGCAGAGGACGTCGAAGGGGGATTCACGTTCATGGTACCACGGTTTCACTCCGCGGGTACCTGCCTGCGCACTGAGGAAGAAGGCGGCGCCGCCGCTCCTGGATCAGTAGTCGATCGTCAGGATCCTGCCGGACGTGAAGGAGAAGAATCGGTCTTTGTCCGCAACCGTCACCCCCGGGCGAAGATCTTCGGGCACAAGACCGGCGACTTTCATGCAGGTCGGGCAGGCCATGACCGTGACCTGAAGTTCCTTCAAGCGCTCGAGGAGTTTGTGCAGCGGGGCGAACGGTTCCATCTTGATGTCGCGTGCGCTCACGGTCAGCACCCGAACCGCTTCGATGTCGCAATACACGATAACGTCTTTCTGGGCGCCGGCCATCGTGGCAGCCATCTGCAAAGTCATCAGCAACCTGTGGGGATCGTCGGATCCGTGCGAGATGTGCACGAACACTCCGTCTCGGTTCGGGCTGACGGGTCCTTGTGCCTCCTGACCGGACACCGATACGGCTGCGGTCAGAAGAAGGGCGATGACTCCAACAAGCCTTCCTGAAGTATTCATAGTTCTCTCCTTATGACGGGCACCGTGGGCGGGAATCGACGGTTACCCACTTCCCCTTGTCTCCTTTTCCCTCTCACGCTTGGCCAGGAACAGCCGATGATGTTCCGAGCCCTCCCGCAGCAGTTTCGCTCCGCATCTCGGGCAGTGTTCATCCTGGCAGGGAACCCCCCGGCGGTGTGCGATCCTCTCGCCACATTTTGGACACAGGCAGTGCCCACCGCTTCCCAACCCTTGAGATTGATGCGCTTCCATGGAGAACCTCCGGCGGTTAGAGTTTCAAATTCCTGACATAGAATCGCTTGCCGGCGTATTCCTTCTGGATCAACTTGCGGCCACGCAGTAACTCTTCGATGACACTCCAGTCGGCCTTTGCCGTCACCACCATCAGGCGCAGCGTATCTTCCCGGATCGGATGAACGGACGCGATCGCCAGGACGTCCTCTTCAATCTCTCCCGATGACCCAATATCGCTCCCTTCGTATGCGGTGAGGAGTTCTGGATTCTGCACGACCCCAGCCCAGGTTTCGAATGCACGATCCAGGACTTCCGGCGATGGTGGCTGGACCCAGCCTTCCGCCGGAGGACGCGTAGGAATGGAGAGATATGCAGTGGACGGCTTGAGGCCCGACAAGTACCTTCCCAATTCCATCAGGTTTGATTCATCGTCGTTCAGGCCACGGACGAGCATCGTCTCCGTTACCAGGGTCCCTTTGAAGATGCCCGCAAAGTGCTCGATCGCGCGAAGGATCCGGTCCAATCGCAAGCGCCGCTCCGGACGGTTCACCATCCTCCACCTTCCTTCATCCACCGAATCCACTTTGATGCTCACGTAGTCTGCCTTCAGAAGGTCTGCCTGCACGGTGGGGTCCGTCAGCAGAGATCCGTTGGTGATCACGGCGATCCTTTCTCCAAGGGGCTTCAGGAGGTCAATGGAATCTCCCAGCGCCACGTCGAGGGTTGGCTCCCCGTCGGGAACGAATGTGAGATAGTCGACGCGGTCTCCGCCGGCGCGCACCTGTGCAAGCTTGACTTCCACCTCTGCGCGGATCTGAGCCGGCGGGAAGTAGTTCTCCCGGGTGACCTGAAGCCGATCGGTTGCGCCCACCTGACAGTAGACGCAGGCGTACGTGCAGTGTTTAGGAGGCACATTGTTGATCCCCAAACTGCGGCCCAGGCGTCGCGACGGTATCGGACCGAACACGATCATCGGATGTTCCCTCGTCGATTCCTCCGTACCGCATTCATCGTTGCTACATTTCCCCTCGGGCAGCCAGCGCTGTGCCGCCGCGATGTGGGAGTGTGTCAGCGCGCCTCTGCCGGTGTTGAAGCTTCTTTATTCTGCGGTTGAGCAGCAATCGCTCGGCCGCAGGTGCATGGTCAACGATCAGAATGCCGTTCAGGTGATCGATCTCATGCTGCAGAACGCGCGCCATGAGGCCGCTGCACTCCCATGTGTGATCCTCGCCCGTGGCCGTTCGACCGGAGATCACAACCTGTTGGCTCCGCTCAATCTCCACATGGATCTCTGGCAAGCTCAGGCAGCCCTCGACCTTTCGGTCAGATCCCTTCCCGTCTTCGATCACCGGATTGACGATCGCCACCAACCCATGCCCTACGTCCGCCACGACCACTCGTTGTGGTACGCCGATCTGCGGAGCGGCTAGGCCGATGCCTTCGTACGCACGCATGAGATCAACCAAGTGAAGCACGAGATCCTGAGTTACACCGTCGAATTCGGTCACCGGGCTGCACAGTGCCCGGAGGATCGGGTCACGATAGAACCTCAGGCGTCGTTCGTCGT
>CAYXMK010000152.1:0-6379 GCA_964465905.1 uncultured Ignavibacteriaceae bacterium | reverse complement strand
TTGACGGATGCTTCGGCTACGCTGAACAACGCGAACACTGTGACGGTGACCGGCGATCTCGACAACGGCGGTACGATCAGCAACAGCGGAACGATCACGGTCCAGTAATCGCCTGACGATCGCGGGGGAGCAACGCGGAACGGGCTAACCGTCCGATCTGCGATGCCCGTCCGAACTCCGGCCTGAGCACTCAGCCCGGAACCCGTCATGCGCATGAACGATCGTCATATCGTCCGGCCCTGGCTGATCTGGCGAGAAGCGATCCCTCTCGCCCGGCAGGACTTGCAGGATGCCTGCGCCGCAGCCCTTGTGGTGGGCGGTGACATGCGGGTCAGAGGACCCGGCTCCTGCAGGGACAAGCCGCGAGGCCAGCCCTGGCAAGGTTCTTCAGGCGGAAATCCGTCCTGCGGAGACGTACGGTATTGCCGCTCCGCTCGAGACGGACCGACAGGGAGTAGTCCGCCCACGTGCACGGCTACTTGTCGGCGGCAGGAGGGATTCGTCCGTGTGCGAGGATTCCCGGCGGGCTGGCTTTCCTTCGCGCCCGGACGCGCGTCTTCACCGTCGCCGCCTTGGCAGCAACGCGTCTGGTGGTGTGCGCAGGAAGTTTGCCTGCGTCCTCGTGCTCCAGACCGCAATCCTCGGAACGCAGGATTCGCTCCGGCGCGGCCCTCGGCGAGTGCCGCGGGTAGTCGGAAGTGTCTTCGCACGGGTCGCGAAGCAGGACTGAGAACCTGTCGCGGGTGGAGTCCGCCCCCGCGTTGTGTCAGCACATCTTTCAGGTATCGGGCACGGTCTGCCATTGTCCCAGAGGCAAACGCTGAAGGGGGCAGATCGGGAACCAACGCTATGGAACTCCGGGCGTCAACGAGCGCCGTTCGGGAGAGTTTACTCCTTCTCTCCGCGTCCGGCTCCCGGGCGCATCGGTTATGGCAAACATCGATGAATGATTCATGATGGAAAGTTGTCTGGACACAGTGCGTCCGTTCTGCGAAGGGACCTGCTCAGTCCTTTCGCCGGAACGGTATCCAGCTCCATACAAGCTCTGAACTCCGGCGGAGGGGCGGTTTGGTGCTCCTTGTCCGCCTCTTCCGCTGGAGAAGGTTGCGGCGAACTCCGTCACCGGGGTTCTCTGGCAGACATCGAGAAGGGTTGAGATGCCCGCGAGGGAGATGTGGCAGCACAACGTTTCCTTGCGCATCGAACGAACACAGAATGAAACGATGGGTAACCCGATTGCACAAGCTCAGGTGACGCCATGACTGGATCAACGATATCCAGGCATGTCCGCAGTTGGCGATGGCGGTTGAGGGAGTACTCCCTTCGGACCGTCGCGCTCGCCGGAAGTCTCTGGCTCTTCTTGAGCACCGGCTCAGCGCAGAATCTCATCAACTCCGGACAGATCGACAATTCGGGCACGATCCGTGTCAAGAACCAGGCCGTTGGTCTCCCATCAACGGTCAACGGCGTGTTCGAGTTCTTCGGCGCTGATCAGGACATTCCTGCCCGTCAGTACAACACGCTTGCGCTTTCGGGCACGGGCACCAAGTCCACGGTCGGCGGCAGCTTCGGCGTCACGGGGAACGTGACCATAGCAGCTCCTGTCATTCTCGCAGTCCAATCGGGCGAAATCCTCACTCTCGGAGGCACACTGAATGAACAAGGATATCTGCGCGGCTCCATCAGCAAGACGGTCACACTGAGTGGAGGGACGACGGCATCGAATTTCGGCCAGATCGGCATGGAGATCTCCTGGTCCGGCAGTGCGCCGGGCGTGACGACTGTGACGAGGACCTCCGGCGTCGCACTTCAAGGAGGCGGAAATCAGTCGATTCTTCGATACTATGATGTTGCGCCGACCTTCGGGTCCGGCGGCTCTGGCTCTATCCTCTTCCGATACGACTCCCGTGAGCTGAACGGCCACGATTCCACGTCGCTGGAACTCTGGCGCTCAACCGACGAAGGACTCACATGGAGACGACAAGGGGGAGTGGTGGATCCCGTTCAGCGGACCATCACGAAATCGGGCGTGCTCTCCTTCAGCCGCTGGACCGCAGCCGATACGCTCCACCTGCTCGGGCCTGCAGCGTACGAGTGGGTCGCGTCCGCGCTCGCCCTGAACTCCGGCAATTCTCAGCAAGGCCCTGCTCTGAGCGTCCTGAGTCCGTTCGTCGTAACGGTCTCGGATTTCTACGGGAATCCCATTCGGGATGTCCTCGTCCGATTCACGATCCAATCCGTGCCGTCGGGGGCCACGGGGCAGTCGTTGAGTGCCGACACCGTCCGGACAAATGCCAGCGGAGTTGCCTCATCGGTTCTGACGCTCGGCAATGTGCCGGGCACGTATACGGTCACGGCATCCGTCACCGGACTCACAGGAAGCCCGGCGGTCTTCACCGCGACGGCACAGTCGGCGGCTTCTGCCATGCTGCTGGCTTCGGGTGATGCACAGGTCGACACCATCGGTGCCGTGCTCTCACCGATGATCGTCCGACTCGAAGACGCTTCCGGCAACCCTGTGTCGGGAATCCCGGTTTCCTTCGCTCTGACAACTGCGCCCGCCGGTCAGGTCGGCTCTGCGCTCTCTGACACCTCGCGGCTGACGGACGCTCAGGGATTGGCCTCGACCGTGCTCACGCTCGGCAACAAGGTCGGATCGTACACGGTGCGTGCGACCACACCCGTTCTGCCCGGCCAGCAGCTGTTCCTGACGGCGCTGGCGACGAACGGGGTTGCCAGGACCCTGGCGCTCACCTCGGGCAATGGACAGCGCGATACCATTCGCGCCGTGCTTGATACAGCGTTTACGGTCCGCATCACCGACGCCGGTGCGAATCCTGTCCCGGGTGCGACGGTGGAGTTCAGCATCGTTGCCGCTCCGCTCGGAGCCACGGGTCAGACGCTCAGCGCCTTCAGTGTCGTGACCGATGCGGCGGGCCTTGCATCGACAACCCTCACGCTCGGCGACAAGGTTGGCGCCTACGTCGTGGAAGCCCGAACCTCCGCGCTCCCGAGCCAGGTGGCGTCGTTCACCTCCGTTGCCCTCTCGGGCGCTCCGGCTCTGCTCGCTGCGGCAGCGGGTCAAGGTCAGGCCAAGGCGGTTGCCACAACGCTCGACACGGCGTTCACGGTCCGGATTGTGGATGCCGGCGGCAATCCGATCCAGGGTTGTCACGTGAGCTTCAACATCACGAGCACGCCAAGCGGAGCATTCGGTCAAACCCTCAGCACGATGTTCACGCACTCGGATGCTGATGGCAAGGCATCCACCGTGCTGACGCTCGGTTCGAAGACGGGGGTCTACGTCGTGACCGCCGTGTGCGATACGCTTCATGGTCTGGGCATTCAGTTCTCGGCGCGGGCGACGGCCGGAGCTGCCGCCGCGATGGTGGCCGCATCAGGAAATGGACAGACCGGAGCTGCCGGCGCGCTGCTGCCGCAGCCGTTCGTGGTCCGTGTCAGCGATACGTTCGGGAACCTCGTGCCGGGTGCCTCGGTGCACTTTGCGATCACCTCGTCTCCGGCGGAGGCTGAAGGACAGGCCCTTCTGCCGGCAGATGTCGTGACCGACACTCTGGGCGAAGCCCGGACAGTCCTCTTGCTCGGCTCCTATCCCGGCACGTATGTCGTGACAGCATCCGTGACCAGTGTCCCTGCAGTGCAGTTTACAGCCACGGGAACGATCGTGCTGGCGGACGTGAACAGGAACGATGGCGTGGACATTGCGGACCTGACGTCGATTATCGATCATATCCTCGGCAAGATCAGGTTGACGGGAGTCGATTCGATGAGGGCGGACGTCAACCGGGACGGTGCGATCAGCGTCCTGGATGTTCAGTCGCTTCTCAATCATTTGCTCAACATTTCCCGCATCAGCCCGTCCATCAGCGGGCCGCTGGCTCCCGGACATCAGGCGGACCGGGTGGATGCGGTACTCCGCGGGCTTCCTGCGTGGGCGGCGTCCGATTCGCTGCTCGCCCAGCTGGAAGTCACAAGGTTCGGACTGCGGATGAATCTGACGAACCTGCTGCCTGTCAAGGGGATCCAGCTCTTCCTGCGCCTGAGCAGCCCGGAATCGGTCACGAAGGCCGAGGCAGTCTTCCGGCGGGCCGGCACAATGACCGTGGCCGCGAACAGCGAAAATCGGGATGTGTACGTCGTGAGCTACAATCTGACCAACACACCGGTGGAGCCGGGTTCCGGCTCGCTCTTCCGCCTGCCGATTGTGCTGCAGGATACGAGCGGCATCGATTCGGCCGCGGTCACGGTGAGCGTGTCCGATGCGCTGTTCGACGCAGCGATTCGGATCCCGGTGGAGCTGAAGATGGCTCTGGACCTCTATCCGACGACGTATCGGCTCGAGCAGAACTACCCGAATCCCTTCAATCCGAATACGACAATCCGGTACGAAGTGCCGGAAGTGGCAGGAGCAAGTCCCGTCGTTCTGGTGCAGGTATTCAACGTGCTCGGGGAGAAGGTGAAGACGCTGGCCCGCGGCCCGCACGACGCCGGTCAGTACACGGTGAGCTGGGACGGCACGAGTCTCGAAGGCGTCAGCGTGCCGTCGGGAGTCTACTTCGTCCGCATGTGGTCCCAGGACTTCGCGGCGACGAAGAAGATGGTGCTGGTACGGTAGGTCAGACGCGCTCGCGGTCTGAGGAGCGAGTTCTTGAGGACAGTCAAGAATGACTGTCCTACCGCGGTGCACATTGGTAGGTCAGACATTCCTGTCTGACCACCGAGGAAATGCTGAGTTCTATGGCAGGGTCAGGCGCCCTCGCGGTGTGAGGGGCGACCTTCTGCTGAAATTCAGGGACCACGACATTTGAATGCAACGAATCGGAGATGCGACTGAACAGTAGAATGCCGGTGCTGGCGATTGTCGTTGCAGCGCTGCTCGCGGGCTGCGCCTCGCCCCTTTCGCTCTTCGGCGAGCAGGGGACGCGCTACCGCCACGTCTACAAGCTTTCGAGTCCAATCCGCAGCTCGAAGCTCTTCTTCCGCGACGACAGCATCAGGATCTGGTTCAAGATCGACGAAGGGGCGGTGCGCTTCAAGCTGAAGAATGCGTCGTCCCAGCCGATGGAAATCGACTGGTCGCAGGCGTCGCTGGGCATTCGCAACAAGCAGTACAGTGTAAGGAATCGCTCCACTTACTATGCCGATACTCCCCAAACGGCGCAGTCACGGAGTATCCCTCCGCAGCGGTCCGTCGTGGACCTTGCGATCCCACAGCAGAATGTAAAGAAGAAGGGAAAAGGGTGGGTGGAGGTGAAGCTGTTTCCGACGCGTGACTACGGGCGCGAGGCACTCAAGAAGCGGATCGAGCGCGTGAAGGGAAGCTCACTCTCCTTCCGGCTGCCGCTGAGAATCGGCGGCGCTCCGCATCTCTATGAGTTCACATTCGTCGTTGACAGAGTCGAACCTGTTCCTCCAGACACGTACCGGCGTCCGTGGCGTCCGGCGCCTCCGGGCAGACAAGTCTCGTTCAGCACGACGCAGCAGCTTGTCGTGCCGGCGGTGATCGCAACGGTCATGATCGGCACGAGTGTGTACTTCATTACGAAGGAAAAATCTCCTCCCTCCGAGTAGCGGGCGGCGGATTCCGGCTCCCGGGGAATCCTTCGGTACCCCAACGGTTCCCCGCGCGCCTCCCGCGGATCCATCACAAGAAATTGCGTATTTCAAGAATCCGCGAGATTCCTCTTGACACTCTCAAGCTGAACGCGTAGTTTCGCAGTGTGAGCAGAGCAAAGCGATTGCTCTCCGGAATGTTGGTTTCATCGGCCGCGTATCTTTTGGGAGGAGGATACGCGACTGAACAGGCAAGGGGTGGTTCATCCGAACAGGGAGCCACCCCTTTGTCGTTTCCTCTGCCGGTCAAGGAATCGAGCAGACCGAGCGATGCTCGCATGCGGTGGTTTCATCGTCTCTTCCGCCGATTGCAACGCAATTCCCAACTTCAAGAACGCTCAGGGAATCTGCACTTCGGCAAGTCATTGGACTTGACAATTCTGGAGAGTTTTTCAATATTCCCCGTGGCTTCATTCTTGCTCCAAGCGTACCGTCTGTGCGATTCCATCCAATTGTGGCAAGCATTCTACCCCACGCTACGGTAGGCACAAGTCTATGGCCCGCCACACCTACAATAAGGAGAGTGTTCACATGAGGGCATTGATGGCATGTGTCATTGCCTTGCTGTTTGTGGTCTCCGCAACAGTAGTGGCACAAACAGGGAAGATCGCCGGCTCCGTGAAGGACGCGAGGTCGGGGGAAGCTCTCGTGGCCGCCAACGTGATGATCGAGGGAACCACGATGGGAGCCGCCACCGCTTCGCCATTGGCATGGACACCGCAGACGCGGTCTCTCTCGAGCGTGA
>CAYXMK010000151.1:0-6409 GCA_964465905.1 uncultured Ignavibacteriaceae bacterium | reverse complement strand
TCGGCGTCTCCGCAGCTGCTCGACCGCTTCAACGATCGGCGGCAGAACGGAGAGCGGGAGGACAAAACCGACGAGGAATCCGGTTACGAGTCGGGTAACGGCAGAACTGCTGGCACTTCCCCAGAGTCCCGAAAGTGCATCCAGCGTCAGGAGCACCACAGCGCTGAGCAGGATTGGTCGATGGTAACGAACGAAGGGTTGGAACGTGAGGAGGAGGGGGAGCAACACGATTCCCAGCCAGAACGCTCCATAGATGGCGGTGCAGCGGATACACACCGCCAGCTTGTGACCCGCCAGATGAAATGACCGCTGGTCCGCCTGGTGACAGACCTTCCCGTAGAAGGAGTAGAGGCCATCCGCCAGGAGCCCGGCCGGTCCGCCGGCTGAGCGAAGCAGCGGGGCCCCGAGGATGCCGAGGCACCAGAGCGTTACCAGCAAGAGCATCCAGCGGGAGTATCGGCGGTGGTCGTCCATGCAGGGCAATGCTGGGCAGAGTATCGCGAGTATTCCCGACGATGTCAAGGCAGCGAGTTCAGTCGCGGTTGTCTTGCATTTGAGGACGATCGGGGATATATTCAGTTTCACGTATCTTCCAAGAAGAGGCACGACATGTTCGCAGCACTCGACACCCGACGGAACTTCCTGGCAATCCCGAAGGAGAATTCCGCTCTTACCTCGTCCAGAATCGTGATTCTCCCGGCGCCGTACGAAGCCACGGTCAGCTACGGAGGGGGAACCGGACGAGGTCCCGCGGCGATCCTGGACGCATCCCACTACGTGGAGCTGTTCGACGAGGAGACGAAGCGGGAAATCTACCGGGAGCACGGCATTGCCACGCTGAAGCCGCTGGCCTTCGGGAAGAAGAGGGATGCCGCAGCGCTCCAGCTCATCAACGACCGTGTCCGGAAGCTGCTGGATCTTGACAAGTTCGTGGTAACGCTGGGCGGCGAACATACGATCTCGGCGGCTCCGATCGCGGCCTACGCTCGGAAGTACGCCGATCTGTCGGTCCTGCAGTTCGATGCTCATTCCGATCTTCGCGAGGAATACGAAGGGACACCCTACAGTCATGCCTGCGTCATGGCCCGCGTGGCGGAGTTCATCGACCCGACGCGCATCGTCCAGGTAGGCATCCGTGCCCAGTGTCGCGAGGAAGCGGAATTCATCCGTGAACACGGCATCCATACGTTCTACGCACATGACATCCGGAGTGGCGCCTACTCCCGTCTGCTCAAGACCTGGGATGACGCTGTCGTCGAACGTTTGACGGATCATGTCTACATCACGTTCGATGTGGACGGACTCGATCCGTCCATCATGCCCGCCACCGGAACCCCCGAACCGAACGGCCTCCTGTGGCACGAGACGCTGCACTGCATCCGCAAGGTGAGCCGGAAGAAAAAGATCGTGGGTTTTGACGTCGTCGAGCTCGCCCCCCTGCCGGGCCTCTCCCACCCCGATCTGACAACCGCGAAACTCGTGTCGAAGATCCTCAATTATGCAGTCTAGGGGGCGCCGTCGGTAACGCCGCAGATTGCAGATCCTTGCTCTTTCCCGTACCTTCAGAGGGCGCCACAGAGCGCATGGGCGGGCGCGGAGGAGCAACGCGCGGTCACGCGGCATGGATTTCAGCAGGAGCGGAGTGATGAGAGAGTACCTTGACCTTGTCGAGCGTGTGCTGAACACCGGAACGGTGAAAAAGAACCGGACCGGTGTTGACACCGTTTCGTCGTTCGCCGAGCATCTGACGGTTGATCTCCGCAAGGGATTCCCCCTCCTCACAACCAAGAAGATGAACTTCAAGGCACTCCTGCACGAAGTGCTGTGGTACCTCTCGGGCGAAGACCACATCCGCAACCTGCGGCAGCATACGAAGATCTGGGACGCCTGGGCGGACGCCGACGGCAACCTGGATACGGCGTACGGCCGGTACTGGCGCCGCTTCCCCAGCGCACAGATCGATCCGACCACCGGCACCTACGTCGTCCGGGAAGTCGATCAGATCGCCGAGGTACTGCGTCTTCTGCGCTCCGACCCCACATCCCGGCGCATGGTGGTTACGGCGTGGGAGCCGGGAAACGCTCACGCAAGCAGACTACCTCCCTGCCATTATACGTTCGCGTTCAACGTGCAGGGAACCTCCCTGAATTGCCACCTCACCCAGCGCTCGGGCGACATCGCCATCGGCATCCCGTTCAACATCGCGGCCTATTCGCTCCTCACGCAGGCCATTGCCCAGGACGTGGGGCTCACGCCAGGGTTCTTCAGCCACACCATCATCGACGCGCACATCTACGTCAATCATATCGAGGGACTAAGAAGGCAGTTGCAGAGAACGCCAAAGCCGCTGCCGCGGCTGGAGATCGCCCGCAAGCCTCTCGACGAACTGCGGTTTGAAGATTTCACGCTGATGAACTACGAGTGCGACGAGCCGATCAAGTTTGAGGTCGCGGTGTGAAGATCATCTTGATCGCGGCTCTCACCCGGGCACGCGTCATCGGCCGGGGCGGCAAGCTGCCGTGGCACCTTCCCGAAGACCTCAGGCGCTTCAAGCAGGTGACCACGGGCCATACCGTGCTCATGGGCCGGAAGACGTATGAAGCCATCGGTCGGCCCCTGCCGCACCGCCGCAACGTTGTGCTGAGTTCCCACCCGATTCCCGGCGTCGAGACCTACTCCGCCATCGCTGATGCACTGCAGGCCCTGGCCGGTGAGGAGAAGGTGTTCGTCATCGGCGGCGGAGAGATCTACCGGCAGTTCCTCCCCCTCGCGGACACGCTCCTCCTGACACTGGTCGACCAGGACGTCGAAGGAGACACGTACTTCCCCGAATACGAACAGCTGATCGGCAAAACGTTTCGGCTGGTAAAGAAGGAAGAGGGAGAGGGATGCTCGTTCGTCGAGTACGAACGGATGTGAACACCCGCCCAGCCATGCACGACGCACCGTCCTGACCGCACGAGCCGCCGCGCGTCACACTCCGGCGCGGATCATACCACTCAGCCCCACGCGTATCATCATGATGGCGATCGCCGCCATGAAGAGAGAGGCCACCTTGGCGACTCCCTTGGAGCCGGCTTCGCCCAGCAGCTTGATGATCCTGTCGGCATACCGAAAGACCAGCCAGACGATGAGGAGGTTCACGAGGAGAGAAATGATGGTGACGGGATAACCGTACTGATCGACCAGGATGAGGATGGTCGTCAGCGCGGCCGGACCCATGATGAGGGGGATGCCGATGGGCACGACGCCGGCGGAAGTGACCGGGCTCCGCTGCCGGTCCGAGCTGAAGATCAGGTCATTCACGGCGAGCACGAGGAGTACGATCCCTCCTCCGACGCGGAAGTCGTTCTCGGTAATGCCGAGGAACGAAAACACGGCACGACCTCCGACCAGAAACGCCACGGAGATGGCAAGAGCCGTCAACGACGATTCCGTCACGAGCCGGCGTTTGTGGGTACGTTCCAAGCCCTCTGTCAGGGAAAGAAAGACCGGCACCACTCCCAGCACGTCAATAGCAACGAAGAGAGGAATGAACGAGAGGAGAAGATCGTGGAGACTGATGTTCATTACTCCGGCAGCGAGACGCCTTGTTCCTGCAGCTTGCTGCGCACCCTGGCGACCACTTCTTCGAAGGGAATGTGTGTCCGCGAGCCCGCAGCGCGGACGGCTTGCTGAAGAGTGCCCTTGCGATCCTTCAGCCAGATCCAGACGTTGTAGCCAAGCCGATTGAGGTCGTTGGGCTCCTGCGCCGGGATGTCAGCCACGGCAGCGTACGCGATGTGTTCGAGCGAATCGGGAGGATAGGGTACAACCGGCGACGGCGGTTTCGTGGTCATCGGCAACGCTCCTCTCTTTCCTCCCAATATATCAACTCTTTTCCACACACAAAAGAGAGCGCATCCGGCGGAGGGCCCTACGTCGTTACCTTGACGACCACCACGGTCAGATCGTCATGCTGGAGAGCGGA
The DNA here is from genome assembly GCA_964465905.1 of uncultured Ignavibacteriaceae bacterium. Lineage (GTDB taxonomy): Bacteria > Bacteroidota > Ignavibacteria > UBA10030 > UBA10030 > CAYXMK01. The sequence continues at coordinate 2,439 of CAYXMK010000151.1, read as the reverse complement.
GCCCCTGAATTCCTGGGCAGCCGCCACGACACGCTGTTGCAGGTCGGCAGCAGGGAGCAGACGGTAGGTGCGCACAAGCTGGTGGACCGTCGCTTCGCCGAGCTCCCGGCGTTCCTCGTTCATCGTCTCGGTGAGGCCGTCCGTATAGAAAAAGAACAGGCTGCCGGCTGACAGGGGACGTCGGATTTCCTGCAGTGTCTCTTCGAATTTGGGGCCGCGCTCGAGTCCGAGGCCGATCCCGGGAGCATCCAGGTATTCGAACTCGCCGTTAATGCCGATAAGCGCCTTGTTGTGACCGGCACGACAAATGCTCACCTCGTTCCGCTTCAGATCGAAAAGGGCAAGGATCATGGTGATGAACGATTTCCGCTCCATCCCTTCGTAGATATGGCGGTTGACGTGGAGGAGAATTTCCCTCGGCGCATGGTACAGATGAGCTGCCACCTGTACCATCCCCTGCACCTTGGACATGTAGAGCGCCGCGGACATTCCCTTGCCCGAGACATCGGCGACAACGACGAGCAGCCGATCGTCACCCAGCTCCAGAAAATCGAAATAGTCTCCCCCCACCGTCCGCGCCGGAATGGAAATGCCCGCGACATCCAGACGCGGCACGCTCGGATGTTGCTTTGGCAACAGCCCCTCCTGAATCCGTCGGGCCAGGGACAGCTCCTCCTCGATCCGCTTGCGGTCGATCTCCGATTGATGCAGGCGGGCGTTCTCAATGGCGACGGCGGCCTGACCCGCCAGCGTCTCGAGGAGTTCCCGATCTTCCCTGGAATACACCTTCTCCGAAAGTTTCGGTCCAACATTGATCATGCCGATCAAACTGTCCTTGAGAAGGATGGGGATGCTGAGTACGATGCCCGACTCGAGCAGCCGGCGTTTGTCGTCCTTGTGGAGAGGGAACGCTTCCGGCTCAACAGCCATCAGCTCCAGCGAGAGCGGCTCCCGTGTCTGGCGGAGCATTGCGAGCAGCCCGTCCGGCGCATCCCCGAACTGGCAGTGCGACGGGTGAACGCCGTTGCTGTGACAGCGAAGCCCTCCCTCGCCGTCCGTGAGGATAACCGCCACGCGCTCCACGTGCATCGTTGCGGCAATCCGGTGCACGATAGAGGCAAGGATTTCCTCCAGATCCATCAGGCGCGGCAGTTCCTGACTGAATTCCCGCAAGGCGTGCTGATAACTGACACGCTCGCGGAAGAATACCCTGTCGACGCCGTCCTGCACCCTTCTCTTGATCGGATCGAAGAGGAACGCAATGAGAACCAGCGCCAGGATCGCAAGCACCTGGTTGTCCGGCTGCCCCACAAGCTCCCCTACAAGACTGCCGACACCGAACACAAGGCCGAGGTAGATCGCAGCCACCGATGCCGTGATGCCTCCGTAGATGAGACTGCGCTTGATCACCAGATCGATATCCATCAACCGGTACCGGAAGACCGAATACCCGAAGGCAACCGGCACGGCAATGATCAGCAGGGCGGGGAAGAGCAGCACCGGACGCAGGAACACGGCCAGCGGATCAAGCATCCCGAGGACAACGATATAGACGTACGCCAGGCCGCCGACCACAACAGCAATCAGGATTGGACGGAGCTGTGACTTGCGCCGGGGGGCTACCACCCGGAAGTAGCTCACTGTAAAAGCGGCAAGCCCGCCGAGGAAGAAGACCATCGGGCCGTACGCCGCAATGCGGACGTACTCCTCCGGCACGGGGACGGATGCCACGCGCAGAACGAACGGCGCGATAAGTGCAAGACTTACTCCGTACAGCGCCGACGTCACCCAGGGGTTCCTCAGGGACTTCCGCTCCGCAGGAAAGAGAAGGAAGAAGCGGACAAAGGTCGGAAGAGCGAATAACCGGACAGCGGCAACGACCCCCGTCATGAGCAGGACCTTCCAGCGGGGATCCTCGGGCGTCAGGTGGATGCTCCCCAGGGCAAAAAACAGCATGGTCAGAATACTGTAGCGGGCGAACATCCGTTGCACGCGTCCCTGCGGCCGCGTCATGACCACAACGTAGCCGACGGCGAGAAAGACAAATCCCATGAGGGCGGTGCCAAGATAGGCGAGATCCACGACCTTAAGGATTCTGACGTGCACCTCGAACTGCCGCCCCTCCCGTTCAACGAGGTACGTGGCGATTCCCCCGGCTTCTACCTGATTGATCAGGTACATCGCCCACCCCGCTCCCTTGAACTCCTTCCCGTTGATCTTCAGCAGCAGATCGCCATCGCGCAGCCCGGCGCGGTCAGCCACACCGCCGGGAACGATGTCGGTAATGACAAAGCGGTCGGGATATCCCTCCACGGGCCTCCAGGCACATTGATCATTGCTGACGGCGCGCGTGAACATCACCTCCGCGAAGTTCACAAGCCCGATGGCCAGCGCTCCGGCTGTAACGACGGAGTACACGATCCGTACGGTGCGCGGAGG
>CAYXMK010000150.1:3167-6435 GCA_964465905.1 uncultured Ignavibacteriaceae bacterium | reverse complement strand
CAGGTGGAGTATTCACTGTCGTTGCGGTACGGTTTGTGGTAGGGATGGTCTCCGGGTTCTCGTTGCAGGATCCTACCAAGTCCATGGCGATGCAGAAGGCACAGAAGAGAAAGAAGTCCGGCGGCGTGACGGCGTCCGCGAAAATGCGGCGGTACGTGCGGCGCCTGGAGTCGCTCATCGACGCTTCTGACAAGCTGAATTCGGCTCTCAGTCTGGATGAGCTGCTGCGCGTCATTCTGGACCTCGCCATGCACAACCTGAATGCGTCGCGCGGCACCATCTACCTGCTGGATCAGGAAAAGAAGGAATTGTGGTCCAAGGTGCTGAAGGGGAAAGAGCTGGTTGAGATCCGGCTGCCGCTCGGCACAGGTATCGCGGGCACGGTGGCCCGCAGCGGAGAGACGATCAACCTGAAAGATGCGTGGAAGGACAAGCGGTTCTTCTCGGGATTCGACCTTCGGTCCGGCTTCCAGACCCGGACGATGCTCTGCATGCCGATGAAGAACCGGAAGAACAAGATTATCGGCGTCTTCCAGATCATCAACAAGCGGCGCGGCGTCTTCAATCGTCAGGACGAGCAGTTCCTCGAAGCGTTTTCGGACCACGTGGCGCTGGCAGTGGAGTCGGCGTATCTGCATCAGGCCATCATTGAGAAGGAGCTTGTCGAGAAGGAAATCCGTATCGCTGCGGAGATCCAGCAGAAACTCCTCCCGACAGTCATTCCGGCGGTTACGGGCTACGAGATGGATGCTCTGGCGATCCCGTGCAAGACGATCGGCGGTGATTACTATGACATCATCCCCGTCACGTTCGGACGGTACGTGCTGGTGATCGCGGACGTGTCAGGAAAGGGAATTCCGGCGGCGCTGCTGGTCTCTACGCTCCACGCATCTCTGCACGCCTATGTGGAGGCGCGGCTTCCGTTGACTGAGCTGGTGTCGCGGCTGAACCGGATTGTGTACCGCAACACTCCGCCGGAGCGCTTCATCACGATGTTCGTGGCGGAGTTCAATCCCAGGACGCACACCCTGACGTACGTGAACGCCGGACACAATCCTCCCTACGTCGTCAATGCCGCATCGGACGACCTTCGCCAGCTTGCCGCCGGGGGACTTCCGCTGGGGATGTTCGAAGATCTGCCGTACCAGTCCGAAACCGTCACTCTCCATCCGGGGGATCACGTGCTGATGTACACCGATGGGGTGACGGAGGCCATGAATCCGGCGATGGAAGAGTATGGTGATGTGCGGTTCCTGAAGAACGTCCGCCGATCCCTCGGTCTTCCGCTTCGTGAACTGCGGGAGAGTATCCACGGGGATGTGCACGCGTTCACAGGGGCAGAACCCCAGTCTGATGACCTGACCTTCCTGCTCCTTCGCCGCCTCGGATCCTCTGCAACCCCTTCTGTGGCCTCCGCTTAGGGGCCTCAGGTCGCAGCCGGGATTAAACGAATCGTCGATTGTGTTGTCAAAATCAGCAGAGCCCCTCGCGCAGGAATGACCGAACGCAGTGATGCAGAGCTTATCGAAGATTTCAAGCGGGGCAGCGAGACGGGCTTCAACGAACTCGTTCGTCGATACCAGGAACGAGTGTATTGGATTGCGCGGAGGTTCCTCCCGAACCACAACGATGCCGATGACGTCGTCCAGGAAACCTTTGTCAAGGTCTATGAGGCGCTGGGGAGCTTCCGATCGGATTCGAGTTTCTACACCTGGCTGTATCGCATTGCCGTCAATGCTTCCCTGAATGCCCTTCGGAGGAAGCGGATCAGGAAACAGCTGCACCTCGACGACCTGCTGGAAGAGCCGGCGGCCACACAAGAACGACCCGATGTGGCTGTGGAGCGGTCGGAGGAACGGCGTTTGATTGACGAAGCGGTTGCTCAGCTTCCCGAGAAGCAGAAGCGGGTCTTCGTCCTCAGATACTTCGAACAGCTTTCGTACGAAGAGATTTCCAAGATCGTCCACACATCCGTCGGCGGATTGAAAGCCAACTACTTCCATGCCATTCGGAAGATTGAGAACTATGTTCGGCGGCACAGCGCCTGATCCCCATCCCGGTGCTCTGCTCCCCGATTTCGTGCAGGGTCTCCTTTCGGGGGATGAGAAAAAGGGTGTTGAGGCGCATCTTGCCGGTTGTGAAGTGTGCCGCGAACGGGCGGAAGGGCTGCGTGTCTTGTTTAGGCGGCTCGCGGAGGGCACGGTGCCGGATCCTCCCGCCGGCTACTTCCTATCGCTCCTGCCGCGGGTGCGAGAGCGCATCGAGCGGGAGGAGAATCGCCTGTGGCGGCCCGGCTCTCTCGTCGACCGTTTTGCCGTGCCGGCGGTCGTGGGGGCCCTTACGGTCCTGCTGCTCTTCACTGTGCCCCTGGTGAATGGGACGAAGGGGTTTTCGAACGGAAGGCTGGCAGACGTGCTCCAGCAGTACGATGCAGATGCCCTGCTGGAGGCGGTGAGCGATGAAGGATCTGTGCTCGCGTCTCTCCCCGAATCTGATCTGCCCGTTGATGAGAGCTTGCAGGAACTGCTCGTGGCGCGTGAACTGGGCGGAGAGCTTGCGGGAGGACTGATGGCGGATGCAGCGACGTTCTACGGGGAAGGATATCAGCAGTTGGTGGAACAGCTGAGCGAGGATGAAGCCGGAAGACTGGTTGCACTCCTGTCGGAAAGGACGAAATGATGAAGAACCGATTGCGATGGATGATGACGGCGATTGTGCTCGCCGGTGTGGCGGCTTCCGCTTGGTCACAGGATCTTCCAGAGGGGCCACCGATGCCCGCCGCGCGGCGGGTGGAGCAGTTGAAGAAGATCCGCATTCAGGAAGCACTGAAGCTCGATGAGGAGACTTCCGTTCGCTTCTTCGCCCGATACAACAAACACCAGGAGTCTGTTCGGGAACTGCAGCAGAAGATGAATGACCTCATTGACCGTCTCGAAGAAATGAGGAAACGGAACGCCGATCCAAAAGAATGCGAACCAATTCTCCAGGAACTGCAGACCCTTCAGGGGAGCATGGTGACCCAGCGCAAGGCGTACATCGATCAGCTCAGGGAGATCCTGAGTCCGGGTCAACTCGTCGATTACGTGGTTTTCGAGCGCAATTTCTACCGCGATCTGCGCAGGACGGTGGGGGAAATGCAGCGGGAGCGAATGGATCGGAGGTTCCGGCGTTGACGGGATCCGTGACGGGAGCTTGTGAGCCGGCCCTCGGACGCTTCGGGGGCCGGCTTTTATCTTGAGTGAGACCCAGAGAACGACTATCTTCAAGA
>CAYXMK010000150.1:0-3157 GCA_964465905.1 uncultured Ignavibacteriaceae bacterium | reverse complement strand
GAGCTATGCGACGGGTGTATCTTGATTACAGCGCGACCACACCTCTGGACCCGGAGGTGCTCGCATCGATGATGCCCTTCCTTTCGGCGTATCAGGGAAATCCATCTTCCATACATTCCTTCGGGCGGGAAGCCCGGCTGGCGCTGGAGGAGGCGCGGGACAGGATTGCACGCGTGATCGGTGCGGGCAGTGACGAGCTTGTGTTTACCAGCGGTGGTACCGAGTCGGACAACCATGCGCTCAAGGGGGTTGCCCGTGCAGCGCGGCGCAGAGGGAAGAACCACGTGCTCGTGAGCGCCATCGAGCACCATGCCGTTGTGCACCCGGCGGAGCGTCTGCGCAGCGAGGGCTTTGAGGTGGAGCTTGTACCGGTGGACGGGAATGGAATGGTCGATCCGGAGCGGGTCAGACGCATGCTGCGCTCCTCGACGGCTCTCGTGTCGATCATGCACGCGAACAACGAGGTGGGAACGATCCAGCCAATCCAGGTGATTGCGCGTGCGGCGAAGGCCGTTGGTGCGCTGGTGCATACGGATGCAGTGCAATCGTTCGGCAAGATTCCCGTCATCGTCGATGCGTTGGGAGTGGATTTGGCTTCCCTCTCGGCCCACAAGATCTACGGACCGCGCGGCATCGGTCTGCTATACGTCCGAAGAGGAACCTCCATCGATCCTCTGCTGGAGGGAGGAGCCCAGGAGAGGAACCGGCGCGCGGGCACGGAGAACGTCGCGCTGGCCGTGGGCTTTGCCGCGGCAGCCGACCTTGCGGCCTCTCGGCTTCCCTCGGATGCCGAAAGGTACCGTAAGCTGCGAGACTATTTGCTGACGAAGCTTCGGAACTCTTTTGAGGAGATCATCGTCAACGGGCATCCGACGCTCGTGCTGCCCACTGTTCTGAGCATCTCGTTCGATGCAGGACGGGGGGTTGTAGACGGTGAGGCGTTGATCATGGGTCTCGACCTGAGGGGTGTGGCGGTCACGAGCGGCTCAGCGTGCGCGTCCGGCGCGCTCGAGGCCTCTCACGTTCTGCTGGCGATGGGGAGGGATGAGAAGACGGCCCGGGCAACGGTGCGTTTCTCGTTCGGGCGTACCACCACAACGGATGAGCTTGACTACGCCGTCGATGCGCTGGCGGAGGTGGTGGCGGGGTTGAGGGGGGAAAGAGGCGGTTCTGCGCGCTGACAGGCACCGCCCGGCGGCGCGTCTAGACCACCGAGAGTGCCAGTCCGTACCGCAGGCCGCGGTCGCTGGCGACGATCTCCCGGCATCCAAGGTGTTCCATCACTTCGCGCAGAATCATCACGCCCGCCAGCAGGATGTCCGCTCTTCCCGGAAGGATCTGCTTGTGCGAGCGGATCTCATGGTGCGTCATCTGTGCCAGGCGCTCATACCAATGGTCGACGGTCTCCTTTGCCAGTCGATGACCGGTCACCAGATCGGGATCGTACGTCTCTGTCTGCAGGTCGAGCGCTGCGAGCGTGGTCAGTGTGCCGGCGACGCCGATGAGCGTTCCGTGATGGCGCTGGGCCGTCAAACCGGCAAGATGGCAGCGAATTTCCGCCTGCGCCGCCATTCTGTGTGCCTCTGACGGAGGCGCATCCCTCAGGAACCTCTCCGACAACCGCACGCAACCTGTGTTGACGCTGTGTACGGTTGCGGGCTTCAGGCCCGTTCCGGTTGTGATTTCTGTGCTTCCGCCTCCGATATCCAACACAGTGAAGGGCTGATCTGCCGGTGAGGCGAAGAGGAACCCCGAGACGGCTCCCCGGTACGTCAGCTCCGCTTCCTCTGTTCCGCTCAATACCCTCACTTCCAGATTGAACCGTTCGCGGACTGCAGCAAGAAAGTCTGCTCGGTTGGCCGCGTCGCGCACTGCGCTGGTTGCCGCGGCCACGATCAGGTCGACGTTGAATTGCCGGCACACCTCCACATAGGTGCCAATGGCTCCCAGTGTACGCTCGACAGCATCATGCGCGAGGCGCCGTCTCCGGTCCACGTCCTGCCCAAGGCGCGCGATGGTCTGCTGGTTGCAGAGCGTATGGATCATGCCGTCCGGCTGAACGTCTGCCACGAGCAGCAGGACGGTGTTTGTGCCGATATCAAGGACGCCGGTGCGCATGGTCGCGGGTAAGCACAACAGCTGCCCATTCTCCCTCAGCGGCGATCTCGAGAAGGACACAACGATTGCGGCGGAGCAGGGCTGTGAAGGGCTCAAGATCGGATGTAAGCAGGCCGGAGGTGATCAGATGTCCGCCTGGTTTCAACTGTCGCGTGATGTTCCGGAGGGATTTCCGGAAGGTCGGGAGATCGATATTGGCCAGTACGAGGTCGAACCGGCCGGTGGGAAGGGCAGAGATGGTCTGCCGGCGGATGGCGACCTTGTTCTGAACACGGTTGCGCCGAACGTTTTCCCGTGCGTTCTGCACGGACCAGGGATCATGGTCGACGGCGACAACCCTGCCTGCCCCGAGCTTCGCGGATGCGATGGCAAGGATGCCGGTTCCGGTGCCGATGTCGAGCACCCGGTCGCCATCACTGAGGTGCCGTTGAAGCATGGAGAGGCAGAGCCGGGTGGTTTCATGGTGTCCTGTACCGAACGACATCTTCGGATCGATCTGAAGGATGATCTTGCCGCGGTCCCGCTTTCGGAGCTTCTTCCAGGACGGTTTGATGACGATCCTGTCGGTTGCGTCCACGATGCCGACGCTGCGCTCCCAGGCGGCGTTCCAGTTTCGCTCGCGGACCGTTCTGGTGCTGAACGGACGGGAGTCGGACGGGAGTGTTCCCTCCAGCTCCTGCAAAACACTCCGAACCCGTTTCTTGAGCGCTGAGTCCCAACAGCGGTGTTCGATGTAGCCGGTCAGGAGATCCTCTTCCTGGAGGAATCCCGCGAAGCCGAGCGGGGCGAGACGTGCCACGAGATCGTCTTGCCGTTCAGCAGGAAGCGGGAAGCGTACTTCGGTCCAGGTGTGGGTGACTTTGGGATTCACGATGTTCCTGATGATTGGCAAGAGTCCATGGATGACTCAGGTTGTGACCTCAGCATCATTTCGGGGCCTCCGCAGGGGCTGGGGCCAATCCCCCCGACCCCCTTTGGGAAAGGGGGAGGTGTGTTCGCCGTTTGGTGAAAGACGCTGAGGTGCAACCTGTGCTATGTG
>CAYXMK010000149.1:0-6460 GCA_964465905.1 uncultured Ignavibacteriaceae bacterium | reverse complement strand
GTTCTCGAAGTTCGTCAGCTTCGGCAACAAGGCGGACATCAGTGAAATCGATCTGATGCTCTATCTGAAGGACGATCCGAAGACCCGCGTGATCCTCGTGTACCTCGAGGAGATCACCAACGGGCGTCTCTTCATGGATACTGCACGCCGGATCATCCGGGAATCCGGCAAACCCGTGCTGGTGCTGAAGTCGGGGCGTACGCAGGAGGGAGCTGCCGCGGCGGCGTCCCACACCGGTTCTCTCGCGGGAAGCGACGACATCTGCGACGCGGCCCTGAAGCAGGCGGGCATCATCCGCTGTGCCACGATTGAAGAAATGTTCAACACCGCCATTGCCCTCGCGTACCAGCCGCTGCCCCGCGGCAACCGCGTGGCGATTGTCACGAACGCCGGCGGGCCGGGAGTGCTCGCGACGGACGCTGCCGTCAAGGAGAAGCTGGTGATGGCCCGCTTTTCCGACGCGACGCGCGACGTGTTCCGGAAAGCCCTGCCGGCCACGGCAAATATCAAGAATCCTGTCGATGTCATCGGCGATGCGCGGGCGGATCGGTACAAAGTTGCGCTCTCTGCGGCCCTGCAGGATGAAAACGTGGACGGAACGCTCGTCATTCTCACCCCCCAGTCGATGACCGACATCGAGAGCATTGCGGAGGAGGTGAGCAAGGTCGGAGGACAGTACGGAAAGCCCGTGTATGCGTCCTTCATGGGGGAGATGGACGTGGCGCCGGGTGTGCGCCTCCTCCAGCAGCGGCAAGTCCCTCACTACATCCTCCCCGAATCGATGTGCCGGGCTTTTGCCGGGGCGCACTTCTTCCGGATGCAGAAGGAACAGCCCGACGAAGAGATCCAGGAACTCCCGAACGTCAACTCGGCGGAAGGAGCCAGGGTCATCGCATCTGCTGTCCGAAGCGGGAAAACGTACCTGCCGGAAGCGGTCGCCGTGCCCCTGCTGAAGGCCTACGGCCTTCCGGTCCTCCCGAGCGGAACGGCATCCTCGCGCGACGAAGCGGTGGACCTTGCAGAGAAGATCGGCTTTCCGGTCGTCATGAAAGTGGTATCCGAGGAAATCGTTCACAAGTTCGACGTCCGCGGCGTGGTGCTGGATATCCGGGGTCGGGATCAGGCCGCGGCGGCCTGGGATGCGATCCATGAGAACGTCCGACGGCTCAGGCCGGATGCCCGGATCGACGGCGTGTACCTGCAGAAGATGGTGGCGGGGGGGCAGGAGGTTATTCTCGGCGTCAAGCGCGACCCCAGCTTCGGTCCGGTGATCATGTTCGGACTGGGAGGCATCTTCGTGGAGGTCTTCCGCGATGTCAGCTTCCGCGTCGCTCCGGTGGGGCCCCGTGCGGCCCGGGAAATGATCCACGAGATCAAAGCGTGTCCCATGTTGACCGGGGCACGCGGGAAGAACCCGCGTGATCTCGACAGCATCGTCGAATGTATCCAGCGTCTCTCGCGTCTCGCCGTGGAAATTCCGGAAATCCAGGAGCTCGATATCAATCCATTGATCGTGCAGGACCAGGGTGCCGGCAGCTTTGTGGCGGACGCGCGCATCCTCCTCACATCCACACACGAAGGAGACCTTCATCCATGAGAATCATCATCCATCCGAACTATGAAGCCCTCAGCAAGTGGACCGCCTACCATATTGCGAGCAAAATCAACAGATTCAAGCCGACGCCGTCGAAACCGTTCGTGCTCGGACTGCCGACGGGATCTTCCCCCATCGGAACGTACCAGCAGCTGGTGAACCTGCACCAGAACGGCAAAGTGTCCTTCAAGAATGTCGTGACGTTCAACATGGACGAGTACGTCGGTCTGCCCGAGGACCATCCTCAGAGCTATCACTACTTCATGTGGAATCACCTCTTCAGTCATATCGACATTCCGCCAGAGAACGTGAATATCCTGAACGGAAACGCAAAGGATCCGGATCAGGAATGTGACGATTACGAGGCGAAGATCAAGAGAATCGGCGGCATCCATCTCTTCCTCGGCGGAATCGGTCCGGACGGGCACATCGCCTTCAACGAACCCGGGTCCTCCCTCTCCTCCCGCACACGCATCAAAACCCTGACGTACGACACGCGGATCGCCAACTCGCGCTTCTTCGACGGCGACGTGAACAAGGTGCCGAAGACGGCGCTCACCGTCGGCGTCGCGACGGTCATGGATGCAGAGGAAGTCGTGATCCTCGTGAACGGTCACTCCAAGGCCCGCGCCCTGCAGAAGGCGGTGGAAGAGGGGGTCAATCACATGTGGACCGTCTCGATGCTCCAGCTCCATCGTCACGGCATGATCGTCTGTGACGAGGATGCGACCGAAGAACTCAAGGTCGGCACCGTCCGCTACTTCAAAGACATCGAGCGTGATAACCTCGGCCTGCCTGAGCTCTGATCCGCTGCTCACCGGCTGAAGGCCGATTCCACGGAACCGTTGTGACCACCGCGGGGCATGGCACACTGATCCATGCCCCGTGTTGCAGGGAGGAAGTGCACCCCATGACCCATCGCTCTCTGACGCCCTCAGACATCCGTCAGCTCATCCAGCAGGGATGCTCGGCTTCTGACTGGAGCGGAATTGCCGTGCATCCGCGAACCGATCTGCTCCGCCTCCAGCGTGTCCGCTTCTCCGGTCGCGTGACCGTCGGCGCGACGGACGGCGAGATATCCCTGGACGGCATTCCGCTCCCGTGCGGCATCTACGACGCGGCCGTTGCCGATTGCCAGATCGGTGACGGGGTGCGGATCGCCGCCGTCGGGGGCGTCGTTGCGAACTATCGCGTCGAGGCCGGCGCACTCATCCAGAATGTTGGCACCCTCGTGGCCGAGCCGGGCGCAGCGTTCGGCAACGGCGTGGAGCTGGAGGTGGTGAATGAAGGGGGAGGGCGGGGGACGCGCATGCTGGAGGACCTGACGGCCCAGACCGCCTACCTTCAGGCCATGCGGCGTCACGACAAGGAACTGACGCGTCGACTGCACCTCCTCGTCGACGAACGCGTTGCGGCGAGCAGACAGAGCGGCGGAGTCGTCGGTGAGGGAGTCCGCCTTCTCCATTGCGGCGAAATCCGAAACGTCCGGTTCGGAGCGTACGCCAATGTGCACGGCGCCCGTCGGCTCGAAGACGGAAGCATCCTCAGCTGCCGGGAGCATCCCACGGAAGTCGGCGACGGTGTGGACGCCCGCCATTTCATCGTGGCGGAAGGAGCCCGCATCGACAGCGGTGTGGTGCTCGACAAGGTCTACGTCGGACAGGCGGCAAAGCTCGGCAAACAGTTCTCTGCCGAGAACTCGCTCTTCTTTGCCAACTGCGAGGGGTTCCACGGAGAGGCCGTTTCCCTCTTCGCCGGTCCGTATACCGTCACACACCACAAGTCGACCCTCCTCATCGCCGGCATCTTCTCGTTCTACAACGCCGGCAGCGGCACGAATCAGAGCAACCATATGTACAAGCTCGGACCCGTTCACCAGGGAATCTTCGAACGGGGCTGCAAGACCGGCTCCTTCTCGTACGTGCTGCTGGAGAGCCACGTCGGCGCCTTCAGCGTTATCATCGGGAAGCACTTCTCGAACCTCAACACGCCAAACCTTCCGTTTTCCTACATCAACGAAGAACAGGGCGTCTCGCGGCTCGTTCCGGCGATGAATCTCTTTTCCGTCGGCACGATCCGGGACGGTGAGAAATGGCCGAAGCGCGACGGCCGGAAAGCCCCTCTCAAGAGGGACCTCATCGTCTTTGATGTGTTCTCTCCCTATACGGTGGAGAAGATGAGACGAGGAAGAGACGAGCTCGCGCAGATGGCGGCCTCGGCCAGCCGAGAGAAGGAGTTCGTCGCCTACGGCGGCACACAGATCAATCGGCTCCTGCTCCGCAAAGGCTCGAAGTACTATGCCTCCGCCGTGACGCGCTACCTTGCCGGGCGGATCTGCGCTCGCCTGGAAGAGGTCCTTCGGCGTCAGAGGAGATGGCGTGAGGCGATTGCTGAACTTGAGCCGTCCGGCACGCTCCGGCAGCCGGCTGACTGGACCGATCTGGGGGGTCTGCTGGCGGCGCGCGAGCGGGTCTCAGCCATCGAGGAAGGAGTCCGGTCGGGTGCCATCGGGACCTACGACGAACTGCTGCGCCGGCTCGCTGAAGTGCAGGCGGCGTATGCGGGAGATGAATGGGAGTACGTCGTGCACGCCGCCGGTCAGGAATTCGGTCTGCCGCCGCAGCGTTTCACGCGGGACAAGGCGCTGGAAGTGATTGAGCTCTGGAAGCAAACGAGTATTTCCACACTCTCCTCCATCGTCGAGGATGCGAAACGTGAGTTCGGCGCTGCCGCGCGCATCGGCTTCGGACTCGATCTGTCCGAGACGGAGCGGGATGCAGACTTCGAGGCTGTGCGCGGATCCGTCGAGACCAACAGCGTGGTGCAGAAACTTAACAAGGAACTGGCGGATGTCCAGCATCGGGCCGCGGAGCTGGTCAGGCTCGTGAACGACGCGACCGAATGAATGCCGAACGGAGAGCAATGTGGTGCATCATAAAAAGGAGGAAGGCGCCATGACACAGAAGGTCTATGAATTGCAGGACGTGCAGGAGCCGCGGTTGCTGGAGGAGACGTTTCCCTACTCCCTTCCACCGCTCATCAGGTTTGAGGGGCTGATTCACGAACAGATCGACGGGAAGGATGTGACCTTCGATCCTGCCGACGTGAAGACGCGGGACATTCACATCACGGACACGACGTTCCGGGACGGACAGCAGGCTCGCCCTCCGTACAAGAAAGAGCACATGGTCAAACTCTTCGAGATGCTCTCGCGTTTGGGCGGACCGAAGGGAATCATTCGGCAGTCCGAGTTCTTCCTCTACACGAAGAATGACCGGGAGACGATCGATGCGTGCCGGGCACTCAACCTCCGGTACCCCGAGATTACAGGATGGATCCGGGCCAACAAAGGGGACTTCCGGCTGGTGAAGGAGATGGGATTGAACGAGACCGGCATGCTGACCTCGTCGTCCGACTACCACATCTTCCACAAACAGAACCAGACGCGCCGGCAGGCGATGGAACAGTACCTCGACGTCGTCCAGGCAGCTCTCGACGCCGGTATCCGGCCGCGCTGCCACCTCGAGGATGTCACGCGCGCCGACCTCAAGGGCTTCGTCCTGCCGTTTGTGCAGCAGCTCGAGCGCCTGAGCGAGCAGGTGCCTGAGCAGCTGAAAGTGAAGATCCGGCTCTGCGATACGATGGGATTCGGTCTGTCGTATCCGAATGTCGAAGAACCCCGATCCATTCCGAAGCTGATCTGGCGGTTGAGGCACGAGTGCGGAATTCCGCCGGAGCGTCTTGAGTGGCACGGTCACAACGACTTCCACAAGGTTCATATCAATGCCGCCAGTTCCTGGATCTACGGGTTGAATGCCCTCAACGGTACGCTCTTCGGATTCGGCGAACGGACGGGCAATCCCCCCATCGAAGGTGCGGTGATCGAGTACGTGGCGCTGAAAGGGACGTTGAACGGCGTCAATCTTCCGGTGATTACAGAGCTGGCGCAGTACTACGAGCGGGAAGTGGGAACCCATCTCGCGACCAACTATCCGTTCGTCGGTCGGGATTTCAATACGACGCGCGCCGGCATCCATGCCGGCGGACTGCGGCGGTTCGAGCAGATCTACAACATCTTCGACACCACCGCGCTCCTGAATCGTCCGCCTCGAGTCGCGATCACGGACAAGTCCGGCACGGACGGTGTGGTGCTCTGGGTCAACGAGTTCCTCGGCCTGAAGGGGGAAGAACGCCTGAGCGCCACCAAGGTGGTGAAGATTCAGCGGTGGGTGATGGACCAGTATGAGCAGGGCGGACGGATGTCGTCGATTACGGATGAAGAGTTGGAAGAGCAGGTTCGCATTCACCTGCCGGAGCAGTACGCGCGCCGCAAGCGCTGACCAGACGAAAGAGCCGTCGAATCGCGAAGAAAGCTCCCCGCGGGGAGCTTTCTCGTTCAGCTGCGGAGGAGCCGCTACGCTTCCGGTTTGAAGAAGATGATCCCCAGGGGAGGAAGAGTGAGATTGAGCGAGAAGGGGCGACCGTGCGAGGAGATGGGATCGGCCGACAGGCCTCCGTAGTTCCCCACGCCGCTTCCGCCGTAGATCTGGGCGTCGCTGTTGAGGAGCTCTTTCCAGAATCCGCCCGACGGGACTCCGACCCGGTAGTTATGCCTCGGCACCGGCGTGAAGTTGCAGACCACCAGCACGACATCCTCGGGGGCCGTGCCGCGACGCAGGAAGGCAATCACGCTCTCTTCCCAGTCGTGGAAGTCCACCCACTCGAATCCCTCGTTCGTGAAGTCCCTCGTGTGGAGTGCGCGTTCACTCCGGTACAGAGCGTTAAGATCGCGCACCCAGTGCTGGGTCCCCCGATGGAACGGGTATTGCAGAACGTGCCACTCCAGACTTCCCTCGTGGTTCCATT
>CAYXMK010000148.1:0-6530 GCA_964465905.1 uncultured Ignavibacteriaceae bacterium | reverse complement strand
TCTTGTTCCGCCCGCCCCGCCAACACTCAAAGCCGTCATCGTGGACACGATGGGAAGAGTCGCCCTCGCGTGGCATCCGGCCGCGGAAGCCGACCTGAAGGGGTACCGATTGTACTACAGCCTGCCAGGAGCAGCCACCTGGCATCTCGCACTCGCGGAGTCCGTTCTCACGAAATCCGTTGCGTCGTATCTGCTCGAGCCCCCCTTCCCGTTCGCCGAATCGCCAACCGCTCCGTACACAGGACTGGCATTTCGCCTGACGGCGGTGGATACGGTTTCTCCTCCGAATGAAAGTGCGCCCAGCGACGTGTACTTCGCGGGATGGCATCGCTGGAGCTCGCCCACGGAGCTCCCGACAGCGTCTGCTCTCATTGTCGATGGCTTCGATCGATACAAGGGAAACGACGCTTCGGCAAGCTGGGGCGATCCTGCCCATCCCTTTGTCAGGCTCAACGGTGAATTGCTTCCTTTCGCTGTGGCTGTCTCAAGCTGTGCCAACGAGGCCGTCGAGGATGCCAGCGTCAGTCTTCGAGACTACGACATGGTGATCTGGATCCTGGGCGATGAATCCACGATTCACCGCACCTTCACGTCGGCGGAACAGCTCAGAGTGAGGGAGTTCCTCGAGAACGGGGGAAGACTCTTCGTCTCGGGCTCGGAAATCGGTTGGGATCTGGGCAGATCCCATTCACGAAGCGAACCCGGGGACCTGGGGTTCTACAACAATTACCTGAAGGCCGCCTACGTCTACGACGGCGACAGCAACATGCGCACGGCAACGGGCACGGCTTCTTCGCCGTTCAGTGGACTGACCTTCACCTTTGGGCAGACGTATCCGGAGGACTATCCCGACGATATCAATCCCGTCAACGGTTCCGTCACTCTGTTGACGTACAACACCAGCCGGGGAGACGGATCGCCCAGAATCGCCGGGATTTGGTATGCGGGGACCTTTGGGTCAAGCAGTACTCTCGGCAAGCTTGTGTACCTCAGCTTCCCGTTCGAAACCATCGGTTCCGCGCTTCAACGGCAGACGATGATGGACGGCGTGCTGGCATTCTTCGACCTCATCACGGGTCTTCCTTCCGAGAACCCCGAGTCGCCTCCTGGCCGATGGAATCTCTCGCAGAACTACCCGAATCCGTTCAATCCCAGCACCACCCTCCTGCTGACGATTCCTGTAGAAGAGTTTGTGACAGTGCGGATCTATGACCTCCTTGGAAGGGAAGTTAAACGCTGATGCACGGGAACCAGATGCCGGGATCGTTTGTGCTCACGTGGGATGCTTCGGCGTTCCCCAGCGGCACGTACATCGCTCGGCTGAACGCCGGTCCGACAGTTCTTTCACGCAAGCTCCTTCTGGTCAAGTAAGATGAAGAGACTCTTCCTGCTCCTCCTGGTTGCGAGCAGTCCGCTGCTGGGCCAGTCCTCGCGTCTCGGCTCCTACCACGTTGCCCTCACTCCTCATGGCGGCGCCCGCCAGGCGGGCGAGACAAACTCTCTTGAGGTGGTCATGAGAGACCGCGCGCAGCATGAACTGTTTCGCTTCTTCCGCGGTATCCCCTACGACGTCCCGTTTCCGTCGGCAGCGGTCTTTGAGACGGGAAGACTCGTGCTGATCCATGCATTTGATGGCACACTGGAATTCTTCGATCAGTCAGGACAGCCCATCCGGAACCTCCGACTTCCAGAGGACGCGGGACCCGACTACGAACGAATCATTGCGGTTGCAGCTCACGATTCGATGGCTGCCCTCCTTCTCTCAGAACCCGGGCGAGAAAACGCCATGGTTGCCGTCGTGACCGATCGCGGGGAGATGGTTTTTTCGCGGGACGTTGCAGCAGCCAACGCGTCCGGGATCGTTCTTTCGCACAACGGCAAGATCACTGCCGCCGGGGTGTACCGCTGGAGTGACTCCGGGGTTCTCGAACAGACGTATTTCCTGTCCACATCGGGTGAACTGCTGGGATCCGTCGACGCGGGATGCATCGCGGGAGAATTTTCGCCGGATGACGCGCAGTTCCTCGGTCTCACGAAGCGCCGGATGTCCGTCGTTTCGATAGCGACACGGACCGTCACCGCCACACTGACCGCGGACGAAGGCACGATACTTCTCGACGGTACGTGGAACGGGTCCCGGGCGGTCGTGCTCTCAGCCAACATCCCCGCGCTGCGAAGCGGCGCATGGGTCTATACTCATCCACTGCTCCGACAGGTCGATTCGGACGGGACAGTCAAGCTGCTGCAGGAGATCCCCTCGGCCGAATTCATTTCTGCGTCCCTGGAAAGACTGGGGACTCAGGTGTTCTTGAAGGTGGAAGGGCCTTAGGGTGAATGCCGCTCCCCCACGCCCTCTGGGGGGACGGGAGAGGATCAGGGCTAGAAGGATGTGTTGGGGCAGCGCAGCGGTTCTCTTGCGAGAACGCGGCAGTGTCGTTCTGGAGGCGAGAGTTGTTCAGACCGACTCGATCACGGCAAAGGCGATAACGGTGAATTCAGTGTGGGAGAGGGAGAGATGGATCTGCTTGCCGCGGAGCTGTTCGGCCATCTTGTTGTGGAGGAGGACGTGGGGAGCACCCGAGGGATCGTTCATCACCTCCACATCTTTCCACTGGAACACGCCGCTCCACCCGGTCTGCAGTGCTTTCGCAACGGCTTCCTTGGCGGCAAAACGGGCCGCAAAGTGTTCGAATGGATGTTTCCGTGCGCGGCAGTACGCGATTTCGGCATCCGTGAAGATCTTCCCGGCGAATCTCCCTTCCTGCCGCTCCATGGCTTCCCGGAGCCGAGCGACCTCTACGACATCCACGCCAACGCCGACGATCGAGCCCATCGCCGTCATCCTTCGTTGTGTTTCCTGACGATGTCGACCACCTCGGAGATGTCATCCACTTCGTAGTCAGCGTTCGAAATCAACGTTCCAAAATCGTCACCGTAGCGGGCAAAGACCGTCTTCATCCCCACCTGCGCGGCACCCACGACATCACGCTCCGCCCAGTCTCCCACCATGAGCGCTTCTCCCGCCTGGACGCCGAGTTTCTCCAGGGCCCGCTGGAATGGTTCCGGGCGGGGTTTTCGGAAGCCGGTGTCGTCGAACGTCACGACCACATCGAAGAGATGGTGGAGGTTGAGGTAGCAGAGTCGAAGCCACGCTTCACGCGCCGGCGCGTCGGAAACGACCGCCAGCTTGAGATCCATCTTCGCCAGGGTAATCAACGTCATATAGACATGGGGGTACGGCACCAGCGCCGCTTCCCGCGCCCGCCGATAGGCAATGATGCCTGCGGAGAGGATCTTGTAGTCGATCTTGCTGAACTCATCGTAGAGGAGTTGATCGAATACATTCTGGAACTCGATCCCCTTTTCCGCGTAGATCTTGTCGATGCGCGTGCGAATTTCTTCAGGAGGAAGCTTGAGGCCGGCATCGCGCATCGCATGGATCGCGGCGTCGATGGCCTGCCGCTTCATGACCATGAAATCGACGAGCGTATTGTCCAGATCAAAGACGACGGCACGAATCACGGCTTCACCTTTCAGCAACCCTTGCGGAGTATTTCTTCCCCCATTCTCGACGGTCGGTCCCCCCCGCTGCGCCCCACCGAGCTCCAATATAGCGGTTCACCGCCTTAAACGCACCGTCCCCGCGCTCAACCGCATCCATCCGCAAGGGCAATTTCAGGCCGATCGATCGGCCCTGGCAAGTTCATCCTCGATGAACTCTCTCACCGCGGGTTTCAGGTAGGTCTCCTCAACCCCGATCTCCGCGATTCCCAGCGCCAGCACCGAGGCGCGCTGCTGCGCGTTCGTTCTCTTGTTCACCACGATGATCCGGTCAGATTTGAGGACACAGAATCCCCCTTCGAAATCCCCCTTCTCATAGCGCACCGTGATACCGCTCTTCTGCGCCAGGGTTTCAAGTTCCTTCAACATCTGTTCGGGTGTCATGGGAGTGCGGACTCTTCCGTCAGTGTCGGTGATTCTCCGTTGTTCTCTCTCCCCACCTGCTGCGCAACCGATTCCACCAGCGCTCCAGATGATGGCCGCTCCAGATGGTCAATCCGAAGAAGAGCATGCCGGCAAGGACATCGATGACGTAGTGGTACCTGAGATAGACCGTACCGATCACCAGTAGCGTGACCGCAACAGCGAGAAACCATCGGGTGGAAATGCGGAGGTGAAAAGCCAGATAGACGACCATAAGGGAGAGCTGTGTGTGACCGCTGGGGAAGACGTCGCGCTGGACATAGTCCACGGGATTCGGAACGTGCATCGGAACCGATTCACCCGTGTTCACAAACCATCGCAGCGGTTCGGTCAGGAAGAGTCCCGGGAGTTCTTCCTTCAGCAGATGAAAATCGTGAAGGGTGAACCGCGGACCCACCGCCGGCAGTAGAAAGTATCCCAGATAGGAAAGGAAAAAGCCGTACACGAGCATGAACCCAGCCCGGTCAAATTCCTGGAGTGTCCGGCGCCGGTAGACCTCCACCCCCAGGATGATGAACAGCAGATAGTAGGAAGAATAGGCGATTTGCAGGATCTCCGTAAGCACCGGATGGGCGAATTGCGAGAGCCAGACGGTCGGATCAACGCCGAACATCCAGCGGTCGATGGCGATGAGCAGTTCGTCATAGTCCACCGGATGGATCGGGCGAATCATGAAGTAGAGTTCCTTGAAGACGTACAGCACCATGGGATACAGGTACCATCGGTGGATGCCGATGATGAGCTTCCCCGGCTTCTGTTCCGCCGTTCGCGCCAGGAGCAGAACGAGTCCGATGATGGCGCCGTTCAGGAGTACCCAGATCCACCAGCTCGCGATGCGCGCGCGGAAGATCACCTGCAGCAGCGTGAGAAACAGGAGGAACGTAACCACGATGAAGTCTGCCGCGGAGAGGGGCCGAAGCCATCCCTTGAGGCGGAGGACGCCGGGGTGGGAAGAATCGCCTATCACAGCCATTGGAGAAGTGCCGTCGCCAGAGAAAGGAAGATGGTGATGCCGAGAATATCCTGGAATGCCGTCTCGAACGGCCCCGCGGTCAGCGCCGGATCAAACCCCAGCCGTTTCGACGTCATGGGGATCACGGTGCCAATGAGACCGGACGTGTTGATGCTGAGGAACATCGAAATTCCCACCACGGCTCCGAAGAGCGGTGTGCCGTGCCAGAGACCTCCGACGAGTCCGATCACGATCCCACAGACCGATCCGATGATGAGCGTCGTCTGCAGTTGCCGAATGATGGGATCCCACCAGTGGGTGAGCTGGACGTGCCCTGTGGCGAGTCCGCGCACGATCACCGCCGCCGACTGGAGGCCCGTGTTGCCGGAGAGCGCTGAAATGACGGGCATGAACGAGGCGAGGAGAATGACCTGCGAAAGCGTTTGATCAAATTGATGAACGACGAAGCCGGCGATAAGTTCGATGAGAAGGGTGAGCAGGACCCAGGGGAGGCGTAACAGAGCGACCTGTGCCGGTGTTCGGCGCTCGAGCTCTTCTGCATCGGAGCCAACCATCCGGGCGACATCTTCCTCGTGCTCTTCCTCCAGGACGTCCACGACGTCGTCAACGGTGATCCGCCCCAGCAGCCGGCCGGCGGTATCGGTCACAGGAAGGGAAATTGCATCGTATTTCCGAAAGATCTTCGCCACTTCTTCCTGATCGATATCCGCCGTCACCCGCGGCACTTCCGTGCTCATGATCTTCTTCACCCTCTTGTTGGGAGTGTGGAGGAGAAGATCCTGCAGCGCCACGGCACCGGTGAGTATGCCCTCGTCGTTCACAACGTACACATGGTAAAGATTCCTGTGTTCCCGCGACATTCGCCTCACAACCTGGATGGCCTTCTTGATGGTGTCCCCTTCATGCACCACCGCCACTTCTTTGGCCATGATACCGCCGGCCGTGGAGGCGTCGTAGCGGAGCAGTTCCTCGACCCTGGAGGACTCCTCCGCTTTCATTGTTTCAAGGGCCTGGGCGGCGCGATCTTCCGACAGAGCTCCAACGATGTCCGCGGCATCATCGGAGTCCATGCCCTTCAGCAGCTCATTGATACGGTCCTGTGGAAGCCTCTTCAGGAGGTGTTCGCGATGCGCCGCATCCAGCTCGAGGAGAGCTTCCCGTGCCACATCGTCCGGCAGCAGCCCGAACACGTACTCGACATCCTCCCTGTCGAGCCGGTCCATGATATGGGCGATGTCGGCCGGGAGAAGATCCTGCAGAATGTTCAGCAGCAGATAGTCCGATCTGCTCCGGACGAGCTCCTCCATGTCGTGCATGAGCTCGTCGTCAACGACGAGGAGTTCCCGCACGGGGCGGGTTTTTCTGTTGACTGTCTGTGGGGATTCTCGCATCTATGCCTGCGCCGTAAGCATGTTCCGGTACGGCAAGAGCTGACTGGTCAGCAACAGAAACTCGTCCGCTGTCAACTGCTCCGGTCTGCGCTGGAGGTCGGTTCTCAGCTCGCGGAGTGCCTCTTCCGTGAATCCCAGGAGCCGCAGACTGCTGTGGAGGGTCTTCCTGCGCTTGCCAAAGG
>CAYXMK010000147.1:0-6531 GCA_964465905.1 uncultured Ignavibacteriaceae bacterium | reverse complement strand
TGAGCGATGTCGTGCGGACCAGGGTCCGGTTCCGGCGGCTCTCCGATGAGGAAATCCGGCGCTACGTTCGGTCCGGATCTCCAATGGACAAGGCGGGGGCCTACGGCATTCAGGATGACTACGGTGCTGTATTCGTCGAAAGCATCAATGGTTGTTTCTACAACGTGGTGGGCTTCCCTCTGACCCGGTTCTATCAGCGGCTGGAGGAATTCCACGCATTCCACGATGGCGCACAGCGAGGCAGACAATGATCCAGCAGAGAAAACTGCGGGTACTGATTGCGAAGGCGGGACTGGACGGGCACGACCGCGGAGCCAAGGTGGTGGCGGCCGCTCTCCGGGATGCAGGGATGGAGGTGATCTATACGGGACTGCGGAAGACGCCCGAGATGATCGTTGAGGCCGCGCTGCAGGAGGACGTTGACGTGATCGGCATCAGTCTCCTGAGCGGCGCTCACATGACGATCTTCCCGAAAGTTCTGAAGATCATGCACGAGCACGGACTGGATGACGTCTTGCTGTTCGGCGGGGGCATCATTCCTGAATCAGACATTGCAGAGCTGAAACGGATGGGGCTGGGCGAGATATTCACGCCGGGCGCCTCAACACAGGAGATCGTGCAGTACCTGGAATCGTGGGCCGCTGTGCACCGTCGCGACGAAGCAGCCCCCCATGCCTGAACAGAAAAATCCCGCTCCGGAGCCGGGCTCCAGAGCGGGATCGTGGGGTGGAAACCTCAGGATCAGACCTTCGAGACCTTGACGGCCTGGAGGCCCTTCGGACCCTGCTCAACCTCGAATTGAACCGTGTCGCCCTCGGTCAGGCTCTTGTATCCCTCCCCTTCGATGGACTTGTAATGCACAAACACATCTTCGCCGGTGCTGCGCTTGATGAAGCCGAAGCCCTTGGCGTTGTTGAACCACTTCACCGTACCCTGTTCCATACCAGACATCCTCTCGACAGTTGAACATCAAGCACCGTTCCTCGTCTCCCGGAAGTCGCGTCGAACGATGAGCCGTTGCATCTGACGTCCGGCTCGGTTGGCGACTCCCTCACTCCCTCCAGCCTCAGCCTCGGCAAGACCACCAGAGCGACCTCGGTGAAACAAGACTGGTGCGGTTGCTAACGCGACAAGTATACCACTCGGCCGCGAGAAAAGCAAGATCGCTTTCCGGAGAGCTCACAGGGCGGCCTCGTCCAGCCAGATCCCGAAAGGGGGAGGTTCCTCTGCGACGCGGGTCTTCGCTCCCCGGTCTTCCTCCGGCTCCCCGGTCCGCCGGACCAGGGCGATGCGGGACGGATCGAACTCGAAGAGTTCTTCGGCGGAGAAGATCTTGCGCGCATCCTCGTCGGAGAAGAATTCCCCCAGTTTTGCCGCTGTTTCCTCAAGTCGCGTGAGGTAGTACGCCGTGTTGTCGTCCGGAAAGTTCGGGTCCCATTCCTCCGCCAGTTTGCTGTGGTCCGAGACCCGGACGGCGGGTCCGCTCCCCGCAACGTAATAGCGGATCCTATCCCCCGGCTGGAAGTAGAGCTTGCCACGGTCGGCGGCTTGGTACGGCGGTGAGGGCTTGCGGGTTCCTGCCTTGAGGCCTGCCCTGTAGTTCTCCAGAGACTCGTGGACGATCTCTGACCGGCAGAAATCGGCTGCAGTCCAGCGGTGTTGGGTGATAGCCTGCACGGCTGAAACGTAGAGCGAGTGCAGTCCCGCAAAATCCTCCTTCATCAGCAGGAGGATGGCCTGACGGAGGAAGCGGCGGAAGAACGGTTCGAGCGTATGCGGGAGCAGAGAAGTCCCCTGGATGATGAGCTGGCCGTGCGCTGTCAGAAGGGCATGGTTCCGTTTCCTCGAGGCAAACATCCGAGGGTAGTGAACTGTACGCTCCAGGCGCAGCCCTTCGGGTAGCTGTTCGGAGAGCTTGCGGATGAACGCCCCGGCTTGCTGAATCCCCCGCACGTTGTCGGGGAGGGCAAGATACACGCCGTCGGTGTCGTATTCGATGACGATGCCGTTGTGCAACTCGATCGTCCGGCAGAACTCTGTCAGCATGGATCGGGCTTCCGCTGCGACAGCTGCAATCATGGCGGCGTCGACGAACATCGACCTCCCGGTACTCATCAGTGCGGTGCAAGACTCCCGCAGGAGCCTGCGTGCTTCCCGCATCGGAAGATCGGGAGCGTCCTCGGGGGAATGGTCCCGGCCTGTGATTTCGGACAGAAGGCGGGGAACGGCGCCCAGCATATCATTGCGCGATGTCAGGGACTTCAGGCGCGCAACCGTGGGTAGGAGCGATTCCATGCCTGCGTAGAGCACGTCGGCGAACAGACCGCGTGTAAGCAACTCCCCCGGCAGTGGCGGAGCTGAGACCGGTGCAGCGGGTTCAGGAAGAGAGTGTTTCTGGCGGAGGTACTCGCGCAGGATGATCAGCTCCGCCCGAAGGGCACTTCCCGTCCGCAGGAGAGTGCTCAGGGGGAGCGGACAGAGGGTGCAGAGGGCAATCGAGGGGGGAAGCAGCTCCTCGGAAGTCGTCCGGACGACGTTCAGTTCCGCCTCCAGCCGTCGCCGGGCTTTCGAGAGCGTACGTGCCCTGGCGTCGGACACTGTCAGCGGTTCTGCGGCAACGTCGGTCTCTCCCGGGGCGAACACCGAGGCGAGTGCCGGGAGATCGACAACTTCAAACGAACGTCGGAGCGTTTCCTGCATGGCGGCAAGCACGGCTGTGTCGACAACCGAGCGGCCCATTAGATCGAAGCCCGGGGCTTCACCTTCGCGCAGTCCCTCGGCGGTCAGCCCGCCGGCGCGCCGCGGTTCGGATCCATCCCTTCCCAGGCCGAGCTCCATGCCGAGGAGCTCCGAGCGTCGAAGCAGGTACGGGAGCGTGTGCCCGATGAGCTGATAGCCCTCGACGATGTCCGGGTCGCGTTCCTGCACGACGCGGACGAACTGCTCCAGGAGCTGAGCTTCGGGCAGGCCGGCTCCGCCCAGGATTGTGCTCCACCCGGTGCTGTCGCTCAGGCCGATCAAGACGATCCGATCGCCGGATCTCGACGGGATGCTGGGGGGACCCCCCGAAGCTACCGTGGCGAGCTGGACCTGCATGCGCACGCAGGATGCAAACGGCATGTTCTTGTAGCAGGTGACCCCGGATTGCAGGAGGTATTGAATGACCGGATCCGGGCGGAAAAAGAGGGAGGGAACGTCGCTGGCGTTGTCGACCGCTCTGCCCGTGGCGGCGCGGTAACGTGCAAGGACGTAGCGAACGGCATCCCACATCGTGCTCCACCGGTCGAACGCCACGAGGAGGCGGAACGGGAGAGAGCCGGCCAGTTCCTTCCGCCAGCACCGCTGTGAGTATCCGCTGATCAGGTCCGGGTCGGCGAGGAAAAAAAACGGGAAGAACTCTGCGTCGGTCTGCAGGATCTTCCCGTCGAGGCGCTGATACAGCCGGATCGTTTGATCGTTGAGCTGATGGACGGCGACAACACGCTCAAGGGCGCTTTGCCCTGCCAGCAGCGACTCCATGCATCCCTACTTCTTCTTGTCCCCCAGGAACGGCCTGATCAGATCGATGGGAACGGGGAAGATGGTTGTGGAGTTGTTTTCGGTCGCGATTTCCCGCAGTGTTTGCAGATACCGGAGCGTCAGCGCACTCGGCTGCATGCCGAGGATCTTTGCCGCATCTGCAAGGCGCTGGGCGGCCTGGTACTCTCCCTCGGCCGCAATCACCTTCGAGCGCCGTTCGCGTTCTGCTTCCGCCTGCTTGGCCATCGCCCGCTGCATTTCCTGCGGAAGATCGATGTGCTTGACTTCGACATTGGAGACCTTGATGCCCCACGGTTCGGTCTGGCTGTCGATGATCTTCTGGAGATGGGCGTTGATCTTCTCACGCTCTGCCAGCAGTTCATCCAGTTCCGACTGCCCCAGAACACTGCGCAGTGTCGTCTGGGAAAGCTGGGAGGTGGCAAAGAGATAGTTCTCCACTTCGATGACGGCTTTCTCCGGATCGATGACCCGGAAGTACACGACCGCGTTGACCTTGAGGGAAACGTTGTCTTTTGTGATGACGTCCTGCGGCGGCACGTCCATGACCACCGTGCGCAGACTCACCTTGACCATCCGATCGATCAGGGGAATGAGGAAGACGAGTCCGGGGCCGTTTCCCTGTCCGCCCGGATTGAGAATGGCCCTGCTGAGGCGGCCGAGCCGGAAGATGACGGCGCGCTCGTACTCGCGGAGAATCTTGATGGAATTGAACAGCAGCAGCGCAACAAAGACGACGATGACCACGATCAGCATGGTTCCGATCTGTGCCATAACTACACTCCTTTCTTCGAGCGTTCGTTGGAGGGGGGGCGAACGATGAGTGTGAGATCCTCGACGGCGACGACACGAACCTGGTCACCTTCCCGCAGCGTGCCGGACTGAGCGCGGGCGTTCCAGAGTTCGCCGTGCACGCGGACGGTGCCCTCGGGTTTCAGGGGGGTCACGCAGACTCCCACTTCATCGACCAGTCCTTCCTTTCCCGTCGTGGGTTTCTTCTTCTGCGCGCGCAGGCCGAAACCGATCACGAAGGCGAAAAAGAGAGCGGTCAGAAGGGACACCGCAACGACGAGCGTCCACGACAGTTCAAGGAATTCGAGTGCAGACTCCGTTTCGATCAACATCAGCGAGCCGAGCACGAAGGAGACAATGCCCCCCAGCGTCAGCAGACCGTAGCTGGTCACTTTGATCTCGGCAAGGAAGAGGATAATGCTGAAGATGATCAAGGCGAGCCCCGCGTAATTGATGGGGAGTGTGTGGAGCGAATAGAACCCGAGAATCAGACAGATGACTCCCACGATCCCTGGAAGAATCGATCCCGGATTGTACAATTCGAAGAGAAGTCCGTACACCCCGAGCATCAGCAGGATGTAGGCAATGTTGGGATCGCTGAGGATGTCGAGGATTCGCTCGTTCCATCCCATTTCCAGCGCCCGGATCTCGGCGCCCGCGGTGCGAAGAACCACGGTCCGCTGCGGCAGCTCGATCTCCATCCCGTCGATCTGCTGCAACAGCGCCTTCAGGTCCTTGGCGACGAAGTCAATGACGTTCTGCTGTTCAGCCTCTGTTTCGGTGATCGAGATACTCCGGCGCACCGCATCCTCCGCCCAGGCAATGTTGCGATCCCGTTTTTCGGCAATGGTGCGGACAAACGCAGCTGCGTCATTGGTGGCCTTCTCCATCATGATCGAGTCCTGCTCCCCCTGCATGCCGACGGGGTGGGCGGCGCCGATGTTCGTGCCCGGAGCCATCGCAGCCACATGACCGGCCAGGGTGATGAACACCCCTGCCGATGCCGCCTGCGAGCCGGGAGGAGCGACATAGACGACGACGGGAACATCGGCCGAGAGGAACTCGGTGACGATCACGCGGGTGGACTTCAGCAACCCTCCGGGCGTGTTGAGGAGGACGACAAGACACTGGGCCTCCTGCTGCTTCGCCTTGACGATGCTGGCAGAGAGGAATTCGGAGACGGCAGGATTGATGGCCCCGTCCACTTTGGCGGTGAGGACCACCTGCGCGCGGGCGGGAGGGATGTGCCAGAAGAGAAGAACGGCAAAGGCGAAGCGACAGAGTCGCATGAGGGTTTCCAGGCGATGACGTTGAGCCGGCAATCCGTTCACTCCACCGGGGGAGCGGAGAGGGTGGGATTCGAACCCACGTGGCGCTTGTGACGCCAACACGCTCTCCAGGCGTGCCAGTTCAACCACTCCTGCACCTCTCCAGAACCCCAGCAAGATAGAAAAACAACGACGGAAATGCAACGAACCGGCCTGTGCGGAGCGAGCAGCGGCAGGTGCCCCTGATCTGGCGCGCCGTTTGATTCGGATGAATCTTTTTGATACCATGTTTTCAGCTCGGGACCGAGAGCGTCTCCCTGCGCGTCTGCTGGCGGCGAGCAGAAGGGACAGAGGAACCATGGCAGAGAAGGTACTCATTGCGGAAGATCAGCCCCACATCCGCACCCTCATGCTGTACAAACTTCAGAACAGCGGCTACGATGTCGTGGCTGTGGAGAACGGCATCGAGGCGCTGGAGAAAGCCCGCTCCGAGAACCCGGACGTCGTCCTGCTGGATGTCATGATGCCGCTCATGACGGGATTTGAGGTTCTGGCGGCCCTGAGGAAGGATGAGCGGACGCGTTCCATACCGGTCTTGCTGGTGACGGCGCAGAGCAGGGAGGAGGAGGTTCTCAAGGGCCTTGAAATGGGAGCCGACGACTATATCACGAAACCGTTCAGTCCCAATGAGCTGGCCGCTCGGATCAAGACTGTCCTCCTGCGTTCTCGAGAACGTCCGCGCTGAAGCCGGCTCAGAGCGCTTCATCGCTTTCTCGGATCGCCTGGTCCTTCCCCACTGTGCCCTTCCATTCCGGATTCCTCGCATTCGGTAGCATCACCACCCGTGGAACTCCAACTCCTCATTATCGTTGCCTTTGCCGCCGGCGCAGGGATTTTCGTCGTTGCCGCTTCCATCGGCCTCCTCATCCACAAG
>CAYXMK010000146.1:0-6533 GCA_964465905.1 uncultured Ignavibacteriaceae bacterium | reverse complement strand
CCAGCTTCGCATCGAACTGCACCGCCAAATCGTTCTTGTTCGAGGTCAGGTCAGGAGTCACCACGGTTGAGCCCGACACATACGTGCTGTCCAGCGGCCAGTAGCCCGCCAGACCCGTCTCCGTGCCTGAGAGCGTTACATCCTTGAAGTTCTGGATCTCCGACAAACTGCGCGTTACGTTCCACAACCGAACCTCGTCGATCAATCCCTTGAAGTAACCGTATCCGAATCCCCCGATGTAGAATCCCGTCGATCCCGTCCCAATCGACCCCGTGAACGGCAGGGAGTTCGCCAGGATACCATTGATGTAGAGCCGGACAGTTGTTCCATCGTAGGTGCCGGCAACGTGCGTCCACTGCCCCACCTTGATCCTGCCGGTGTCCCGAACAGCAATCTCAAACCCCGCACCAATAGGGTTCACGCCGTCGGAGACGGAGAACGCCAAGACGGGCTCGGTCGAGTACATATCCGGTCCTATGACCAGAAGGCCGTAGGTTTGGAACGGATCAGCGCCGAAACCGATATTTGCCGGCCTTGCGGCAATGATTCTGACTTCTCCCGGCGCCGGTGCATCCTGCGGATACACCCACGCCTCGAGCGTGATCGCCGAACCCGTAATCTGGTAGGCCGACGGGTTCGCCCCAATGCCGATGGGGCTGGCGTCTGTAACCCGGACACGATCCTGGAAACCGTCTAACAACAGCGAGGCCGTGTTGGAGGAAACTACTGTTACGGTAGCTGTGGTGGACGTCGAGAGCACCCTGTCCGAGGCCTGAACCGTGATGATTGCGGAGCCAACATCCGAGATCGTAGCCGCAAGCGTGAGCAAACCCGTGAGTGTATCGAGCGTGGCATACGATGGTCCCTGAACGAGCGAATAGAAGACCGAATCCCCGTCGGGATCGACGGCCGTGTAGGAAAACGAAAACGCATAACCCGGCACAACGATCGTATCGGGCAGTACTGCCGTGAAGATGGGGGCTCGATTGACGTTGAGAACATTCAGGGTGAATGCCGCGGTGTCCGCGGAAGAAAGATCGGCCACGCGCACACGCACAGTGTAGCTGCCGGAGTCTGCAGAGGAGGCGACGTACGTGAACTGTCCCGTCAAACTGTCGATAGTCGACCCCGGAGGACCTTCCAGAAGGAAGTATCGAAGCGGATCAAGCTCGGTATCAGCGGCTGTGAAGACCAGACTCAGCGTATCTCCCTCGCTGATGGTTGTATCGGACGGCGTGAACGTGAAGACCGGCGGCTGATTCGGCACAATGACTCCAAGTCGGCCGGAGACGGGAAGGGCCGTCGGCGTGGATACACCTGGCTCATTGAAGTGGAAACCGGTAAGCTGAAGAGCAGTGGAATCCCCTTGCCCTGCACCCGGTCGCGCGGCAAACCGCAGCGACACCAGGTTACCCGATCCGGCAAGAGGGTTTGCCCCCGCTCCAGCAATCGTGATCGTTCCCGCAGTGTCACGCGCATCGAGCGAAAAGCCCGCGCTCAACGAACCCGACTCAATTGCTCCCAGGAACGTAACGACCGACGTGTCGTAGGATACCGTGAACTGAAACGACGCGATATTCAGGCCGGTGGTAGTGCCGATGACCACCGGTACATCAATGGAATCTCCTTTGACGAAGCCGGTATCGGGAAGTACGGCACGGAAGTCATAGACCCCGACGGTGTCGGTCTGACCCGTGAAGGAAAACGCATCAGTGGCCACCACGCGGGTAATTCCGCGGTCTGTCGCCTGGAAGAAACCCGAAGCGGAATCGATCGTTCCGACAGCCGGATTGGCGAGAGAGTACCGATACGGCGCCGTTCCCGCTCCGCCAGCAGCAAAGGTTGCAGATTCTCCGATGATCAGCGAGAGTCTGGCCGGCGTGAGGACAATCGTCGGCGCCGCCAGCGGCTGAACGGACCCGTTATCGATTGCCGCATTGATGCTTTCATTGAACAGCACATCCGAGAATGTGAAAGCAGAGGTCGATGTCGCGCCGGCCTTCACTTTGAACCTGAGGTAGACCAGCGTTCCCGCTCCTGACAGCGAATCCGTTCCTGCAAGAGCAACGGAGAGGACAGCGCCTGAAAGATTGACAGCAGGTGCTCCCCAGCTGCTCGCGATCGTTCCATCGGTCCCCGTCCCCAGGTACTCCAGCACACCTGCATGGAAGCCCAGTTTGAACTGCGCCGAAGTAATCCCGACAACCGTGACGTCAGTGATACGGACCGGCAAATCAAACGACAGCGTCTGTGTGATGGCCGTATCGGGAGCAGAGATTGTCAGCGAGCGGAGCGTGGCCGGACTGACGCTGAAGAGGTTGGTGGAATCTTTCAGCCCGCGCGCATCGGACACGCGGACGATCAGCGAGCCCACAGCTTTGCCGACGAACCGGCCGTCACTCCCGATCGAAGCGAGAGAGGTATCGGAGACACTCCAGACCACCGGAGCAAGGACGTCACCGCTCACCGAAAACTGCACCGTGTCGCCCACGACGACACCCGTGGGGGATTTCGGGTTGATGTAGAGGGTATACGCCCGCACCGATCCGTTCTGAACCGTCACGGAGGGCGTGCCCTCGTTCAGCATTGCCCCGGTGAGCGTCAGCGACACCGTGCTTGCGGGAGCTGTAGGAAGGATGCGCACCCGCAGGTAGATCAGCACACCAGATCCCGCGACGGGCGAAGCGGTTGCAAATCCAAACTTCCCAGTCGTCGCGTTGAAGGTCGGGTTGGCGCCCGAAGCCAGCAGGGTTCCCGACGATGAAATGCCCACCACCTCGTAGACGGTATTCGCCGGCGAGACGGTGAACTGTCCGGAGAACACGCTGTCGGCGGTCGTCAGGGTACCGACGTCCACGGGCACCAGCACGGTATCGCCCCTGACCCCGGCGGCAGCCGGAAGTGACAACGTCACGCTCTGGGCCGATGCGGACAATGTCCAGAGCATCGACCCGAGCGTGATGATGAAGAGACGCAGTCTTCGATTCATAAGTCTTCAGTTGTGGTCAGATGAGAGAATGCCGGTGGACCGCTAGTTACTTAATCAGCACCATCTTCTTCGTCGACACGAAGGACTTGCCGGCATCACCGCGGGCATCGATCCGGTACAGATACGTGCCGCTCGAGAGCTGGACTCCCGCTTCATCCCTTCCATCCCACACCAGCGAGTAGAACCCGGTCGGCTGGACGTCGTTCACCAGCGTCCGGACCATCTGGCCGAGCATGTTGTAGACCCGGATCGTCACCTGTGACGGCTCCGGCACGGCATACCGGATAGTCGTCGTCGGGTTGAACGGATTGGGATAGTTTTGCTCCAGGCCGAAGGTTGTCGGCACGGCCGCAACGGCCGGATCTTCCACTGCCTTACCTGTCAACACGGTCTCATTCACTGTCAACTTCGCCAACCTGACAGCGGAAGCCGGCAGCGATGCCTGGGCATCCTTCAATCGGAAGCTCACCGTCACCCAATCGCCGTCAGCTGTCAGTCCCGTGGCGCCGGCCATAGCGATCCTCAGCACACCGCCCGCTGAGTGGAACTGAAGCATTAGACTGTCGCTCAGGACGGTCTTGGCGACCGCCACTGGCTCGACTGCGGTAGTGTCATAGGCGATTTCGATGTCGGTCGAATAGAGACGTGACGCGTTCCGCAGAGTCACCACAAAGGTCTTCTCTCCAGCCGCTGTGCCCTCGTCCATACGCGATTCATACGTCACGGCAAGCTGAGGCGTGCTCGAGAGTTTGCCGAGCCCGGGGAATCCGCTGATCGCCCCGACGACGTAGCGGAGCACGAGCGAGGCGTCGTAGGCCGTGACAGCTCCGTTGCCGCTCACGTCCGCGGCTACCAGAGGAGCTCCGGTGAGCGTGATCAACGACACGCTGTGCTGGAGAATGAGCGAAGCGTCAAAGGCCGAGATCGTACCATTCTCACTCACGTCGCCCATGAGCACGCCGGACCGTCCGACGTAGAAGGGACGGTAGGTAACCTGACCCGAAGAGGCCACGACGATCGGATTCCCCTGACCCGTGAGGTTCTGGTCGGAGCCGGTATTCACGAACGGACCGCTCGGATGCCCCCAGTAGTTCGGGGTCGCCGTCATCGTTGCGTTGCTGGAGTGATAGAGAGCGGTCGTGTTGGCGTAGATATTGTTGGCTGTGACAACCGGCGTCGCTAAATAGGTGTAGATGCCGTAGGTGTTGCTGTGGATCTCGGAATTCCTAATCAACGGGGCGGCTCCGGCGTTCTGCGCATAGATTCCCATGTACGCATTGGAGCTGCTGCTGGAATCCATCAGCCCGAGCGAGTTCCGGAAATCGAGGTTGTAGTTCCCATAACGCAGGAACGTGTTGAACACGATCAGACTATCCGATCCGTTTTGCCGCACAAAGCCCCAGTCGTTCTTTGCCGGCACCGTTCCGATCGAGTCCTTGTTGCTGTCCCCGCCGAAGGTATCGTCGCGGAACGATGTGAAGACGACTTTGGCCGCGGATGATCCCCTGGAACGGAGCTTGCCATTGGCATAGAGTGTTCCTCCCGCGGATGAGCCGCGATAGAACTTTACGATCGTACCGGGAGTGATGTCGAGAGTCTTACCCGCCGGAATGTACCAGTTACCCAGCGGCACAACGACACTGCTCAGCCCCGGCGGAAGACCTGTTCCCAGCTTGCCGTAGATCTCGCCCTCGCCCGGGATGATGGTGAAGTCGTACGTATTCCCCTCCATCACAACACCGGAGTAGAAATTGCCGTTTTCATTGACGGTGGAATCCCGCGAGATCTCTCCGACGAGCCCGAAGGCGTAGGCATTCCCGGAGACTGTGTCATCCACAAAAAGCCCGCGCGAACTGACGACACCGGCCTGCCCGTTGTACTGGATCCGCGAACCGCTGACGATAAGTAACGAGTCTGCGGTGGAGCTGAACCCGTTCAGCCACATGCCGTGCTGGGTGTTCCACTCCACGACGTTATCCACAAACGACTGCGGGATGTCGGCTGCCTCTACTTTCACACCCGACTGACCATTTCTCAGGATAGAGGAATTCTGCACCTGCGGGAAGGCATTGTTGTGGTTGGCCGGCGTATAGCCGTACGCATAGAGCCCGTTGTGTCCGTTATCTGTAATCGTGCTACTCAGCACCAGCGCCCGCGCCCCCGGCGACACGTTGTTCCATTGCTGGAGCTTGATACCGTTGTACGCGTTGCTGTCAATGCGGGCGCCCGTGAACGTCACCGTCGAATTGTCCGCTACCCAGATCCCGTCGGTCTTTGAGTGCTGGACAACAATATTCGAGATCGGTGTCGTCACCGAAGACCGCAGGAAGAACGTTGCCTGGTACCAAGACCCCACTCCGGGAAGAGAAAAGCCCTGCTGGTTGTTCCCTCCGAACCGGAACAGAACGTTGTCGATGACGGAATTCTGGTTAGCAAGACCAACACCTCCCCAGTCTCCTGCCTTTGCAGAATCGGTATCCGTGGCCGGTGTGGTCTTCCCGCCCCAGGCGTGGTCACGGTAGGAGGTGAACACGATCGGCTGGGACGGCGTGCCGTCGGCGATCAGCGCACCCGACGACGACAGAGCCGTCGAAGGGAGAAACTTTACGACGACTCCCGGCTCCACAGTAAGGGTATCGCCTGAGTAGACGCGAAGTTCGTTGACGGCCTGATAGACAGCGTCAGGCATCTGCAGGGGTTTGACGAACTGAAGTTTACCCTCGAGAGGGAAATCTGCGCCATCGATGCCGGCGTGATACACCGAGAGAACCCTGTTCCACGTGTTTCCGGAGATGACATTTCCATCCACACCAAACGGGTCGGTATAGATGTTCCCGGCCCGGCCCGCGACGCCGATCGGATATTTGTTCCCCTGAATGGTATTGTCGATGAACCGCGCACCGCTCGACACGATGCCCGTTTCGACATTGTTCGTCACCAGGTTGCCGGAGAAGATCGTGCTGGTATCCGGCACGTTGATGGTGACGTTGAAGATGCCAAAGAGATTCAGCTGGATCGTGTTCCCGATGAACGATTGGGGAATATTGGCCGCCTGAATGTTGACGCCCGCTTTGCCGTTTCTGAGGATCGAGGAATTCTGCACCTGCGGGAAGGCATTGTTGTAGTTGGCCGGCGTATAGCCGTACGCATAGAGCCCGTTGTGTCCGTTATCCGTAATCGTGCTGCTCAGCACCAGCGCCCGGGCCCCCGGCGAAACGTTGTTCCACTGCTGGAGCTTGATACCGTTGTAAGCGTTGCTGTCAATGCGGCTATTCGTAAAGGTCACCGTCGAATTGTCCGCCACCCGGATGCCGTCAGTCTTCGAATGCTGAACCACAATATTGCTCATCGGCGCCGTCACCGACGACCGAATCCAGAGGTTTGCCCCATACCAGCCGCCCACTCCGGGGAAATAGTAGCCCGTGGCATCACTCCCGCCGAACCGAACCATGGCGTTGTCAACGACCGAATTCTGGTTCGAAATGCCAATCCCGCCCCAGTCTCCTGCTTTCGCCGAATCGGTATCGGAAGCCGGTGTGGTCTT
>CAYXMK010000145.1:4944-6589 GCA_964465905.1 uncultured Ignavibacteriaceae bacterium | reverse complement strand
AACCCCAGCATCGGCGGAAGGCCAGCCATCGAGAGGCCCGCAAATAGCGCACAGGCGGCCGTGACGGGCATCCTCCTGGCAAGTCCCCCCAGAGAACCAAGGTCTCGGGTCCCCGTCTCATGATCCACTCCGCCTGCAATCAGGAAGAGTGAGCCCTTATAGAGCGAATGCACGATCAGGAAGACCATCGCGGCCTTCACCGCCAGCGTCGTCCCGAGTCCCAGGAGCAGCGTCAGCATGCCGAGCGAGCTCACGGTTGAATAAGCCAGAATCCTCTTCAGATCACTCTGGAAGAACCCCACCGCGGCCCCGAGCAACATCGTCACGGCGCCGATCACCGTGATGAGATAGTGCGACGCTTCCGTGTTGCCGATCAGCGGATTGAAACGAGCCAGCAGATAGATCCCCGCCTTGACCATCGTTGCCGAGTGCAGGTAGGCGCTGACCGGCGTCGGGGCCTCCATGGCGCTGGGCAGCCAGAAATGGAAGGGGAATTGCGCAGACTTGGTGAAGACGCCGACGAGGACGAGCAGAAGCATTGGAAGATACAGACTGTGAGCATGGATCACATCGCCGCGGCTCAGGAGCGCCGAGAGCTCGAGACTCCCCCCGACAGAAGCGAAGAGCAGCAGGCCGGCCAGAAGGGCAAGTCCTCCCCCGCCCGTCACCAGAAGTGCCTGGAGCGCGGCTGACCGCGCCTTCGGATCCTGATGGTTGAATCCGATGAGGAGGTACGAACTGATGCTCGTCAGTTCCCAGAAGACGAAGAGCGTGATCACGTCGTCCGCGAGCACCAGACCAACCATGGAGACCATGAACAGGAGCGTGAAGCTGAAGAACCTTCCGAGGTGCGGATGACCGTGGAGGTACTCCTCGGCATAGACGAGGATCAGCGCTCCGATGCCGCAGATGAGCAGCACGAAGAGAAGCGAGAGACCGTCGATCAGAAACGACAGCTGTACACCCAGCGTCGGGATCCAGGGAAGGGAAGTCAGGATTCTCTCCCCCTCCATCAGGATGCCGACCTGGCCAAGGAAGAAGAGGAGAACTCCCGCCGGGTAGACGGCAAAAAGAACACCCGAAAATCTGCCAAGAAGGCGGGTGATCCGCGGCGCCGCCGCCGCAAGCAGCAGACCGAGAAGGAGTATAACCGGAATGGCGCTCATCACCATGCGGGAGGGACTCGGGAGCCGTGAGGGACACGGGTCCCGCACTCACAGATCATTTCACCAGGGAATGTCTCCAGGTTCTTGCTGGGAGACAACAGAATCTTTCCGGATCACTGCCGCCGAGGAGGCCTTCACCCCCGGAAGTAGAGGTACCAGATCAAGGCATACAGCGGAAGCAGAATCGGCACGGTATACTTGATCACGTAGCCGAAGAAGCTCGGGCACTCCACTTTGGACTGCTCAGCGATGGATTTGACCATGAAGTTCGGACCGTTGCCGATGTAGGTACAGGCGCCGAAGAACACGGCCCCGATCGAGATCGCCTGTACGTACTTCCACGTCTCGGCAGTAATGGGAAAAGCGCCGTTGTGGAGCGGGTTCAGCAACCCCAACTGCTCCGGTGTCGCAAGGCCAAGGAACGCCTTCATGTGCGCTGCATTGTCCACGCTTGCGCCGTGCAGACCGAACGCCGCGCT
>CAYXMK010000145.1:0-4934 GCA_964465905.1 uncultured Ignavibacteriaceae bacterium | reverse complement strand
CGCTCAGAAAGTTCAGGTACGTGGGAGCGTTGTCGAGAACACTCGAGAGTATGCCGGTCCCCCAGTAGAACTGCGCCGGTGAGACGATCCCCAGCGATTGCGCATTCAGCTCCAGCCAATCCAGCGCCGGAATCATCGTCGCAAAGATTCCGGCAAACAGAATCGCAACCTCCTGAATGGGGATAAAATTGAAGTCGTTCTTCTCATGGGTCTCCCGGCGCGTCGTATAGTAGGACGCGAACGCGGCGCCCCACATGATGATCTCCCGCAGCATGATCGGATGGGAAATGAACACAGCGCCGAGGATGACCATCAGGTAGAA
Organism: uncultured Ignavibacteriaceae bacterium; assembly: GCA_964465905.1. Taxonomy (GTDB): domain Bacteria; phylum Bacteroidota; class Ignavibacteria; order UBA10030; family UBA10030; genus CAYXMK01. The sequence continues at coordinate 4,612 of CAYXMK010000145.1, read as the reverse complement.
GACATTGTGCAAGCCGGCGACTTCCGGAACGTCGGGGACGATCTCCTCCTTGCGCTCGGCGGCCGACTCCTTCCGGAAGTAGTACGAATCGATCACATAGAATATCAGGAGCAAAGCACCGACCGCCACCAGCCAGATGTCGAGCACCCGCGTCACAATCCAGAAGAACGGTATCCCCTTGAGGTAGCCGAGGAACAGAGGGGGATCACCGATGGGGTCCAACGCGCCCCCGACATTGCTGACGATGAAGATGAAGAAGACCACATGGTACGGCCGGATTCTCGCCCGGTTGACGCGCAGGTACGGTCGGATGAGGAGCATCGACGCGCCCGTCGTACCGAGCAGGTTCGCGAGCACCGCCCCCACCGCCAGCAAGATGACGTTTTCATACGGCGCCGACTTCCCCCGCACCTTCAGGTGGATGCCGCCGGCAACGACGAAGAGCGACCCGATGAGCGAGATGAAGCTGATGTACTCATGCGCGGTCAGCAGCAGCCGCGGCACGTTATCGACCACAAGCACGTAGTACGCCAGCACAAGAATGCCAAGACCGTACGACACCTTGGGATAGTGATGCTCCCACCAGTGCCGATTGATGAATGGCATCACCGCAATGGAAAGCAGGAGGAGAGCAAACGGAATCACCAGGAAAAGCTGGACCGGCTTGATTTCCACCTGTTCGATCGTGTGTTCCAGAAGGTTGAAGAGTACGAAGAGAATGAGCGACAGAAGGACGAGATACACCAGATGGCGGCGGACGTGGGGTTTCATAGGCTCCTGAGGATCATGAGAGAGTGTGAATCATCACGGCAGCGGGGGCGGGTGTCAGCGGCGCGCCTGCTCCATCATCTGAACCGTCTGTTTCACCATCGGCGCCGATTTCGTCAGGAACGTCGATGGATAGATGCCGATCCAGACGACAAACACCAGAATCGCCGCCAGCGAAACGGATTCCCGCACATTGATGTCCGTCAACGGATGCCCGCCGTACAGTCCCCCCTCCCTCACCGGCCCCAGCATCACGCGCTGGTACATCCAGAGCAGATAGACGGCCGCCAGGATCACGCCCAGAGCCCCAATCACTGCGAAGGAGCGACTGGCAAGGAACGTCGATTGGAACGCTCCCAGCAGCACCAGGAATTCCCCCACAAAGCCGTTCAAGCCGGGGAGTCCGATCGACGAGAGACTGATGATCAGCAGAAAGGAGGCGAAGACCGGCATCACTCTGGCAACGCCGCCGAAGTCGGCGATCTGCCGCGTGTGCGCCCGGTCGTAGATCATGCCGACGAGCAGGAAGAGGGCGCCGGTCGAAAGCCCGTGATTCACCATCTGGATGATCGCTCCCTGCATCCCTTCTTCCGTCATGGAAAAAATGCCGAGCACGACGAAACCCAGATGCGACACAGACGAATACGCCACCAGCTTCTTCATGTCGGTCTGGACCATCGCCACCAGAGCCCCGTAGATGATGCCGATGACGGCAAGGATGCTCAGCAGGGGCATGAACCGGAAGGACGCGTCGGGAAACAGCGGAAGGCAGAACCGGAGGAATCCGTACGTCCCCATCTTCAGCAAAACACCGGCGAGGATCACGCTTCCCGCCGTGGGGGCCTGGACATGCGCGTCCGGCAGCCACGTGTGCAGCGGAAAGAGCGGCACCTTGATCGCGAAGCTGAGCGCAAACGCCAGAAACATCCAGGTCTGAACCGTCAGCGAAAGCTTCGGACCGACGGCGTAGAGCTCCATCACGTCCAGCGTAAATCTTCCCTCCGGCAGCCCGGAAGCCGCGACCCCGAGGGCCAGAATGGCCACGAGCATCAGCAAACTGCCGAAGAGCGTAAAGAGGAAGAACTTCACCGCCGCATAGACCCGTTCCTTGCCGCCCCAGAGACCGATGATGAAGTACATGGGAATCAGCATCGCTTCCCAGAACATGTAGAAGAGGAAGAGATCGAGAGCCGCGAAGACGCCGATCATCCCCACTTCCAGAATCAGGATCATCGCTGTGTATTCCTTCAGCCGGTGCGACACCGAGTCCCATGTGCCGAGCAACGCAACGGGAGTCAGGAACGTCGTGAGCAGAATCAACAGCAGCGACATCCCGTCAATGCCGACCGTGTACCCGACGTTGAGCCCTTCGATCCATGACACCGACTGAACGAACTGGAATCCTTCAGCGGCCGCATCGAACCGGAAGAAGAGCAGCAGGGAGATCGCAAACGTCGCCAGCGACGCCACGACGCCCACCAACTTGATGACTGCGGCCCGCTCTCGGCTGACAACGAGAAGAGCTGCAACGCCGAGGAGCGGGAAGAAGATCGTCGTTGTCAGGAGATAATCATTCATGAGAGATCACGTCTGTTGCTGCGCTGAGAACGCTACGCGAAGACCATCCAGGTGAGGATCACAAGGATGCCGAAGAAGAACACCAGTGCATAGTGCTGCACCACCCCCGTCTGGACCCTGCGGATCAATTGTGCGAGCCAGCCCGCGAGCCGGGCAGATCCGTTGACCAGGCCGTCGATGACCGCGACATCGAATCCCCTCCAGAGGAGACTCTCCGACAGCGAAACGGTCGGGCGAACCACGGCGGCATCATAGGCCTCGTCCACGTAGTATTTGTTCAGCAGGACGCGGTACGTGCGCGGGAACCTCTCCCGCAGCTCACCGACCCATTCCCGCCTCCTGAGGTAGAGAAGATACGCCAGGTAGATGCCCCCCAGGGCCACCGCGACGGAGAGAGCCATCAGAAGGTATTCGGTCGTCTCGACGGCATGGGCGCCGAGCCGAAGCTTGTCCTGCGCACGCGCGAAGACCGGCTCGAGCCAGTGCTCAATGGCATTGCCGCCTCCCAGACTCGACGGAACGCCGATAAATCCGCCAACCGCGGAAAGAACGGCGAGGATCACCAGCGGAATCGTCATGCTCTTCGGCGCTTCGTGAGGATGGAGAGACTCGCTGTACCGCGGCTCCCCGTAGAAGGTAAGATTCACCAGGCGGAACATGTAGAACGCCGTCATGGCAGCTCCAACCACGCCGAGCAGCCAGAGCACGACTGAGCCGTAGTCGCTGCTGAAGGCCTTCCAGAGGATCTCATCCTTGCTGAAGAATCCCGAGAACGGGGGAATACCCGCAATGGCGACCGCACCCGCGACGAACGTCCAGTGTGTGACGGGAAGATGCTTGCGCAATCCGCCCATGTTCTGGATATCCTGCTCCTCGTGCATGGCATGAATCACGGCGCCCGAACCGAGGAAGAGCAACCCTTTGAAGAACGCGTGCGTCACGAGGTGAAACATCCCCGCGGCAAAGCCCGCCACCCCCATCGCCAGAAACATGTAGCCGAGCTGACTGACCGTCGAGTAGGCCAGCACCTTCTTGATGTCGTTCTGCACAAGACCGATGGACGCCGCAAACACCGCCGTGACAGCCCCCACGACCGCAACGATCTCGAGCGTCGCCGGCGACAGCGCGTAGAGGATCGAGGAGCGGGCAACCATGTACACACCCGCCGTCACCATCGTCGCAGCATGGATCAAGGCGCTGACGGGCGTCGGCCCCGCCATGGCGTCCGGCAGCCAGACGTGGAGCGGGATCTGAGCGGACTTCCCGATCGCTCCGAGGAAGAGGAGCAGCGTAATCCAGAAGAGCGTGCTGGAGCCGGGGCTTAGGACGCCCGCCTGGGCGAAGACGGCGTCAAACCGGAGACTCCCGAACCGCTCGAACATGAGAAACATCCCCAGCAGAAAGCCAACATCGCCGATTCGGTTCACGACAAACGCCTTCTTCGCTGCATCGCCCGTGAACTTCTTCTCGTACCAGAAGCCGATCAGCAGGTACGAACAGAGCCCCACCCCCTCCCAGCCCAGGAACATCAGAAGATAGTTGTCTGCGAGGACCAGATTCAGCATGGCCACGATGAACAGATTCATGTACGCGAAGAAGCGGAAGAATCCGCGATCGCCGTGCATGTAGCCGATCGAATAGATATGGATGAGAAAACCGACACCGGTGACAACAAGCGCCATCAGGATCGAGAGCTGATCGATCTGATAAGCGACGGAGACGGACAGCGAACCGGGCGACCCCGTTGCGGTGGAAATCCACGTGAAGAGCTCCACGGTCTGCTTCCGGGCCGACGGCTCCAGAGTCAGCATGTGGAGGAACACGCCGATCGCCACCGCGAACGACAGCCCGACGCTGCCGCTGCCGAGGATTCCGATCACCGTCTCATTCTTGATCCGGTGACCTGCCAGGCCGATCACGAGAAATCCGGCGAGGGGAAACAGTATCGTGAGAGGAAGAAGGTCGAACATGAAGAGACTGTGAAATCCGTGGTGGTTGAATCAGGCCGGGACCTGCCGTCCCTGTCACCATTTCAAGGCGTTGATCTCATCGATGTTGATGGTCTGCCGCCGCCGATAGAGAGCGATGATGATCGCGAGGCCGACGGCTGCCTCGGCCGCCGCTACCGTCATCACAAAGAACACCATCATCTGCCCCGCGACGTCACCGAGGTACGCCGAGAAGGCAACGAAGGAGAGATTGACGGAGTTGAGCATCAGCTCTATCGACATGAAGACGATGATGGCGTTCCGACGGGCAACGACGC
>CAYXMK010000144.1:0-6597 GCA_964465905.1 uncultured Ignavibacteriaceae bacterium | reverse complement strand
GATGGTGTCCCGGAGGGGGACAGGATCTTCCGCCTTCCGTACCTGGACCCGCAGGGACGCATGACGATCATGCAGTGGAATACGGCTTCGCAGGGGGTCGACTACCGGATCGGACCTCGGGAAACGAAGATCGAGACCTTCACGTGGACTGTGCCACAAACCGCTGCGCCGGGACGAATGACGGTCAGAGCAGTGCTGAACTATCAGAAACTGCCCCTGCCGGTCGCGGAATTCCTCGGCGTGCCGCTCGAAGAAGCCGAGGTCGTCCGGGTCAATGATCACGAAACACAGGTAACGATCTTGCCCTGAGCCGAACTGACGTCCCTAAGCCGACACTGTTCTCTGGATTCCTGCAGGAGATCGTAACCATGAAGCACCCAATGCTCGTTGCACTGCTCTTATTGATCGGCATCCTTCTTCTTGCACCGGAGGCTCTCGCCATCCCCGCCTTTGCCCGCAAGTACGACATGTCCTGTGCCACATGTCATGCTCCATTCCCCAAACTGAAACCGTACGGCGACCAATTCGCGGGCAACGGATTTCAGCTCGAGGGACAGGAACCGGCACGGTACACGCGCGACACCGGTGACGATCTGCTGTTGCTCATGCGGGAGCTTCCGGCCGCCCTGCGAATGGAAGGGTACGTCCGTTACCAGCCCGAAGCGACGGACCGATCCGACTTCCAGATGCCCTACCTTCTGAAGTTTCTGTCGGGCGGCTTGATCGCGAAGGACATTGCCTACTATTTCTACTTCTTCTTTGGAGAACGGGGCGAGGTTGCCGGACTGGAGGATGCGTTTGTGTTCTTCAACAACGTGGGGGAAACGGACCTTGACGTTGCTGTCGGACAGTTTCAGGTGTGCGACCCGATCGTGAAGCGGGAGCTGCGGTTGACGTTTGAAGACTATGAAGTCTACCGGACGCCGGTGGGCTTTTCCACGGTGCGATTGACCTACGACCGGGGAATCTTCCTGGACTATGCCCTTCCCACGGGCACGGACCTCGCGCTGGCCGTTGTCAACGGCTCGGGCATCGGGCCGGCGGACGGGATGAAGAACTTCGACACGGACCGCTACAAGAATGTGATGCTGCACGTCGCCCAGGACGTCGGAGACCTCGTAAGTGTTGGAGCGTTTGGATACTACGGGAATGAGCGGAGATTTGGAACGGTGAACCGGACGACGTTCTTCGGCCCGCAACTTTCCCTTGCCACAGAGAAGCTTGAGGTCAACGCGCACTACGTGGAGAGGACCGATAGCCGGCCGTTCTTTTCGTCAGCCAGGGACGAGCGTACCACGCGCGGGGCGTTCGGAGAACTGACGTACCTGCCGGAAGGCGACAAGAGCCGATGGTACGGCGTGGCGCTCCTCAACTGGGTGGAATCGGACGTCAACGGTCTGAGCTACCGCACCGTGACGGTCCACGGAGGGTATCTGGTAAGCCGGAATCTGAGACTGGTGGGGGAATACACCTACGATCTCGAGCTGAAAGGAAATCGCCTCACGGTCGGTTTCGTGAGTGCGTTCTGACGCTTCGCAGCGACGGCGGTTGGGGGGTCGAGACCCCAGCCGCCGTTGTCTCACCTTCACCCTTCTGCGCGCTTCACTCCCCACTTCTGGAGCCGGTACCGCAAATTCCGCTCGGAAATCCCCAGATGGGCGGCGGCCCTGGACTGGTTGCCGCCGTGGATTTGCAGGGCATCGAATACGAGCTCCTTTTCCAGTCGCTCGACGCGCTCCGGTAGAGTGCCCTGCTCAAGCGACGACTGGATCGCCTGTTCCGGCATTCGAACGCGGACGACGTGGGGAAGATCGTCGGTGGTGATGTGGTCTCCGCGGGCAAGGATCACCGATCGGTGGACAATGTTCTCAAGTTCCCGGACATTCCCCGGGAAATCGTACCGCTGGAGCAGATCCCATGCCTCTCGGCTGTAGGTGAGGTGCGGCCTGTTGTTGCTCGTGGCGTGGATCTTCGTGAAGTGCTCGATGAGAGGGATAATGTCCTCGCGCCGCTCCCTGAGCGGCGGAATCTCAATGGTCACGACATTCAGCCGGTAGTAGAGATCTTCCCGGAACGTTCCGGCTGCAAGCATCTGCTCCAGCGGACGGTTGGTGGCGGCAATGATACGGACATCGACGGTGATCGTTTCCGACCCTCCGACGCGCTCGAACGATCGCTCCTGGAGAACCCGGAGGAGCTTCACCTGCGTGCCCGGGGGAAGGTCGCCGATCTCGTCGAGGAAGAGCGTTCCGCTGTGGGCGAGTTCGAAGCGCCCGCGGTGCTGCCGTTCTGCTCCCGTGAATGCCCCCCGTTCGTGTCCGAACAACTCGCTTTCAAGGAGGTTCTCATTCAGTGCGGCGCAGTTCACGGCAATGAACGGCTTGTCCTTCCTGGCGCTGTTGAAATGGATGATCTTTGCCACCAGTTCCTTGCCGGTACCGCTCTCTCCGCGGATCAGCACCGGCGCCGTGCTCTGCGCAACTCTGCCCGCCGTGTTGAGCACCGATTCCATGGCAGCGGACTGGGAGACAATACCGCTGAAGGTGTGCTGTTCCTTGAGTTGAGCCCTCAGGAGGCGGTTCTCCGAGAGGAGCTGGTGGCGCTCGGTACTGCGGCGGAGAAGCAAGTCCATTTCTTCGAGGTCGATGGGCTTGGTCAGGTAGTCATACGCGCCGGCGCGCATTGCGGCAACCGCTCCCTCGATGGTACCGTACGCGGTCATCAGCACGACCGTCACATCCGGGAACTTCGCACGCGCCTCCACCAGCAGATCGTAGCCCGTCCGGTCCGGCATTCGATAGTCGGTGAGAATCAGGTCGATGCGGTGACCTTCGAGTCGCGCGAGGGCTTCGGCAACGGAAGCCGCCTGGACGACGGCGTGACCTCGCTTCCGCAGAAAGCCTGCAAGCACTTCCCGCTGGTCAGTTTCGTCATCTGCGATCAGTATCGTGAGGCCTTCCATGAGGATGTGACCTGGTTTTGTCCGCAACTGCCGGCTGTCTAGGGAGCGGGGGCGGCAATGTCGCCCGTGCGGTATTCGTCTTCAAAGCGCCTCGGGAAGACAGTCCGGTGGATCGGATGCGTGATGGAGAGGACCGGGGCAAAGACCCTCCGGATAACTTCTTCCGTCGTGTTGCCGATCTGCACGCGGCGAAGGCCGCGGGCACCGTGGGTGCCCATGACCACGAAGTCGATCTCGCGTTCCTGCACCACGCGCTCGATCGTGTTCTCAGGTTCAACATCCCGACCCACCAGACGCTCAAACTTCACTTCGTGCGCAAACTGATGATAGAGCAGCGGATCGGGGAATTTTCCCTGGAGCAGCTCGGGATGACTGACGCTGAGGTCGGTGGCATGGAGCAGGACAATCGTCGCCTTGAAGTGTCGGGCGATCGATATGGCATAGGGAATGGCGTAGTTGCCGTACTCGGAAAAGTCCGTCGGACAGAGGATTGTTCTGAGAGAGAAGGGCATGATCTTGCCTCGCGGACGAACTGTGATGACTGGAGCGCGGCAGAGCCGAACGACTCGCTCTGCCGTGCGTCCGATCAGGTACGGCGACACGTACCCCAATCCCTGGGTGGCAATCGCGACCGCTGAGTAGTTCCCCGACTCCGCCTCGTTGATGATTTCCCGGTAACTTGTGCCGAACCGAACGATGAGGTGCGTCTGTTCCGGGTCGAGTTCGAGGCGGCCGATGATCTTCTCGCGCATCGTTGCGGCAAGCCGTTCGACGTCGCTCCGGTGGGAAGCGCGCTGCGCGTCGGTCATCAGGAAGCGGCCGACCGGCGTCCGATCGACCGTGTCGACATAGAGGAGCGTGATCGATCCGCCGTAGTGCGCCGTCATCGATGCGGCGTACCGGATTGTCTCCAGCGAGTATTCGGAGAAGTCGGTCGGACAGAGGATGCGTTCAAGTCTGTACATCGTTCATGCTCCTTTCTCGCCGGTCCGCGACGCTTGCCTCCTGCCGCTAGCAGATGCGGGGGAGTTGTTCCCCCGAGAGCATGTCCACCACCCGCGATCCCCCCATGCGGTTTTCCATCACCACCGTCGCCGGGTGGTCGGCAACGACGATGCCGATGATAGCCGCCCCAACGCCCAGGGGGTGCGCCCGCATTGCCTCGAGAACCTTCCCGGCATCGGCAGGATCCACAACAGCAAGCAGTTTCCCCTCATTGGCGACGTACAAGGGATCGAGTCCGAGGATCTCACACGCTCCCCGCACCTCGTCGGCAACTGGAACCTGTTCCTCCTTGAGAACGATGCCGGCGTGAGCGCTGGCAGCAATCTCGTTGAGCGCGCTTGCCACGCCGCCGCGGGTAGGATCACGGAGAACATGCACGTCCGGCGCCGCTCTCAGGATGTCCGCCACGAGGCCGTTCAGTGGAGCCGTATCGCTTGCCACCGCGGTCTCGAATTCCAGCCCCTCACGCACAGACATAATGGCAATGCCGTGGAGGGCGATCGGACCGCTGATGAGGACGACGTCCCCCGGCACCGCGCGGGAAGGGTGGATCCGGATGTGCGGAGGAATGCGTCCGACGCCCGTCGTGGTGATGAAGATCTGGTCCCCCTTGCCGCGATCGACCACTTTGGTGTCACCGGTCACCACCGCCACGCCGGAGCGCCGCGCTGCTTCCTGCATCGATGTGACGACCCGCCACAGGTCATCCATCGGGAAGCCCTCTTCCAGGATAAAGGCGGCGGAGAGGTACTCCGGGATGGCCCCGCACATCGCCAGGTCGTTCACGGTTCCGTAGATAGCCAGGTCCCCGATGGTACCCCCCGGGAAGAAGATCGGGTGGACGACGTAGGTGTCCGTGGAGAAGGCAAGTCGGGATTCGCCGACCGGCAGGATGGCTCCGTCGTGCAGCGGTGCAAGGAACTCATTCCGGAACTGTGGGAGGAAGAGGTTCTCGATCAGACGATGTGTGAGCTTGCCGCCTCCGCCGTGCGCAAGGAGGATCTGAGGGTACTCCTGCAGCGGCAGGGGACACGCCGGTCCGGTGAAGTCACGCAAAGGTTGTTCTTGAGTTGCCACGATGTCTTCCTGCATTGTGCGCTCTGCGGTTGGCGGCTCCGTCGAGGTTCATCCCGCGGATCGGGTCCGCTTCGGGCGGGCGCTGATGAGCATCCCCAGGGCAATCGAGAGCAGCCGCGCGTCGCTCTTGTCTGCTCGCGAGGGAATGAGGATCGGCACCCGGGCGCCGATGATCACGTGTGCCAGCCGGAGCCCGGCAAAGTACGTCGTGCTCTTGGCCAGCGAATTGGCGGATTCGATGTTCGCGGCGACCAGAATGTCCGCGCGGCCGGCGACCGGCGACTTGATCCGCTTTTCCTGCACGGCCTCGAGAGAGACGGCGTTGTCGAGAGCGAGCGGACCGTCCACAACGCATCCGCGGATCTGTCCCCGCTCATTCATCTTGGAGAGTGCTGCAGCATCCACCGTTGACGGCAGGTTCGGGAGCACGAGTTCGGTCGCGGACAGAATCGCCACGCGCGGTTTTGGATTCCCGAACGCGTGGGCAACCTCGACGGCATTGTTGACGAGCTCGATCTTCTCTTTGAGCGTGGGGGCCAGCGTCAATCCGCCGTCGGTGATCATCAGAAAACGGCTTTTCGCAGGTCTCGGGAATTCGAGCACAAAAATGTCGCTCAGCAGCCGTCCCGTTCTGAGGCCGTTCTCCTCCAGGAGCACGGATCGCATCATCGTGGACGTGTCCACGCTCCCTTTCATCAGGACGTCTGCCTGCCCGTCCCTCGTCAGCTCCATGCTCTTCGTAACGGCCATCGACACGTCTGGCGCATGCACCACTCTCAGGTCCTTCGGCCGGATCTTCTGGCTCTGCAGGCCGTGGTCGATGACCTCCCGGTCGCCAACGAGAATGAACTCCACCGGCAGCCGCTTGCGGGCGTCCGCGATGGCCTGGAATGTTTCCGCGTTGCTGGGGTAGAGAATCAGCACCCGCCGCTTCGGCAGGGTGGATGCCCGTTGGAGCAACTCCCGGAAGTTCGTGATCGGTGGAGGTTTCATTCAATACTCCTTCGCTTGTTCATCTCCCCGGAGAACTCGAAGAGCTCCCAGGGCAAGGTACTTCATCTCATCCTCTCCGGGGTAGACGATGAGTCGGCCCAGATGTCGGGTCCGTTCGCCGATCCAGCCCACAAGCTGACGCGAAGAAGCCAGCCCTCCGGTCAGCACAATGGCGTCGACGCGTCCCTTCAGGACCGTTGTCATGGCGCCGATCTCCTTGGCGATCTGGTATGCCATGGCCTGCAGAACTTCCGCGGCGGTCCGGTCACCGTTGGCCATGCGCTCTTCGGCTTCCACAAGGGAATTCGTCCCAAGATACGCAACAATTCCCCCTTTTCCCATGACCAGCGTTCGGATTTCGGACTCTGTGTAGTTCCCGGAGAAGCAGAGTGAGATGAACGGTTGGAGGGGCAAGCCGCCGGTGCGTTCCGGACTGAACGGCCCGTCGCTGGAGGCGTCGTTCACGTCAATGATCCGCCCTCCCTTGACCGCTGCGATGGAAATGCCGCCGCCGAGGTGGCCGACCACAAAGTTCGCGTCCGCCAGCGGTCTTCCCAGTT
>CAYXMK010000143.1:0-6645 GCA_964465905.1 uncultured Ignavibacteriaceae bacterium | reverse complement strand
ACGCAGCCCCTGTGCCAGCTGCGAGGCCGGTCGCTTGTTGGATTCCATTCGCTGTAACTCGTTCACCCCCACGAAATATCCTTAACATAGCAGGAAGTCGTCTGAAATTCCAGAAGAAAACACCAAGCGGAATTCACGACAGTACGGCAAAGGGTGGAAGAGTACTTCTTCCACCCTCAAAAGACATCTCCAATCCTCTACGGACAATTGCGACGGGATCTTTTCTCCCTACCAGCGGCGCGGCGCGTTGCGGACACAGCGGACCGTGTCGCGCGCAATCAGCATCTCCTCGTTCGTGGGAATTACAAGAACTTTGACGCGCGACGCGGGGGTCTGGATTTCCCCCTCCTTTCCTCCGACCATCTTCGTATTCGCCTCGGCGTCAATCTCGATGCCCAGCCATTCCAAGCCGCGGCAAATTCTCTGACGGACCTCGAACGAGTTTTCGCCGATTCCCCCCGTAAACACGATGGCATCCGCACCCCCGAGCTCCGCCATGTAGGCGCCGATGTACTTGCGGGCCTGGTGGCAGAAAACATCCACAGCCAGCTTCGCCCGCCGATCCTGATGATCACGCTCCTCCTCCAGAAGGTCCCGCATGTCATTCGTGAGCCCTGAAAGCCCCAGCAGTCCCGACTGCTTATTGAGGAGCGTGTCGATCTCGTCGCAGCTCATCCCCTCTTTGTGCATCAGGTATTCGAGCACCGACGGATCGATATCCCCCGAGCGCGTGCCCATCACCAGGCCCTGCAGCGGTGTGAGTCCCATGGACGTGTCGATGGAGTCGCCGTTCTTGATGGCGCAGGCCGAGCAGCCGTTGCCGAGGTGCATGGTGATGATGTTGGTCTGCTCGCGCTCCAGGTTCATGAGCTGGCGGTATCGGTACGCGACGTACCGATGCGACGTCCCGTGGAAGCCGTACCGCCGGATCTTGTGGCGTCGGTAGAGCTGGTACGGAATGGCGTAGATGTACGATACCTCCGGCATTGTCGAATGAAAAGCCGTGTCGAAGACAGCCACCTGGGGCACGCCCGGACCGAACAGCTCGATGGCAGCCCTGATGCCCTTCAGATTTGCGGGGTTATGCAGCGGTGCAAGGTCGATACAGTCTTCGATTCCCTTGATCACGTCGTCCCCGATGATCACGGAACGGGTGAACTTCTCCGCTCCGTGCACGACCCGGTGACCGATCGCGTGAATGTCGGCGAGGGACTGGATCCCCTGAATCGACGCCTCCTTTGAGACGATCCACCGCAACGCATGATCCAGCGCCGCACGGAGGTCCCGGAGGGGAGTCACTTGCTTCAGGGGCGGCTTGTCGGACGCCTGGAACGTGACCAACGACTGAGTGCCGATGCGCTCCGCCAGTCCCTTGGCCAGCTGACGGTCGGCATTCTTCTCGATCAGGTCGAGATCCGTCTCGATGATTTGAAACTTCAGGGATGAGCTTCCGCAATTGAGGACGAGAACGTTCATGGTGTTCCCCGGGAATGGAGTCGTGCCGAACCTGCACACCCCTCAGCCGCGGCTGAAGGTGTGAGATGATGTCTGCGCCAGGTGCGCTCAAAGTAGTGTTTTGTTCAACGAAACTCAACCAACCTGCGGCTACCGTTTGAGCACTTTTTGCCGTATCTTTTTCAAGTTTGACAACGCAGCCGTCACGATCCGTCGCACCCTTCGCACCAACGAGCGTGCTGCTCCGCCCATGAAGAAATTCACGCTGAAACCGCTTCCCGGATCGCACCTCCAGCTTGTGCATCCCCGGCGCTTCAGCATCGACTACAAAAAGGAACTGAACGAGGCCCAGCACGAGGCCGTCACATCGACGGACGGTCCGCACCTCGTCATCGCCGGTGCCGGCACAGGAAAGACGCGCACCATCGTCTACCGCGTGGCGTACCTGGTGGAATCCGGCATCCCGCCGGAACACATTCTGCTGCTGACGTTCACGCGCAAGGCGGCCCAGGATATGCTGCGGAAAGCAGCCATCCTCCTCGACGGGCGCTGCGAGCAGGTTGCCGGCGGTACCTTCCATTCGTTCGCGAACTCCGTCCTGAGAAAGCACGCTCCCCTCATCGGCTTCGAACGGAACTTCACGATCCTCGACCAGGGAGACGCCGAGGACGTGATGAACCTGATCCGGACCCGTCTCAAGTTCGACACGAAGGAAAAGCGCTTCCCCCGGAAGGAGACACTCTACGACCTCTACAGCAGGGGACTGAACACCCGGACGCCGCTTTCCACCCTCCTCACCCTTGACTACCCGCAGTACCTGGAACAGGAAGGGGATATCGTTGCGGTGCACGGGGAGTACATACGCTACAAGAACCAGCACAACCTGATGGACTACGACGACCTGCTCGTGCGCCTCGTGGAACTGCTGCAGCGGCACCCGTCCGTCCGGACAACCCTGTCCGATCGCTACCGCTACGTGATGGTGGACGAATACCAGGACACGAACAAGGTCCAGGCAGAGATCATCACGCTCCTCGCCCAGACCCACCAGAACATCATGGTCGTGGGCGATGACGCGCAATCCATCTACGCCTTCCGGGGATCAACCATTGAGAACATTCTTACCTTCCCGCGCCAGTTCCCGGGTTGCCGCATCATCAAGCTCGAAGAGAACTATCGAAGCACTCAGCCGATCCTCAACCTGGCAAACGAAATCCTGAAGCGGAGCGGTCAGCTCCTGCGCGATGACGCATGATGTACTACAAGGAACTCTACACACGGAAAGAAGGAGGCGATCTCCCCCAGCTCGTGATCGCCGAGAATGAGAACCTGCAATCCCGGTTCGTCGTGCAGAAAGTCCTGGAACTGCGGGAACAGGGAATTCCGCTCGAGGAGATGGCTGTGCTGTTTCGTTCCTCCTTCCACTCCTTTGACCTGGAAATCGAACTCGCCAAAGCCAACCTTCCGTTTGTGAAGTACGGCGGCTTCAAGTTCGTCGAGACAGCGCATGTGAAGGACGTGATCGCCCATCTGCGGGTGCTTGAGAATCCGCGGGACGTGGTGTCGTGGAACCGGATCCTCTTGCTGATCGACGGAGTCGGGCCCCGCACCGCAGAGAAAGTCATCGACGACATCCTTCGACGGCGCGTCGCTCCCGCCGCCGACACCGAGCAGGCCGTGGTCAGCTCGAGATTCTGGATAGACTACCAGACATACCCCGAGAGCGTGCAGAAACTCTTTGCCACGCTGCAACAGGTGGCCTCGCCCACCATTGCGCCTTCGGAGAAGGTCTTCCACATTCAGTTGTACTACGAGCCGCTGCTCCGGGCACGCTACGAAGACCACGTCAAGAGGAAGAAGGATCTTGAGATCCTGCAGAACATTACGGAGCGCTATGCGGACGTCAGCTCCCTTCTGACCGACCTTGCCCTGGAGCCGCCCAACGAGAGCATTGTCGATGTTGAATCGCCTGGTCCCGAAACCGAGCACCTCACGCTCTCCACCATCCACAGCGCGAAGGGACTTGAATGGCGTGCGGTTTTCCTGATTTATGCGCTGGAGGGGCGATTTCCGACGATGCGAGCGGTGGCAAATGACGATGAGCTGGAAGAGGAACGCCGCCTCATGTACGTCGCCTGCACGCGTGCCAAGCAATACCTCTTCATCACCTATCCGATCAATATCTACGACCGGGAATCGGGACTCATCCTGACGAAGCCCTCGCGATTTCTCGAGGGGATCGGCGGCAACCTGCTGGAACCGTGGGTTGTCGAGTGATTCTTCGGTCCGATGATGCCCTTCCAGCCGGAACACCGATGATGCCCACCATGCAACCCGCCCCCACGCACCCTCTCGTCTCGATCATCCTCGCAACGTACAATCGCAGGTCCCTTGTGCCGCGAGCCATCAACTCGGTCTTCCGCCAGACCTACCGCACATGGGAACTCATCATCATCGACGATGGGAGCACGGATGGGAGTTTCCGCGATCTCACGAAGCTGGCGCAGCAGCACCCCAACATCCGGCTTCTCGTACAGAAGAATCGTGGGCTGGCGTCCGCTCGCAACGCAGGGATTGCCCTTGCACAGGGAGTCTACACGACGTTCCTCGACTCTGACGACGAGTACCTTCCCCGCCACCTCGCGTCACGCGTTCGAATCCTGGAACGCCGGCCGGATCTTCACTTCCTTGTGGGGGGATTCGAAGTGCGTGGACCGCGCCGACTCCAGTATGTGGCCGACATGGAACGGCCGGGATCCTTCATTCACCTTTCCCGGTGCCTTCCCGGCGCCACTCTCTTCAGTCGGACCTCGGTTCTCCGCCAGGCCGGCGGTCTTCCGCTTGTGGAGTTCGCGGAGGACTACTGGCTCATCCGCGAGCTGTTCCGATCGTACCGCGGAGAGCGGGCCCGCAGCCGCAGCTATGTCTACCACACGGGATCGGACGACCGCATGTGCGTGATCTATTCTCAGGAAGCTCTGACGTCAGCCCAAGGGGGTGCAGGCCGGCGGCCGAGGCACGACAGGAGGCGGTGACGGGGAGAGAGACTACGCGGAGCGATTCCGGGATTGGCGGATCTGTGCATACCGCTTCAGCTTTCCCCGGATTGTGGCAATCAGGGATTCGTCTGAAAACGGTTTTGTGATGTAGTCGTCAACCCCGAGTTCCTTGCCGGTGCGAATCAAGACTTCATCCGTCAGACCGCTGAGGAAGAGAAAGGGGGTTTCGTTGAAGATCTCCATCTCGCGGACCTTCTCGTAGAACGTGAATCCCCCCATCGTGGACGTTTCGAGATTGATGTCGGAGAGAATCAGGTCGGGCACATATTCCCGCAGCAGACGGTAGGCCTCGTCAGAGGTCGTCACGGCCTTGACCTCGAAGCCGGCATCCACCAGCGTCGCTTCGATCACACCGAGGAGTTTCTTGTCATCGTCAATGACGAGGATCTTCGACTTCTGCTGGGAAGCACGAATATCCCAGAGGATCGACGTCTCGATCTGATCGTGCTCTTCCTGAGTGATCTGGAACCTGGTCCGGAGCTCCGACAGTGACGACGCGTGGGCCGGATCGATCGTACCGGATGCCCATGCCCGCTTGAACGCAGCAGCGTACGCCTCCAGCTTGACTTCCCGCTCAAGGACCGAATGCTCGAGGGCCGTGATCGAGAGAGCAGCTCGTAACTGCCGCAGATCGGCATCCTCCCGCTCGTCCGTGGCCCCATCGGCCCATGCCTGCTGCAGCGCCATCTTGTACGAGGAGAGGGCCTGGCCTCGAGCGCTGGTGTAGGGAGCCGCTGTGTCAGTGATCTTTCCCGCGGCCTGCCGGCGCCGTTGGACCTCTCGCTCTTTCAGGCGAGCCACAATGTCCCTGGCATCGAACTCCGTTTTTGGGAGCGGTGGTTCGTCAGGCGCGTGCGGCGGAGAAGCGGGCACCTTCGGTACGACGCGTCCCGCTACTTCGTGCTCACGGCGTTGTGCCTCCGCTTCCTCCCTCCGGCGGAGGTCTTCCACCCGCTTGCGCTCGACTTCCGCTTCTTGCAGCTCCTTTTCCGCCCTCCTGCGCTCTTCCTCTGCTTCCCGCCGCTCCTGTTCCGCTTTCTTCTGCCGTTCTTCCTCCTCCCTCCGGCGTGCTGCCTCTGCACTCTGCCGCAGAAACTCCTCCCGCAGGGTCGCCAGTCGCTCCTCGTACGCCAGCACGTACACGTTACGGGGATCGATCTCCTTCGCGGTGATCACCTCCCGCATCGCCTGATCGATGTTCGCCCCTTTGATCAGCTGATCCACACGCTTGAGGATCTCACTGACCTTCTTCTTCACGTCATCTCTGGGCGTCAGCTCGTTCATAGCTTCATCGATCGATTTCCCGGTGCTCTCACGGACCCACCGCGAGTGCATTCCCGTCGATCCTGAGCAGAGGCGTCAGAGGGCTCTCGTTGCCCAGCCGATCGACCGCTGAGAGTGCGTAAACCGCTCTCGTGCGGAGAGGGCGTTCATCCCTGTACGAAATCTCACCACGACCCGTAATGCCGAGAATCCCGTGCGCATCGGCCGGGTCGATCGTAGCGGCGGACGACCGGTACACGACGTAGGTGAGATCTTCTTCATCTGCCGGCGGCTCCCACTGCAGCAGGACACCATCGACACCGCCGGTGGCCGTCAGACTGCGCGGCGAACCCGGGGCTATGCTGTCCTTCCAGGGCATGCGCGGGACCAGCGACCAATAGGGAAATTCCTGCACGGGGAAGCTCTCCCACGCTTCCCGGAGCGCGCCCGCAGAGAAGTAGACAACGCCGGGAAGTCCTTTCGCCCGCGTCGCCTCAACCTGTGCCCGCAGCTCGGCCCAGCCGTGCCGTTCCTGCAGTCCTGCCAGCAGTCCGGGAAGCACCTGCCGGTCATAGGCGACGCGATCAGCCCATTCATGCACCAGCGGTATGAACGGATGCGTTGGGTGAGAACGCTCCCAGTACACCATGGGAACAACGAAATCCATTTTCCCCAGCTCCATCCACCTCCGCGGGTCCTGGTACACGGCGTCGTACGCCGTCCAGCCCGAGCCGGAGTACTTCCCGATGACGGCGGCAGACAGCTTGACCCACGGCTTCCGGTCCGTGACGGCATTGTAGACATCAGCGACGAACTGGTTGATCTGTTCCCGTTGCCAGTCATCCCACGCCAGACGCAGCGGATTCCC
>CAYXMK010000142.1:0-6653 GCA_964465905.1 uncultured Ignavibacteriaceae bacterium | reverse complement strand
GCGGGCAAGATCTTCGGCTTCGATCTGGAACTGGGTGTCGTTGCCATGGGAACATACATGGCGGATGCAGACAAGGAGTTCAACGTCTCGGGAGCGTTCAAGTTCTCGTACGATGAAGCGTACAGGTTGGCGCAGAATACGTATCCCGCTGCTCCATCCCTTGTCCTCAACGAACTCGCCCTGCGTCTTTCTTCAGAGACGTTTACTACGCGCATCTACGGGCCGACGGTTGTCGGCTCAAAGGACCAGAGCGTGAAGGTGAGCTTTCCGGGAAGGACGTACACCGTTTCCAGCATCAGCTATACCATACCGAATCAGGAAGCCGTTCTGCAGGGCGTCTCCGGGGTTCTGGAAGAGGTGAAGATGGTTCCGCTCTTCGCGCCCCAGGCCTCGATTGGAACGATCTTCGGCACGCAACTCTCCTTCCGATACCTTCCGGATGTGGAGCTCTCACCCGAAGTGGGGAAGATGAAGTACTTTGGCTTCGGCATTCAGCACAATCCCGATGTGTGGCTGGGCGGCATGCTGCCCGTTGACCTTGCTCTTGCGTTCTACTCGCAGAGCCTGAAGGTCGGTGATCTTCCGTTCATCGAGGCGAAGACCACCGCCTACGGCATCAATGTCAGCAAGCAGCTGGGACTCAGTTTTCTCAACATCACGCCGTACGCCGGCTTCATGCTGGAGAGCTCAACGCTGACGTTCAAGTACGATTTCGAGACCGTGCTGGCGAGTCAGGTTGTGCGCGAACGGGTTTCGTTCGACCTCGAAGGTCAGAACAAATCCCGCATCGTGCTCGGGGCCAGTATCAGACTGCTGATCCTGAACGCGAACATCGACTACAACATCGGCAAGTACAAGTCCGTCACTGCCGGTGTGATGTTCATCATCTGAACGGTGCATCCTCGAACGGGTTGCAAGGGCTGGCCCCGAAACGGCCAGCCCTTTGCATTTGCCCGGAGGCCGGCACTCCTTGCCCCTGAATCTGCCGGGACGTATATTGACGCACCGACTTCTCATGGAGCTCCCATGGTCCTCGATACCCTGCCCACCCCGGCCCTGCTTCTGGATCTGGAGATTCTGGATCGGAATCTCGTCCGCATGCAGGGGAGAGCCGACAAACTGAAGACCGCTCTCCGCCCGCACATCAAGACCCACAAGTGCATCGAGATCGCCAAGCGCCAGCGCGGGCTGGGGGCCAAGGGGATCACTGTTTCCACGTTCTTTGAGCTGCAGGAGTTTCTGGCGGCCGGCTTCGATGACATTACGTGGGCCGTTCCCGTTCCCGTTGTCTATATTCCCAAAGTACTCGATCTCATCTCCAGAGGAACTCTCCGGCTCACCGTCGACAGTCTCGATGCAGCTCAGGCCCTGATCAGGGCGTGCGAGCGTCGGGGGGTGCAGGTGCACGTCTGGCTCGAGGTGGACTCTGGCCAGCACCGATCCGGTGTCCAGCCGGACTCCCCTCATCTCGAAGAGCTTGTGCGCCTTCTGGGACGATCACCCAGTCTGGCGTTCGACGGATTGCTGACGCATGCCGGTCATGCCTACGGTGCCAGGTCGCGGGATGAGCTTCTCGACTACGCGCGCCTCGAGCGCGAGACTATGATCCGCTGCGCCGAGCGCCTGCGGGGAATGGGATACAGGATCCCGGCGCTCAGCATCGGCTCCACACCGACGATGTCGGTGGCGGAGAATCTTGAGGGGATCGACGAAATTCGTCCCGGCAACTACGTCTTCAACGATTTTACTCAAGCATCGATCGGGAGCTGCGGCATTGCCGACTGTGCTCTTACCGTGCTGGCGTCGGTGATTTCGCATCAGCCGGGCTCCGCGCACTTCGTCACGGATGCGGGAGCCCTTGCGCTCTCCAAGGATCTCGGGCCCACCCACGTTCACAACGATATGGGAATGGGAATTTTGTTCGAAGATTATGAACGAAAGCGCCTGACGCCGCACGTTCAGATGACAACCCTCTCCCAGGAGCACGGCAAGGTTGTGGCCGACTCGCCGGACCGTTTGAAGGACAGGTTCAAGGTGGGGGAGCGGGTGCGGATCCTGGAGCATCACTCCTGCCTCACGGCAGCGAACTTCGACAAGTACTACGTGGTCAAGGGGGACGAGGTGGTGGACCAGTGGAAGATTCTAAGGGGAAGAATGTAGGGAGTGGGGAAGTGGGGAAATGGGGAAGTGGGAAAGTGGGGAAATGGGAAAGTGGGGGAATGGGAAAGGAGAAGTGGTCCGTTGCACGCACAGCGTGAGCTTGTGTCTCCAGCTCGTTGACATTCCACCGACGCGTTTGTATCTTGAACCTCCCTTTCTTTCCGTGTGCACCCCATTGTGATGTCTCATCCTGAACCGACGGAATCCGGCGTCGTCCCGACCTTTGACCGGAGGGACCTTGACGAGAGTACCCTCCGTGCCCTCTACCGGGAACTGCTTCTCCCCCGGCTAATCGAGGAGAAGATGCTGCTCCTGCTCCGGCAGGGAAAGGTGAGCAAGTGGTTTTCGGGGATCGGCCAGGAAGCCGTCTCGGTGGGCGTCACGCAGGCGCTGCGCAGAACAGACTTTATCCTCCCGCTGCACCGGAACCTCGGCGTCTTCACGGGACGCGGCCTGCCGCTTGTCCGTCTCTTCAGCCAGTGGATGGGAAAGACGTCCGGCTACACCAAAGGTCGCGACCGGTCGTTCCATTTCGGCGATCCTGAACATCGCATCATCGGCATGATCTCCCATCTGGGGGCCATGCTCGGCGTGGCGGATGGCATCGCGCTGGCAAGCAGGCTGGATCGTCGACCGGACATTGCGCTGGTCTTTTCGGGTGACGGGGGGGCAAGTGAAGGGGACTTTCACGAGGCGCTCAACGTGGCCGCTGTCTGGGATCTTCCCGTCATCTTTCTCATCGAGAACAACGGCTACGGTCTCTCCACCCCCTCGAGCGAGCAGTTCCGCTGCAAGCAGTTCATCGACAAAGCCGTTGGCTACGGCATCCGGGGCTACCGGGTCGATGGGAACAACGTCCTCGACGTCTATTCCACAACACGGCGGATTGCCGATCGGATGCGCACCGAGCCCGGGCCGGTGATTCTCGAAGCCGTCACGTTCCGCATGCGGGGACATGAGGAGGCGTCGGGGGTCAAGTACGTGCCCGCGGCGCTGCTGGACGAATGGAAGAAGAAGGACCCCGTGCTGACCTACGAGCAGTATCTGCTGGCCATTGGGGTTCTGACGCCCGGGTTCGTTGAAACTACCCGGTCAGCGCTGAAGGCGGAGATCGACGAAGCGTGGGAAATGGCTCTGTCCGAGCCGGACATCGAGCCGCAGGTACACACGGAACTCAACGATGTCTACGCGCTGCCGCGGCACGTGCTGGTGAGTCCCGGGACCGGAAAGGAGAGGGAACTGCGGTTTGTGGACGCGATCTCCGAAGGTCTCCGCCAGGCAATGGAACGGGATCCGAGTCTCGTTCTCATGGGACAGGACATTGCCGAGTACGGCGGGGTCTTCAAGGTGACCGAGGGTTTTGTGAAACACTTCGGCAGGGAACGTGTCCGGAACACGCCCCTGTGCGAGTCCGCGATCCTGGCAGCGGGTCTGGGACTCGCCATCAGCGGGCGGGCGTCGATGGTGGAGATGCAATTTGCCGATTTTGTTACCTGTGGTTTCAACCAGATCGTGAACAACCTGGCCAAAACGCATTACCGCTGGGGGCAGGCCGTCAACGTGACGGTCCGGATGCCCACAGGAGCCGGGGTGGCGGCGGGTCCGTTTCACTCGCAGAGCACAGAGGCCTGGTTCACGCACGTGCCCGGACTCCGGGTTGTCTATCCGTCGAATCCGTATGATGCCAAGGGACTGCTGACGACAAGTCTGCTGGAGCCGAATCCGGTACTCTACTTCGAACACAAGTTTCTGTACCGCGCAATCACCGGCATGGTGCCTGAACAATACTACAATCTGCCGCTCGGCAAAGCCCGTGTCGTGCAGGAAGGTACCGTGCTTACCATCGTGACCTACGGCATGGGTGTCCATTGGGCGCTGGAGGTGCTGCCGGAGTTTCCGGACGTCAGCGTGGAAGTGATCGATCTCTGCACGCTCCTTCCGTGGGATCGGGACACGGTGCTCGCGTCTGTCGGCAAGACCGGCAGATGCCTGGTGCTCCACGAGGACACGGTGACGGGAGGGTTTGGCGCGGAGATTGCGGCGACCATCACGGAAGAGTGCTTCTCGAGTCTGGATGCACCGGTCATGCGGCTTGGAGCTCTGGAGACTCCCGTCCCGTTCAATGCCCGACTCGAGTACCAGTTTCTGCCGAAGCCACGGCTCAAGAGCAAGCTTGCCGAACTGATCAGATACTGAGAGGGATACAGAATGCTTGCACTGAAAGATACCACGGTCCTGATCACCGGTGCCAGTTCCGGTATCGGGCGCTCATGCGCTGTGAAGTTTGCGGAACAGGGCTCCAGACTCATCCTCTGGGCTCGGCGGAAGGATCGGATCGATGAGCTTGCCGCGACGCTGAAGGAGCGCTACAGAACAGACTCGTTGACCCAGAAGCTCGATGTACGTGATCAGAAGAGCGTTGCTGCCGCTGTTGAGCACCTTCCCGAGGGATGGAAGTCGATCGAGATTCTGGTCAACAATGCCGGACTCAGCCGCGGGCTCGATAAGCTGCACGAGGGAAATCTCCAGGACTGGGAGGAAATGATCGATACCAATGTCAAAGGTCTTCTCTACGTCAGCCGGGCGGTGATTCCCGGCATGGTCGCGCGGGGGAGAGGAACCATCATCAACATTGGATCCATCGCGGGGCACGAGGTCTACCCGAGGGGAAACGTCTACTGCGCCACAAAACACGCCGTTGATGCCCTGACGAAGGGGATGCGACTCGATCTGGTGGATTCGCCGGTGCGGGTCTGCTCGGTGGATCCGGGACTGGTGGAGACGGAGTTCAGCCTGGTGCGGTTTCGCGGCGACGCGCGCCGGGCTCAAACCGTGTACGAAAACTTCACCCCGCTGACGCCGGACGATGTGGCCGACGTCGTAGTCTTCTGTGCAACGCGTCCGCCCCACGTGACGCTTGCCGATGTCCTTGTCCTGCCGACGCATCAGGCGTCCACGACGTTGACGTACCGAGGCGCGCACTCTTGAAGACACCTTGTTCCACGGCAGGGTCGGATCTACAGCCGGCTCGGGCGGTCGGGGCGTGCGGCAGGATCAGCATCCTGCCGGCCGGTACGCTGTTCACCTCTTGCTGAAATCTGGGAGAAATCTGATGGACGTTGCGACGTCTTCGATCAATCTGAGCGATCTCGTGGTAGGACGAGATGTGCAAGTTCCGGTGCTTGGCGGCGGTACCCGCCGGTATGTCAATCTTGACAACGCCGCCAGCACGCCGACACTGAAGCCGATTCTGGAGAAGGTCAATGAATTCCTCGTGTGGTACAGCAACGTCCACCGGGGCACCGGCTTCAAGTCCAAGCTCTCGTCCTGGGCCTTTGACCGTTCGCGGGAGAGGATTGCCGAGTTTGTGAACGCGGATCGTGAAAAGCAGGTCGTACTCTTTGCCAAGAACACGACCGAAGCCATCAATCATCTGGCACAACGCTATCCCTTCCGCAGGAACGGCGTCGTCATGACGACGGTGATGGAGCATCATTCCAACGAACTGCCGTGGCGCAAAGTTGCCAAAATTGTGCACGTGGATGTACTGCCGGACGGGCGCGTGGATGAGGATGACTTCCTCAAGAAGCTGGAAAACTATCGCGGCCGCGTCCAGCTGGTCGCCGTGACCGGTGCATCGAATGTGACGGGATACATCAATCCGATCTATCGGTACGCCAAATGGGCCCATCAAGCCGGGGCGAAGATCTTCGTCGACGCTGCGCAACTGGCGCCGCACCGTGCCATCGATGTCAAGCCCGCCTACGATCCTGAACACATCGACTATCTCGCGTTCTCAGCGCATAAGATGTACGCTCCGTTCGGACTCGGTGTCCTCGTGGGGGAACGGAAAACGTTTGAGGAGGGGGATCCAAAGGAAGTAGGAGGGGGAACAGTCGACATTGTCAGTCTGGAGGATGCGTACTGGGCAGACCTCCCCGACAAAGAGGAAGCCGGAACGCCGGATATCGTCGGAGCCGTGGCCCTGGGTGCCGCGATCCGGCTGTTTGAACAGATTGGTTGGGATACGATCATTACCCATGAAGCGGAACTGACAGCGCACACCCTCGAGCGACTGCTGAAGATCGAAGGAGTGAACATCTACGGCGATACCAACCCCGCGACCGCCATCGACCGCCTGGGCGTCATTGCGTTCAATATCAACGACCTGCCGCACGCGCTGGTGGCTGCAATCCTCAGCTATGAGTGGGCGATCGGGACACGGAACGGCTGTTTCTGCGCTCACCCGTACGTGAAATGCCTCATGCACGTCGATGAGCGTCAGGCACACGAAATGGAGCAGCAGATCCTCCGCCGCGACCGCTCTCTGCTGCCTGGAGCGGTTCGGGCGAGCTTCGGCCTGTACAATTCCCTGGAAGATGCCGATGCGCTCTGTGAAGCCGTGGAGGCAATCGCTGCCGGCCGCTACCAGGATGGGTACCGGCTGAATAAGGAACGGGGGATCTACTACCGGGAAGACGTAGAGGAAGACT
>CAYXMK010000141.1:0-6668 GCA_964465905.1 uncultured Ignavibacteriaceae bacterium | reverse complement strand
CCGGATTGCCGTAGAGTACAAATGCCGCCCAGTAGAAGGGGTGTGACGTCGACTCGGCGCGCATGAGCTGCATCTGCGACTTCCGCAGTGCCTGACTCTTGGAGTTTCCGAGCTTCAGCAGGAGGTGGAAATTGGACATCAGGGAGGAAGTGGCCCGGTCATCCACCTTCCAGAGACTTGCCACCGTGCTCGGCACTCCGGCGTAGAAGAACCCCCGGATGAAGCCGATCATGTCATCGTTCTTCTTGATCTGCGAAAGCCCCGTTTCACAGGCCGAGAGAACGACCAGACTCGTGCGCAGGAGGTTCAGATTGTACAGCTCGTGCACCTGCAAGAAGCCGTCGTTCTCGGCATCGGGTGTCAACGCCAGCGAGGAGAGGATGGGGTACTCGTAGTTGAACAGCCCGTGGCAAGCGACATGCACGACGTCGTAGGAACCCATGGCTTCGCGCACCTTGCTCTCGCTGGCCGCGTCACCGACGAACACCGAAGCGCCTTCGAAGACCGACCGGATTGCCATCACCTCCTGCTCAGCGCCGGGGAGGCGGCTGACGTGCGGGTTGTGCGGGTTGCCGACCGCCAGGACCGACGAGCGGGAGCTCACCCTCTTCGGCGTTCGGACAAACTGCAGTGTGCTGACATTCGGGATAACGCTCAGATCGCACTCCTCGAGGAGATACCGCCGATTGCTCGACAGGGCTCCGAAGGGGAGCGTGTTGAGCCGACCGGACGGCACAATGATCAGCCGTTTCCCTTCTGTCCACCGCTTCAGCGGAGCCACGAGAGAATCGTAGAGGATCTGGCCCGTCACCCAGTGATCCGTGCGGCGGACATCCTGCAACGCCATCCGATACCCCTCGACGGTCGCGCCGAGATCCTCCGGCCGCCAGTGCACAACGTGAAGCTGCTGGAGGCCCGATCCGACAACAAACACGTAACAGCGGTCGAGCGAAACGTAGTACGCCACCAGCCGCTCGTCTGCTTCAAGGAGGGTCCGGAGCGAATTCAGCGTCAGCGTGTTGACCGAGACGAGCTGGACGAGTTTCTGATCTTTGGAAGAGAGAGCCTGCAGGAGACGCTCGTACTCAGTTCGTGAATTCTCCAGCGCCCTCGCGGCCCGTTCCCGTTCGAGCGACGTCCCCCTCGTTGTCCCCTCGCCGCCGGCAACTTCCCCCACTGCCAGCGGTCCGGCAGATGCCATTCCCTGCAAGACCGGACTGGTAACCTTCGCCAGCCGGCGCGCCTCGGGGTCGTTCAGCTTTGTCACCAGCTGAGAACCGATCTCCGCCACGAACGATTCTGCACGCGACTTCTCGCTGGTGTTGAACGCCAGTTCATAGTACTTCACATCCTGCGTGGATTCGTACAGTGCAACGGCGATATCCACGAGTAGCCGGTAAGCGTTCACGTTCCGCACCGAGGCGGCATCCCGCTGAGCACGCGACAATTGAGCCAGCTGGCGGGCTTCCAGCAGGGCAACCGCATGCTGCACTTCCCGGAGGGCCTGGAGCATGATGCGGATCTGCGAGGTGGAGCTCGCCTGAGCGCTGTTGATGTAGGCCAGATGGGCAAGACCCTGGGCGTACAGGTCCGTCTCCACAACCTGCTCCGGAGTCGCGGCCGCCGGATCGGCAACCGGCGTGCGCTCGAGACTCCGCAGTGCCGTCCGGACCTGATTCCGTGCATCGTCGAACCGCTTCTGGCTGAGGAGACATTGTCCAAGCTTGTAGCGGATTTCCGCCACCGCGCGCGGATCCGTCTGAGAGCCGTACATCTCGAGAGCGCTTCGGTAGTGCTCCTCCGCCGTCGTCAGGCTGTCCAGCACGAAGTAGGCATCCGCCAGCGCCTGGGCGAGCGATCCCAGGTACCCCTGTGCCCCGACGCGCCGGGCAAGTCCGTAGGCCGTCTGAAGATCCGCAAGGGCCTGATAGCCGCCGGCGACCGTTCGATTCGACGTCGCCAGCGCCAGCAGAACCTGAATGCGGCTGAGGGGATCTGCGAGCTTTCCCTGCTCCGCCCGGATTTCCTCCATGAGTCCGGAAGCAAGGTTCTCCTGACCCGACCGCCGGTAGGCCTCTGCCAATCGGAGCGACGACATGATGACAAGCTGGGGATCCTGGCGGGCCAGGGCCACCGTCCGCGCCTGCGTCAAGCGGGTTACTGCCTCCCCTGTTCTGTCAGCGCGCAGAAGCACGATCCCCACGCTCACGTCGGCCTGGACTGCCTCCTCTTCGCGACCAGCCGCCCGGGCGAGACGAGCAGCTTCCTCGAACGCCCCCAGGGCCTCTTCGAGCCGACCCGTGCGCGTCAGCGCGAGTCCAAGGTTGTTCAGTACGGCGGTCGTTTGAGGATCGGACAGGGACCGCTGCGTCGCCCGCACGTTACGATAGAGCTGGACTGCCAGCTCGTTGTCTCCGCGCAGGTAAGCGACATCCGCCTCCGTCCGCTGCACCAGCATGCGCTGTTCTTCCGTGAGATTCGCCGCCGGGAACGCCTTCATCTGCCGGACGATCTCTTCTGCCTCGACAACATCCCCCTCCCGCACGCTTGCCAGAGCGAGCAGATGCTGGAGCGGTATGATGCCGCCGACCGACGTGCCCGCGCTGCGGAGTTGATCGATCATGCGCCGGAGCATATCCCTGCTGCCGGCGCGGCCTTGCGCTTCGGAGAGCTGAAACCGCTTCCTGCCGAATTCGACGATGCGACGTTCATTCCCTCCCTTGAACAGCTCATCCTGGATTGCGGCAAGGAGACTGTCTGCTTCCGCCAGACGACCCTCCCGTTCCCTCCGAGAAGCCAGACCGATCGTCAGTTCGAGCCGGACCGAGGGAACAGTACAGCGGGCGATCATGTGACCGGCCTGATCCAGGCGATCCAGCTTCAGGTACTGCTCGGCGAGGTAGGGCACAATTCGCTCGACGATGGGCTTCGCTTCCGGAGCCGTTCCGAGTGCCGTGAGGGCTTCCTCGAGATCCTCCAGGGACCGCTCCGTTTCTCCGATCCCTGCATAGAGCAATCCCCTCAGATGCAGCAGACGACCCCTCGCCTGTTGATCACCTGCGGCGGTGATGAGGCGGAGCGCTTTGGTGGCAAGGGTGACAGCTTCGCGGGGTGCGCTGGCCTCTTTCGCCTTCGCCAGCAGGGCGTACACCTGGATTTGTTTGGACTCGATGTCCGAAACCCGTGCCGTATCACCCGTCGCGGCGGCCGACTGTTTCGCCAGAGCAAAGAGCGAATCGGACGCTCCATAGGAGCCGAGGTGCGCAAGGCTGACCGCGTAGTGATAGTACGCTACGCTCAACGGGGCCGTCAGGCCGCGCCGCTGAAGCTCTGCGATGAACGGCTGGACCAGCACCAAGACCGAATCATGGCGCGAATTCTTGAAATGCTCTTCGATGGTTCTCCACGCTGCGTTGAGGTCCTGCCCCCGGGCCTGTTGACCCGCCATGAGCAGTGCCGCCGCAACGATCATGCTGTTCAGCGTTGGTTTCATCTGCGCGCTCGCGATACGACGATTTCAGGTTCGATGCCGGGGAACTCCTGCCGGAACGCTCCGATGGCACGACGTGCATCGTTCTCCGATTCGAAGATGCCCAGACTCAGTTCATACTTCGATGAGAGCCGCTCTTCATTCGTCACGACCATGACCTCGAAACCCCGGCCCTGGAACAGTTTCTTGTCTTCATACGCTTCCTTCGCCGTCCGGCAGGCCCGCAGAATCACGGTATACAGTTCTTTTGCACCGCCGCGGCCTCCCATGGGATCTGCAATCGGTCGAATAAGCGTGAATTCCGTTCGACGGTTCTTCTGCAGATTTGCCGGCGTCGTATTCGGCACAAGCGGATACTGACTGCCGTACCCGCGAGCAATCAGCCGCTCCTCGTCGATGCCATTCTGCATCATGAAGGTCTTGATCACATTTGCACGGCGCGAGGAAAGCTCGATGTTGAATTCCTCCGTGCCGGTCGAATCCGTATGCCCCCCGATTTCCACTCTCGCGTCGGGAACCGCCTTCAGGTCGTCGATGATGGAAAAGAGATTACGCTCGTCTTCCCGCCGGATGGCCGATTTGCCGAGGTCGAAGTAGATGTTGTAGAGGCGGATGATCTTCGGCGGCCGGGCCAGCAGGGCGTAGACGCCGGGCCGCTCGCACACGAAGACAAAGGCCCGCTCACCGCTGTCGTAGCGCCGCGTGATCTCCTCCCAGTTGCCCGCCTCGTAGCGGAAGATGCCCGAGACTCCGGGCACGACGGTCCCGCTCCGTACCCACCCGGGATGGACAGGGATGGCGGCGGCGGACGGCAGTACGGAGGGCTGCAGGTGATAGACAGGGCCGACGGCCGCGAACTTCTCCACGGCATCGGGCCACTCAATCGTGGCAAGCGCCGGCCGGGCTGAATCGCCGGACGGTCCTTCGAGAAACGCACCGTTCACGAGTGCCGTTCCGTCTCCTCTCGCAGAACGGACAGGCACAGCTCGCTGTTCGCTCTGCAGACGCGACTGAAGATCACGCGGCAGATCGGCAAAGATCTGACGCGCTTCCGCCAGCTTACCTTCATGCAGGAGGACGGGCACGAGCATGGCCTTCGCCTCCTGCGCCGACGCCTCGTTGGCCGTCTCCCGGATCAGCATCCGGAGAACGGATTCCGCCTGAGCAGCATCCCCGACGGCCAGCAGTGCGGCAGAGCGTCCGAGAACCGCATCATGCTTGATTTCGGAATCAGTGTGAGATTGCAGCACCTGCGCGTACAGCTGCTCGGCTTCCCGGTGCCGTCCGGTCCGCGCCGCTATGCGAGCCAGCTCAAGCCGCCCATAGACCGCGGTCTTCGATTCTCCGTAGACCTGGACCAGTTGTTCGAGATTCTGTTCAGCCGCGGGGAGATTCCCCATCTCCATGTTGAGCGTTGCGGCCTGGAGGAATGCCTCAGATGCGATTTCGCTTCCCTCATAGGCCGATGTCAGCTCCGAGTATGTATCGAGGGCGAGGGAAAAATTACCTTCCGCCGTGTACGCCTTGGCCAGATCCAGCATCGCCTTTGCCCGCACCGTCGGATCGGATTCCGTCTTCAGAACCTCGGCGTATGCCTGGCGGGCAGCCCCGTAGCGCTTCTCGTTTCTCAACACCTCGGCTTTCTGCAGGAGTGCCTGATTGTAGGCGGCACTCTGCGGATTGCGCAGGATGATATTGAAGACGCCGAGCGCCTTCGACGTCTCCCCCCGCTGCTGCCAGAACCGTCCGAGCCGTATGCGGACGTCGTCGGTGTGCTTCGAGCGGGGAAAGCCGCTGAGGAAATCCAGATAGTCGCTGACAGATTGCGATCCCTGGCTCTCACGGTGCGCCAGGTTGTAGTACGCGATGCTCTGACCGTCAATCGTGAAGAGGCGCGACGCCCGACCCGTGAGGCGTCCTTCCGTGACTACTTCCATGGCGTAGGTGTTGGCAGAGACGTTTTTGTCCGGCGAAACGTAGGTGATGCGATACTGCCCGTTCAGCAGGTTCAGCACCTCCTGGTAGAGATCGGTCAGGTCGGACGGCCGCTTGACGTGGAAGTACTCTCCGCCCGAGGATTGGGCAAGAGTCTGCAGCGTTGGATTGACCTCAGGGTTCAAGTCGATGGCGTAGACAGGGATCCCTGTGCGGGAGAGAACACCCCTCACATCTGCCAGAGAAGCGACCGATCCGTTCTCCAGACCATCGGAGAAGAGCACAACGGCTTTCCGGCCAAGTACACTCTCCCGCTGAAGGGAGGAGAGTGCGAGGATGAGGGCATCGTACATGAAGGTACGGGCCGTAAGCGATCCCATCGGAAGATTCTTTCGCAGGATCGCCTTCGAATTGCTGAAGGGAAGCCGCACACGCCCGTGCACCGGCCGATCGTATTCGGCGACGTTCGCCAGCTGTTTGCCGTCGCCGAAGTCAATCAGCGACACGAAGTCACCCGTCCTCAGATTCCCGATGAACCGTCGCGCCGCCCCCTCCAGCAAATCGGTCCGACCACGCATCGACTCGGAATTGTCGAACACCATGGCGATGTAGATCTCCGCCTGGCCACGTTCCTTCAGCGCCTGGAGAGACTGGATATCGGAAGGTCGTACGCGGATGCCGTTCTGGCTGATCTGGATCGCCGCGGCATCCGATTCCTGCAGTGTCAACGGCTCGCCCGCAGGTGTTGCCAGCGTGACGTACAGGTCCACCAGCGGATAGCGGCTGAAGTCAACCTGATTCAGATACACAGCAGCAGCACCACGGTACTGCGCCGCCGCCGGAGACAGCACCAGCACCAGCGCGAACGGAAGAAACGATTTTGCCATGCTGCCGGGCATCACTTCGGTACCCTCTGGATCGTTGGATCTGTGCTCCGCTCCATCGTGTATCCCCGCAGGGGGGCTTTCTTCGCCCGAGCGACTCTGTAGAAAGCCGAAAGCCATTCAGAATATGTCACATTCCCATTCTTGTTCCGGTCGACCACAGCAGGATCCCCCGGCGACTCTGCCGCCGCAACCACCGCTGAAAGCAGATCGTCATAATCGGCAGAGGCACCTCCCGAGGCAATGAAGATGTGCTTTCCTCCGCCGCCGCTCGCCGCCGGATATTGAGCCAGAGCTCCCGCCGGAAACGGTCTCGCCGGCGGAGCAACAACAATCGCCGCTGCACAGCGCGGCGCCGC